>JAYYWX010000101.1:0-16085 GCA_036341255.1 Actinomycetota bacterium | reverse complement strand
CCGGCCGCGACCCGGCCGGACGAGACGGACGAGACGGACCACGTAGGACGACGAAGGAGTCGACATGCCTGAGGTGCACCACGGACTGGAGGGCGTCATCGCCTTCGAGACCCAGATCGCCGAGCCGGACAAGGAGGGCTCCGCGCTCCGCTACCGCGGCGTCGACATCGAGGACATCGTCGGCCGGGTGCCGTTCGAGCACGTGTGGGGCCTGCTGATCGACGGCGCCTACACCCCCGGCCTCCCGCCGGCCGAGGCCTACAACATCCCGGTCCACACCGGCGACGTCCGCGTGGACGTCCAGGCCGCGATCGCGATGCTCGCGCCGGCCTTCGGCTTCGGCCAGACCTACGACATCTCCGACGAGCAGGCGCGCGAGGACCTCGCCCGCGTCGCCGTCATGGTGCTGTCGTACGCCGCGCAGTCCGCACGCGGCCTCGACAAGCCGGTCGTCCCCCAGAAGATCGTCGACGAGGGCAAGACGCTCGCCGAGAAGTTCCTGATCCGGTGGAAGGGCGAGGCCGACCCGAAGCACGTCAAGGCGATCGACGCCTACTGGTCCTCCGCGGCCGAGCACGGCATGAACGCCTCGACGTTCACCGCGCGCGTCATCACCTCCACCGGCGCCGACGTCGCCGCGGCGTTCTCCGGCGCCATCGGCGCGATGAGCGGCCCGCTGCACGGCGGCGCCCCCTCGCGCGTGCTCGGCATGATCAGCGACGTCGAGCAGTCCGGCGACGCCGACGCCTACGTCAAGGGCATCCTGGACCGCGGCGAGCGCCTGATGGGCTTCGGGCACCGCGTCTACCGCGCCGAGGACCCGCGCGCCCGCGTGCTGCGCCGCACCGCCAAGGAGCTCGACGCCCCGCGCTACGCCGTGGCCGAGGCGCTGGAGCAGGCCGCGCTCAAGGAGCTGCGCGAGCGTCGCCCCGACCGCGTGCTCGAGACCAACGTGGAGTTCTGGGCCGCCATCGTCCTGGACTTCGCCGAGGTGCCGGCCAACATGTTCACCTCGATGTTCACCTGCGCCCGCACCGGCGGCTGGTCTGCGCACATCCTGGAGCAGAAGACCACCGGTCGCCTGATCCGCCCGTCGGCGGTCTACGCCGGCCCGGCCCCGCGCCCGGCCAGCGACGTCGAGGGCTGGGACGACGCCTGGGCCTGAGCCCCGACCGGAGCCCGCTGGTCTCGAGACGGTTGCAGCGCAACCTCCTCGACCGGCGGGCTTCGTCGTTCAGTCCTTCTTCTTGTCCTTCTCCACCCGGCCCTCGTAGAAGCTGGTGTTGCCGAAGCCGCCCTGCCGCGACAGCGAGATGTGCACGTGGTCGCGGTGGCGCAGGGTCTTGGAGCACTTCTTCCTCCGCTTGCACGAGGAGGAGAGGTAGTCGGTCGGCTCGAAGCCGCGCCACGCGGCGTACATCTGGTCGTTCCAGATGATGTACATGATCCCCATCCGGCGGGCCTTCGCCGCCGGGCGCTCGCGGTGGTCCTCGGCGAGCACGTCCTTCAGGAACGCCTTGACCCGCTTGCGACCGGCCTGGGTGGTGGCGTCGTTGGACCAGTCGACGGCCCGGCCCTCCTGGTGCTCGGAGATCGACGTGGTGCAGGCGGCACCGACGCGGCCGCGTCCACCGCCGTACTTCCGGACCAGCCAGCCGCTGAGGTACGCCGCCCCCGGCTTGGCCTTCGGGCTGCACTTCTCCTCGGGCTGGTAGCGCGCGAAGTCCTCGATCGCGGCGCCGGCCGGGGGCACGGTCGCCACCGTGAGGACACCGGCCAGCAGCAGCACGGGCAGCAGGCCGACGACGAGCGACCTCAGGGCGCGACGAACGGGCACGAGCATGGTGGATCCCTCCGAGAACGAGACTCCTCGGCCGCCTCCCCGCGGTCGAGGGGACGAGGGTAGGCAGAGGGAGCGATCCCTGTCCCGGGATCGCGCCAGCCGGGGTCAGACGCCGACGAGCAGCTCGCGCGCCTGGGTGACCGGCTGGGTGCCGTTGAAGAGCTCGAAGCGCCACCCGTGCCTGCGGGCGTGGCTCAGGGTGCCCGACAGCTGGAAGGGCACCCGCTCGACGATGCCCTCCGGGTAGGTCAGCACGGCCTCGGTGCGGGCCACGAACCACAGCACGTCGCCGCGGTGGCGCGCCCAGACCTCACCGACCTCCCAGCCCATGACGAAGGGCTCCTCGAAGACCTCGGCGAGGAAGAAGGCCAGCTCCTCGTGGCCGTGGGCGTGCTCCCCGAGGTCGTCGCCGTAGGCGGCGCCGTCGGGGGTGAAGCAGGCGACGGCGGCGTCCACGTCGCGCTCGGCGAAGGCGCGCCCCAACCGGGCGAGCGTCTCGACGACGATCCGCTGGAGCTCGGCGCTGACCTGCTGCTTCTTCACGTCCCACTCAACGACGCGCGCGCCCCGGGGGTACGCCGGTGACCGCTGGGATCTAGAGCACCACAGCGCCGGCCGGTCGCTCAGGCGAGGACCTTGCCGAAGCACCGCGAGAGCGGCGAGTCACGGTAGTGACCGAAGCCGGGGACCGGCTCGTAGCCGCTGGAGGTGTAGAGCGCGATCGCCTCGGGCTGGGCCGCACCGGTCTCCAGGACCATCGCCCGGACACCGGACACGGCGGCCGTGCGCTCGAGGTGGGCCAGCACCAGCCGGGCCAGGCCACGGCGCTGGGCGGCCGGCACCACGAACATCCGCTTGACCTCCGCGATCGGCGCGTCGGACGGCAGTCCGGGCACCACGGCGGCGGAGGTTCGCCGCCAGGCGCCGGTCGCCACCGGCGTACCGTCGAGGTGGCCGAGGAAGAAGCTGCCGTGCGGCGGCTGGAACATCAACGGGTCCAGCGGCGTCTCGTCGGGGCCGCCGTAGCGCTCGACGTAGAACGCCTGCACCTGCTCGACGAGCAGTGCCACCTCGGGGTCGCCGTAGCCGACCTGGGAGATGTTCCAGCCCTCAGGCCAGCGAGGTCCCACATCCGTCACAGAATCGCGCGTCCTCGTCGTTGCGCACGCCGCAGGAGCGGCAGAACGGTCCGGTGGCCGCGGCCCGGCGGGCCCCGTCAGTGCCGTGACTGGCGTCGTCGACGGTGCGGCCGACGCCCATGATGCCCTCCCCGTCGGAGAGGTAGGCGGCCGACTGCTTCAACGTCGGCATCGTCTCGCCGGCGACGTAGCGCGACTGGGAGCCGATGGTGCCGACGTTGAGCGCCATGAGCCCGGTCCCGATGAGCGGCAGCCCACCCAGGAACGCCAGGATCGCGAGCCCCGGGGGACCGTCGTAGCCGTCGTAGGTGAAGACGGTGTAGACGCCCCACGCGAACACCGGCACGCCGACGACGAGCAGCACGACGCCGATCACGCGCAGGGTGGTGCGGGTGCCGGCCGTGCGGGGCAGTCCGTGGCCCTCGTGGCCGTGGGGAGTGGTCATGGCCCCCTCTTTACCCTGGCGGACAGGTGGGGAACCGCGTCGACACGCCTGGGATGATGGGCGCCGTGACGTCGGACCTGCGCATCCCCGCCGACCTGCTCCCCCGCGACGGCCGCTTCGGCTCCGGCCCCTCGAAGGTGCGCGTCGAGCATCTCGACGCCCTCGCCGCCACGGGTACGACGCTGATGGGGACCTCCCACCGGCAGACCCCGGTCCGGTCGCTGGTCGGCCGGGTCAAGGAGCGGCTCGCGACGCTGTTCTCGCTGCCCGAGGGCTACGAGGTGGTCCTCGGCGTCGGCGGCTCCACGGCGTTCTGGGACGTGGCGACCCACGGCCTCGTCGAGCACCGCTCCCAGCACCTGGTCTACGGCGAGTTCACCGGCAAGTTCGCCACCGCTGCCGCGGCGGCACCGTGGCTGGCCGAGCCGTCGCTGGTGCGGGCCGAGCCGGGCTCGCTCGCGACCCCCGAGGCCCTCGAGGGCGTGGACGCCTACGCCTGGGCGCACAACGAGACCTCGACCGGCGTGATGGCCCCGGTCCTGCGTCCGGCCGGCATCGACGAGGACGCCCTGGTGCTCGTGGACGCCACGTCCGGCGCCGGCGGCCTGCCGGTCGACCTGGCCGAGGTCGACGTCTACTACTTCGCCCCGCAGAAGGGCTTCTCCTCCGACGGCGGGCTGTGGGTCGCGCTGATGTCGCCCCGCGCGCTCGAGCGGGCCCGGCGGATCGGGGCGAGCGACCGGCACGTCCCGGCGTTCTTCGACCTGCCCACCGCGATCGACAACTCCCGCAAGGACCAGACCTACAACACGCCCTCGGTGGCGACGCTGTTCCTCATGGACGCCCAGCTGGAGTGGATGCTCTCCCTCGGCGGCCTCGACGCCACCGTGGCCCGCACCCGCGCCTCGGCCGCGCACCTCTACGCCTGGGCCGAGCAGGCCTCCTGGGTCACGCCGTTCGTGGCCGACCCGGCGCACCGCAGCCACGTCGTCGGCACCCTCGACCTGCACCCCCCGCTGGACTTCGAGGACGTGCTGCGGGTGCTGCGGGCCAACGGGATCCTCGACACCGACCCCTACCGCAAGCTGGGCCGCAACCAGCTGCGCGTCGCGATGTTCCCCGCGATCGACCCCGACGACGTGCTGGCCCTGACCCGCTGCCTGGACTGGGTGCTCGAGCGGCTCGGCTGAGCAGCTTCAGGTCAGCAGCTTCAGCTCAGCAGCTTCAGGGTCGCCCGCTCCAGCGCCGCCTGCCGCTGGTCGGGGGTGTCGTAGGTCCGACGGGTCGTGCGCTCGATGGTGCGCCCCTCCTCGTAGGCCTCGATCACCCGCGGGTCGACGTAGGACGAGCGCGCCAGGGTCGGGGTGTTGCCCAGGAAGCCCGAGACCTCCTTCATCGCGCCCGCGACCGCCCGCTTGCGCGAGGCCGCGCTCTCCCCGTGCTCGGGGGTCTCGGCGAGCGCCGCCGCAGCAAGCACGGTGGCGTGCCAGGTGCGGAAGTCCTTGGCAGTCGCCTCCACGCCGGTGGTGTCCCGCACGTAGTCGTTGACGAGCTCGGGCAGCACCGAGCGCCAGGACCGCGACAGCTTGTAGGACAGCAGCCGAGGGTCCTCGGCGCGGCGTCGACGCATGATCTCGACCGCCTCGATCACCACCAGGTCGTCGATCTCCACCCGGTGCTCGACGCCGGACTTCCCGACGAAGGCGAAGACCAGCTTGTCCTGGCGCCGCCGCACGTGCCGCCGCTCGAGCGTGGTCAGGCCGAAGGAGCCGTTCTCGTCGGCGTACACGTCGTTGCCGATGCGGAAGTAGCCGAGGTCGAGCAGCCGCACCGCCGCCGCGCACGCCCGCTCCAACGGCATCCCCTCGCGACCGAGGTCACCGACGACCCGCTCGCGGGCCTTGACCAGCGCCTTGCCGAACAGCAGCACCCGCTCGAACTTCTCCTGGTCCCGCTTCTCCCGCCAGGCCGGGTGGTAGAGGTACTGCCGCCGCCCCGCGTCGTCGGTGCCCACCGCCTGCAGGTGCCCGTTCTCGTACGGCGTCACCCACACGTCGCGCCAGGCGGGCGGGATCACCAGCGACCGGACCCGGTCGGCGTCCTCGTCCGGCAGCCGCTCGCCGGCGGCATCGAGGTAGACGAACCCGCGCCCGGCCCGGCGCCGGGTCCACCCGGGCTGGTCGGGAGAGGTCCTGCGCAGCCGCACCATGGCCTGAACCGTAGGTCGGCCTCAGCGCCGACGGACCACCCAGCCGACCACACCCAGGAGGGCGATGAGGCCCACGAAGACAGCCATCACGCCCCCCAGCGACGCGAGGCCCCCCGCCGTCGTGGCGTCCTCGGCCGCGGGCTCGTCGGTCGCGTCGACCTCCCCCTCCGGCGTGGCCGAGGGTTCGGCCGGCTCCGGGGTCGGGGCCACCGCCTGCCGCACGTCCCTCGGCAGCCGCACCTCCAGCACATCGGTGAACTGCCCCTCGGTGGAGACCAGCACCCGCCCGTCGGGGGTCACCGCGATCCCCTCGCCCTGGTCCTGGTCCGGCAGCGACAGGTCGCCGACGGCCCGCATCGAGGGCCAGGCGTAGACGATCGCCCGCGCGTAGCCGCGGACCACGAGGTGCTTCCCGTCGGGCCAGAACGCGCCGTCGGTGGCGATCGGGATCGCGTCGGCGACCGGGCGCAGCTGGTTCGGGCGGTCCGGGTCCAGGCGCCGGGGCGCCGCGTAGAGGACGCCGCCGAAGACCTGCTTGGACACGACGTAGAGCCGGCCGGTGCGCGGGTGGGCCAGCAGCGTCTCCGCGTCGCGCGGCCCGTCGGCGTACACGAGGTCGTAGGTGGGGTAGGTGCCGCTGCGCTCACCCCGCCCGACCGGGACGCGGGTGACCGAGATCGAGCTGCGGGCAGCGCCGTTGTCGCCGATGTCCCCGACCCAGACCTCGCCCGGGCCGGCGGGTGCCAGCGCCTCCATGTCCACCGGGGACTCGGCGAACCGCGTGACGCCCACGGTCCCGCCCGCCTCCGCGCCGTCCAGGGCGACGGTGAAGACCCGGCCGGTGTCGCCGGAGTCGTTGATGGTCGACAGCAGCCCGCCCCGCACGACCAGGCCCGAGGATTCCACGATCTCCGGGTCGGTGAAGGTCGCCACGACCTCACCGCGGTCGGCGGTCAGGGCCGCGGTGACTCCCCCGGCCAGGAACGGCAGGGCGACCAGCACCGCGAGCAGTCGGCTCACGCCCCGCCCGATCCCTGGCCCGCTCCTGCCAGCAGCTCCGCCAACCGCGGCCGCAGCTGCCAGGTGGCGACGAGCTCGTCGTACTCCGAGACCACCGAGCCACCGCGCACCGGCGAGCCCGTGCGGACCGCACGCAGCATGGTGTTGCGTGGGGTGTGCTCGGAGCCCACGAACTCCACCACGTCGACCCGGTAGCCCTGCTGCCGCATCAGCGAGGCCCGCAGGGCGTCGGTCAACGTGTCGGCGAAGCGCTCGCGCAGGATGCCGTGCCGGGTGAGGGCGGAGTACGGCGACGGGGTCGGCGCCCTGCGCAGCTGGGCCGCCACGTCGTGGTGGCAGCAGGGCGCCGCGAGCACGACGGGCGCCTGCCAGCCCACGGCCCGCGCGAGCGCGTCGTCGGTGGCGGTGTCGCAGGCGTGCAGCGCCAGCACCACGTCGGGGGGCGGGTCGACCACGACGTCGCCGATGGTGCCGACCGCGAACGACATCTGCTCGTCGACGCCGAGCGAGGCTGCGACCTCGCCGTTGTGGTCGGCCGACTGCTGCTTCACGTCGGCCCCCACGAGGTGCACCGGGAGACCGCGCACGTGGGTGAGGAAGCGGTGGGCGGCGAAGGTGAGGTAGGCGTTGCCGCAGCCGAGGTCGACCACGCGCAGCGGCTCCTCCGGCGTCGGTCGGCGCAGCGCGCCGCGCGACCGGGCGTCGGAGAGCGCCGCGTCGAGCTGGCGCAGGAACTCCTCGACCTGGCGCAGCTTGGCCTGGCGGCTGGGCTTGACCCGCCCCTGGGCGTCGGTGAGCCCGAGCGCCCGGAACACCGGGTCGGACTCCTCGAGCAGCCGCTCCTTGTCGCGGTCGTGCCCGCGCTCGGCCTGCACGGCCTCCTTGCGGGCCGCCGAGTGCAGCAGGCCCTCGCCCTTCTTGGTGACCCGCAGCTGGTGGGTGTGCGTGGTGGTCTCGACGTGCCAGTTGCCGAACGGCTCGTCGAAGAGCAGCGCGTCCAGCGCCTCGGCTGCGGGGCCCGCGGCCGGCTCGTCGCCGAAGAGGTGGTTGCTGGTGTGCGCCTGCGTCGCGTCGTACGCCGTCAGCTGCAGGTGCCGGCCGGCCTTGAGGTCCACGGGGCGGAGCTCGACGCGGCGCCAGCGCGGCTCGCCCTCGCGGCGGCGGCCCGAGGCCACCGCCCGGACCAACGTGTCAGGGGCGAGGAGCTCGGCCCGCAGGCGGGCGAGGGTGCGCAGCAGCGGCTCGGCCATGGTCGGCTCAGACGATGGCGGCGACGACGACGATCAGCAGCAGGATCCCCAGCGCGGCGGGGATGATCAGGCGCCGGTGCTTGGGGTTCACGACTCGAGCCTAGAGGCGAGGAGCTCGGCGAGGTGCATCGCCGGGACGTCCGCGAGGTCGTCGAGCTGCACCTTGCAGGACATCCCGTCGGCGAGCACCACGGCGTCGGGGTGGGACCGCACCGTCGGCAGCAGGTGCGTCTCCGCGACCGCGACCGAGACCTCGTAGTGCCCCTTCTCCATCCCGAAGTTGCCGGCGAGGCCGCAGCAGCCCGGCACCCGGGTGACCGTGGCGCCGAGGCGCTCCAGCAGCCGCTGGTCGGCGTCCCACCCCATCACCGCGTGCTGGTGGCAGTGCGGCTGGGCGACGACCTCGACGCCGGTGAGGTCCGGGAGGCCAAGCCCTCCGGGGCGGGCGGCGTCCAGGCGCGCGACCAGCTCGGCGAACGTCAGCACTCCCCCGGCCACCTCGACGGCGCGCGGGTCGTCGCTGAGCTCGACCAGGTCGCTGCGGAGCGTCGCGGTGCAGGAGGGCTCCAGCCCCAGCACCGGCACCCCGGAGGCGACGTAGGGCGCGAGCGTGGCAGCCGTGCGGGCAGCGATCCGCTTGGCCTCGGTGAGCTGGCCGGTGGTGATCCAGGTGAGCCCGCAGCAGGCGTCGTCCTCGATCACGCGCACGGTCAGGCCCGCCGCCTCCAGCACCCGGATCGCGGCGTGGCCCGAGCCGGGCAGGAAGTGGTCGGTGAAGGAGTCGGCCCACACCCACACGTCGGGCGTCTCGGGCAGGCGGGCCGTGGTTGCGGACCGGCGCAGGGTGCGGGTCGCGAAGGTCGGCAGCGAGCGACGCTGGTCGACCCCCGCGGTCGCCCGGGCGAGTTTGGCGAACGCCGGCACCTTCAGCGAGGCGTTGACCACCGGCGCCACCGGCGCGGCCAGCGCTGCCCACTTCGGCAGCCGGCCGAGCAGCCGGTGGGAGCGGGGGCGACGCTCGGTGGAGCCGTCCCCGTCGTACCTCTGGTGGAGGGCCTCGGACTTGTAGGTCGCCATGTCGACACCGGTCGGGCAGTCCGACGCACAACCCTTGCAGGCCAGGCAGAGGTCGAGCGCCCCGGCGACGGCCGGGTCACCCAGCCCGCCGACGAGCGTGCCGTCGAGCGCCTCCTGCAGGACCCGCGAGCGGCCGCGGGTGGAGTCCTTCTCGTCGCGGGTCGCCTGCCACGACGGGCACATGACACCTGAGCCCTGGCCGGCGACCTGGGGCGCGACGCACTTGCCGACGCCGGTGCAGCGGTGGACGGCGTCGCCCAGGGACCCGCCGTCGTGGAGCAGCCGCAGCGCGGTGCGCGGCTCGCGGCGCGGGCGTGCGGGGCGCAGGTGGGCGTCGATCGGGTCAGGGTCGACGAGCACGCCGGGATTGAGCACGTTCTCGGGGTCGCAGACCGCCTTGACCGCGCCGAAGAGCCTCAGCGACTCCGCGTCGTACATCACCGACAGCAGCTCGGAGCGGGCACGACCGTCGCCGTGCTCACCGGACAGCGAGCCGCCGTGCTCGCGCAGCTTCTCGGCGCAGGCCAGGAGGAACTCGCGGAACCGGCGGCGCCCGGCGTCGGGGTCGCTCTGCCGGTCGCCGAAGTCGAAGTCGATGCGCACGTGGACGCAGCCGTCGCCGAAGTGGCCGTAGGGCACGCCCTGCAGGTCGTGGGCACCGAGCAGCTCGTCGAAGTCGCGCAGCCAGGCCCCGAGGCGCTCGGGTGGCACCGCGGCGTCCTCCCACCCGGAGTACGCCGGTCGCCCGAGGCTGCGCGCGGCCAGCCCGGCGCCGTCCTCGCGGATCCGCCACAGCGCCGCGGCCTCACGGGCGTCGGTGACCACGCGGTGCTCGAGCGCCGACCCCGCCGCGACGAGCGCCTGCTCGAGCCCGGCGTCGGTGTACTCCACGAAGAGCCAGCCGCCGCCGCGGGGCAGGTCGGGCACCGACCCGCCGCCGGCGCGCACCAGGTCGACGATGCGGGCGTCGAGACCCTCGCAGGCCACCAGCGGACCGACCGCCAGCAGCGCGGGGACGGCCTCGGCGGCGTCGACCATCGAGGGGTAGCCGAGCACCAGCAGGTGCCGGGTGACCCGGTCGTCGACCAGGCGGACGGTCGCGCCGAGGACGACGCCCAGCGTGCCCTCGGAGCCGACCAGGAACCGCTCGACGGAGCGTCCGTTCTCCGGGAGCAGGTGCTCGAGGGAGTAGCCGCTGACCTGGCGGGTGAAGCGGCCGAAGTGGGTGCGCACGTGGCCGAGGTCGGCGTCCACGACGCCGGTGAGGCCCTCGACCACCGGCGAGGCTCCGCCGCTCCACACCTCGCCGGTGCCGAAGGCGACGTCGAGGCCGAGCACGTTGTCCGCCGTGCGGCCGTAGCCCAGCGCCCGGGAGCCGCACGCGTTGTTGCCGATCATCCCGCCGATGGTGCAGCGCGGGTGCGTCGAGGGGTCGGGGCCGAAGCGCAGCCCGTGCGGCGCCGCGGCGCGCTGCAGGTCGGCGTGCACGGCGCCGGGCTCGACCACGGCGGTGCGGGCCCCGGGGTCGATCGCCAGCACCCGGTTGAGGTGCTTGGTCGTGTCCACGACGATGCCCGGCCCGACGGCGTTGCCGGCGATGGAGGTCCCGGCGCCACGCATCGTCAGCGCCGTGCCGGTCTCGCGGGCCACCGACAAGGTGGCCAGCAGCTCGTCGCGATCGCGCGGTCGCACGACCACCTGCGGGGGCACGCGATAGAGCGAGGCGTCGGTGGAGTAGAGCGCCCGGGCCAGCGTGGAGTCGTCGACGTCGCCCACGCCCGCGGCGCGCAGTGCGGCGGTCAGGTCGTGGGTGTCGGCGCGGTCCTGGGTGGCGGTCACGACACGGTCCCCGGACGGTAGCGACGGGTCGCGATCCACAGCACGCCGACCAGCAGCAGGGCGACGTACCCCACGATGGCGGCCACGGCCACCGGGCCCAGCGACGGCGTCGGGTCGTCCGCGGCACGCACGGTGACGGCCTGCACGACCACCAGCAGGACCATCGTCAGCGCACCGATCCCCAGCATGTCGGTCTCCAGCCGCGCGCGCAGCCGGGTCTCCCGGGCAGGGGTCGCGGTCCACCAGTCCTTGTGCGGCACGTTCACCATTGTCAGGGGCGCCGTCCGCATCCACCGCGCCAGTCCCACCATGAGCACCGCGATCCCCAGGCCCAGCACGGCGAACGTGACCAACGCCTCCTGCCGCCCGACGACCCGGTCGGCCTCGCCCCCGGGCCCGAAGTGGATCGGCACCCGGTCCGGGGGGGTGACGGCCGCGACGAGCAGCACCCCGGCGTACGCCGCACAGGCCAGCGCCATGGCGACGCGGACGAGCTCGCGCAAGCGCTCGTCGCGGCCGCCCATCCCTCCGCTCATCCCCCCACTCATCCCACTGCTCACCAGTGGTGCATGGAGTCGCGGAACACGGTCGCCAGGTCCTCGGCGTGCACCTCGCGCGGGGCAGTGGCCAGCAGCCGCTGCTGCTTCAGGGCCCCCTCGACGAGGTCGTCGACGTCGGAGTCGAGGTAGCCGATCTCGGCGAGGCCGCTGGGGATGCCGATGTCGCGCATCAGCCGCGTCAGCACGCCCGGCAGCACGTCGGGTCCCTCACCCGTCACGTCCGGCTCGAGCAGCCGCGCAGCGTCGAGGTGACGCTGGGGGGACGCCTCGAAGGTGAACCGGAACGCCTCCGGCGCGGTCAGCGTCACCGCCATGCCGTGCGGCACGATCGGTTCGCCGTCGGGGTAGCCCTCGGGGCGGTAGTCGCGCACCCGACCGGCGATCGGGTAGGCGTTGGCGTGCGGCACGTGCACACCGGCGTTGCCGAAGCCGAGCCCCGCGAAGGTCGCGGCCAGCGCCATCTGCTCGCGGGCCTCGACGTCACCGCCGTCGGCCACCGCCCGCCGGAAGGAGCCTGCCAGCAGGGACATCGCCCGCTGCGCCCACAGGTCCGCGATCGGGTTGGCCCCGCAGTAGGGCACCCGCTGCTCGGGCGTCTTGGCGTCGAAGTCGGCGAACCACCGGGCGGTCCAGCTCTCCAGGGCGTGGCAGAGGATGTCCATCCCCGCCGCCGCGGTCACCATCGCCGGCTGCCCCATCGTCAGCTGCGGGTCCACGACCGCCATGGTCGGGCGCAGCGCCGGGTGGCTGATGCCCGTCTTCACGTGCAGCGACAACACGTCGAGGACGCAGATGGTCGTCGACTCCGAGCCCGTGCCGGTCGTGGTGGGCACCGCCACCAGCGGCAGCAGCGGCTGGCTCGGCGCCTGGGCCCGCCCGACCGGGGCGTTGAGGTAGTCCATCAGCTCACCGGGGTTGGTGGTCAGCAGGTTGACCGCCTTCGCGGTGTCGATCGAGGAGCCCCCGCCGACGGCGAGCACGGCGTCGAAGGGGCCGGCGTCGCGGGCGAAGGCGATCGCGTGCTCCATCGAGGCGTCCGTGGGCTCGACGCGCACACCGTCGTACGTCGTCACCTCGAGGCCACGCGCACGCACCTGCTCCGCGATCCGCTCGGGGTGTCCGGTCGCAGCCACACCCGGGTCGGTCACCAGCAGGATCCGGCGCGCACCCAGCGCGGCGAGGTCGTGGCCGAGCTCGGCGGAGGCCCCGGACCCGAACTTCAGGGCGGGGGCGGCGTAGGTGAAGACGGTCTCGCTCATGTGCCCACCGTAGGACCCCGGACCGCCGTAGCATCCCTCAAGCACCGACCCGGAGCAGCGCGAGCCGGGGGTCCAGGAGGGGGGCGACCATGGCGCAGCGACGCGGCGCGGCCGGAGTCGTCCTGCTCATCCTGGGCGGGGTGCTGGCCTCGATCGCCCTGGGCTGGGTGCTCTCGCGACCCGACGACCCCGACGTCTCCGCAGCCGCCGAGCCGGTCGTGCGCGGCGGCACCCTGGTCGACGCACGCACCGGCGACCCGTGGGTCCCCCGGGGCCTGAACTGGTCGGGTTTCGAGTACGCCTGCGCCCAGGGCTGGGGCTACTCCGGCCTGGACTCCCTCGGTGAGGACGCCGAGGCCGAGCAGGCGGCCCTCCTCGCCTCCTGGGGCGCCGACACCGTGCGCCTGCCCCTCAACCAGGACTGCTGGCTCGGCACCCGCGGCGCCCCGCTCAGTGACGACTTCGTCGAGCGCACCCCCCAGGGCTACCGGCGGGCGGTGGGGCGGTTCGTCGACGCGCTCCACGAGGAGGGCCTCGTGGTGGTCCTGGACCTGCACAGCCGCAAGCGCATCGGCAGCGCGGCCTACGGCAGCATGGCGATGCCCGACTCGGAGTCGTTGGCCTTCTGGCGCTCGGTCGCCGCCCAGTACGCCGACAGCCCCTCGGTCCTCTTCGACGCCTTCCACGCCCCGCACTCGCGCGTGGACGCCCGGGGGCGGCCGGTCCTCGAGCTGGACTGGCGGTGCTGGAGCCGAGGGGGCTGCGAGGTGCCCGTCGACGACGACCGGACCCCGACACGCGCCGGACGGGCCACCTACGAGGCCCTGGGCATGGACGACCTGGTCGACTCCATCCGACGCACCGGCGCCGAGCAGCCGATCCTGCTCAGCGGCCTGGACCGGGCCAACGACCTGGAGTCCTGGCTGGACTGGGCCCCGGAGGACGACCAGCTGGTGGCGGCGTTCCACGCCTACGACACCGCGGCGTGCGGGCCCTCGTGCTGGGAGGAGGTCATCGCCCCACTCTCCGACCTCGTCCCCGTGCTGACCACCGAGCTCGGCGCGGAGGACCCGACCGACGGGTGGGTGGCGGACTACCTCACGTTCGCCGAGGAGCACGACATCGGGTCGCTGCTGTGGGTGTGGGTCGAGCGACCCGGCGACCCGATGGCACTGGTGAGCGACCTCGAGGGCACCCCCACGGCCTGGGGCGAGCTCGCCCGGGAGTGGTGGACCGACGGGCTCGCCAGCACCGGATAGCGGACGTCCCGGGTCCCGGCGGGCGGCTCAACGACGCGGCGCAACGGCGCTGCGGCACGACGGCTGTTACCGACGGTGACAGACCCCCTCGATCCTGTTACCGAACCTTGTAGGTGCTGTTCCCCCGCGTGGGAGCGCCCGCTCATATCGTCGAAGCATCGCTGGCGCGGACCATGTGCCGGCTTCGGAGAGGGGCAGGCGGATGACGGTGCAGGCAGGAGCCTGGCAGGGCGGCACACGCGGCAGCGGCAAGAGCGTCGGCGCCGCCGTCCTGGGCGCCGTGCTGACCCTCCTGATCTTCGTCGCGGTCTTCGTGAGCTTCCTCATCGCTCCGCTCGCGCTGCTGCTCGTCGCGTTCCTGGCCTGGACGGTCATGAAGCCGCGCCAGGAGTCCGGCCCGGCCGCTCCGGCCGCCGGCGCCGCGTCCACCGAGGACGACACCTCCTACGGCTTCGGGGCGGGGGCCCGATGAGCACCGACACCCGCGCCGGCACCACGAGTGCCGCGGCCCGTCTCGGTGACGGCATCGACGTCGAGCTGCGCCACCTGCTCCCCGAGGGTCTCTGCCGCACCTTCCGGGTCATGCCGTACGCCGTCGCCGACGGCACCGTGCTCGTGGCTGCGGCCGACGCCGACGACGAGATCGCGCTGGAGGTGGTCCAGGAGCGGATCGAGCAGCCGGTGCTGCTCGTGCGCCACACGGCCGTCGAGATCATCGCCGCGATCGACGAGACCTACCCGCCCGACGAGGACCGGGTCGAGAGCCCCGAGGCCCGGCGCGCGCGGACCCAGATGGCCCAGATGCTCACCCGCAGCGGCCTGGTCACCAAGGAGCAGCTGCAGCGCGCGACGCTGGAGTACTCCCGCACCGGCGACCCCCTGGGCGACATCCTGGTCTCCCACGGCGCGATCACCGAGGACGTCCTGGTGGCAGCGCTGTCGGAGGTCCACCAGATGCAGCGCGTCGGCCTGCGCGACTTCGCACCCGACCCGGCCGTCACCCGCCGTCTCCCCGAGCCGCTCTCGCAGTCGCTGCAGGTCGTCCCGGTCGCCGAGGCCGACGACACGGTGCTGCTGGCCGTGGCCCGCCCGCTCGAGGCCGAGGACCTGCGCGCCGTCGAGGAGGCCCTCGACCAGCCGGTCCGTCAGCTGCTGGCCAACCGCACCGACCTCGACCAGCTGATCCAGCAGGTCCACTCAGCGCACTACGCCCAGGTCTCGACCGAGCTCCTCATGGAGTCCGCGCCGGAGTCCTCGGCCCACGTGGTCATCGCCCCGACCCAGAAGGCCGTCCTGGTGATGGCCCTCGTCCTGATCGCCATCTGCGCGATCATCTGGCCGATGGGCACGCTCATCGGCCTGGTCGGTGCCGCGAGCTTCGCCTACCTCTTCGTCTCGGTCTACAAGTTCCGGCTGACCCTGCGGGCCCTGGGCACGCACCTCGAGACCGACGTGACCGACGCCGAGATCGCGATGCTGGACGAGCGACACCTGCCCGTCTACACCATCCTGGTCCCCCTCTACAAGGAGGCCGGCATCGTCTCCCGCCTGGTGCGGGACATCAACGCGCTGGACTACCCCCGTACCCGCCTCGACGTGAAGCTGCTGTGCGAGGAGGACGACGAGGAGACCATCGAGAAGATCCGGTCGATGGACCTCCCGCCGCACTTCCACCTGGTGGTCGTGCCGGACAGCCAGCCCAAGACCAAGCCGAAGGCCTGCAACTACGGCCTGCAGCTCTCCCACGGCGACTACTGCGTGATCTTCGACGCCGAGGACCGCCCCGACCCCGACCAGCTCAAGAAGGCGGTCATCGCTTTCTCCCGCGTCCCGGGCAACGTGGTCTGCATCCAGGCCAAGCTCAACCACTTCAACCAGGACCAGAACATGCTCACGGCCTGGTTCGCCAACGAGTACTCCATGCACTTCGAGCTGGTGCTGCCCGCCATGGGCGCCTCGGAGTCGCCGATCCCGCTGGGCGGCACCTCCAACCACTTCGTCACCTCGGTGCTGCGCGACCTCGGCGCCTGGGACCCCTTCAACGTCACCGAGGACGCCGACCTCGGCATCCGGCTGCACCGCGAGGGCTACCGCACCGCGATGATCGACTCCACCACGCTGGAGGAGGCCAACTCCCAGGTCGGCAACTGGATCCGTCAGCGCTCGCGCTGGAACAAGGGCTACT
>JAYYWX010000100.1:0-30860 GCA_036341255.1 Actinomycetota bacterium | reverse complement strand
CCCCCCCCGGGCGCGGCGCCCTGCCCCCGCCCCAACGCCCGGCCGCCCCCGGGCCCCGGGGGGCCCGGGGGCCGGCGCCGCGACCGGGGGCGGCGCAAGCCGCCACCCGGTCAGGGGGTCACTTGACGGTGACGGTGGCGCCGGCGCCCTCGAGGGCCTCCTTGGCCTTCTCAGCGGCGTCCTTGGCGACCTTCTCCAGGATCGGCTTCGGGGCGGCCTCGACCAGCTCCTTGGCCTCCTTCAGACCGAGGGAGGTCAGGGCGCGCACCTCCTTGATGACGTTGATCTTCTTGTCACCAGCGGCCTCGAGGATGACGTCGAACTCGTCCTGCTCGGCGGCGGCGGCCTCGCCACCACCGGCACCGCCGGCGGCGGGAGCGGCGGCCACGGCGACCGGGGCGGCGGCGGTGACGCCGAAGGTGTCCTCGAACTGCTTCACGAACTCGGAGAGCTCGATGAGGGTCATCTCCTTGAACGCGTCGAGGAGCTCGTCAGTGCTCAGCTTCGCCATGATGGCGTTCCTTCCGTTGGTGGCCGCGACGTCTCGGTCGTCGGCCGGGTTTCAGGTGGTGGTGTGCCGGGGTCGGAGCCTGGTGGCTCAGGCCTCGGCGGTGTCGCCCTCGTCAGAGGCCTCGGCGGGTGCCGGGGCCTCGTCGGCGGGGGCCTCGGCCGCGGTGTCCTCCGCGGCGGGGGCCTCCTCGGCGGCGACCGGCGTACCGGCACCACCTGCGAGGATCGAGGGGTCCTGCTCGGCCTTGGCCTGCAGCGCACCCGCGAGGCGGGCGGCCTGGGCGATCGGCGCGTTGAGCAGGTAGACGGCCTGGCTGAGCGACGCGAGCATCGCGCCGGCCAGCTTGCCCAGCAGCACCTCACGGGACTCGAGGTCCGCCAGCTTGGCGATCTCGGCCGCGTCGAGGGGCTGGCCGTCGAGGACGCCACCCTTGATCACGAGGGTGGGGTTGGCCTTGGCAAAGTCACGCAGGCCCTTGGCGGCCTCGACCACGTCGCCGTTGATGAAGGCGATCGCGGTGGGGCCGGTCAGCAGCTCGTCGAAGCCGGAGATCCCGACCTCGTCGGCGGCCAGCTTGGCCAGCGTGTTCTTGACCACGGCGTACGAAGCGTTCTCGCCGAGGGAGCGCCGGAGTTCCTGCAGCTCCTTCACGGTGAGACCGCGGTACTCGGTCAGCACGGCACCTGCGGAGGCGTTGAACGACTCAACGATCTCCGCGACGGCCGCCTGCTTGTCTGCCCGCGCCATGGGTCTCCTCACTTCTGCTGGAGAGACCGCGAGCACCCGTGGAATGACGAACGCCCCGAGCGCAGGCGCTCAGGGCGTGGACCGGCGGGGCCGGCTTGCTCTGCTCACCTGCGCAGGTCGCCCGCTCTCGCGGGGCCTTCGGACCGACTGCCTGGGCAGCCGGACGACCGGCGGTCTCTGGTTACGAGAAGTAACGATAGGTGTTACCCACGGACGCGCCAAATCGGGCAGGGTCGAGCACGTGACGAGCACCGGCTGGGCCGAGGCCCAGAGCATCGACGACGTCCTGGACCGGATGGAGACCATCTCATCGGCGCTGCCCGCCGAGGACGGCGTGGCCACGTTCAACCGGATGTACCACCAGGTCACCCGGCTCGTGGACGTGGCCATCGACCAGGGCCGCTTCGGCGCCGGGCCGTTCCTCGGGCGGCTCGACGTCCACTTCGCCAACCTGTTCTTCGAGGCCTACGCCGCGGACCTCGAGGGCCGCGAGGTCAACGACGCGTGGGCGCCGCTGTTCGAGAACCGCCGCAAGCCACGCACCCACCCCATCCAGTTCGCGCTGGCCGGCATGAACGCCCACATCTGCCACGACCTGCCCTCCGCGGTGGTGCTGACCTGCCGCGAGCTCGGTGTCGACCCGGTCGACGACAGTCCCGAGCACGTCGACTTCTCCACGACCAACAGCGTGCTGGAGGAGGCGGCCGACGAGATCAAGGGCTGGTTCTCCAACGGCATCGTCGCCCGGCTCGACGAGATCGGCGGCCGGGTCGACGACGGCTTCGCGATGTTCGGCATCCACGTCGCCCGCGCCGGCGCCTGGCAGGTCGCGCAGATGCTGTGGGACCTCGCCGACAACCCGCGCCTGGACGCCATGTTCCGCGGCAACCTCGGCCGCGGGGTCGGCCTGGCCAGCCGCGGCATCCTCATCTGAGCCCTCCCTTCTCCCGGTCTGACGGACACCCCCACCGGACACGCCGGTGGGGCTGGCAGGATCGGGGTCATGACCGAGCGCGCGCCCCTGTCCTCCCTCTCCCCCGACGAGCTGGCTGTCTTCCTCGCCGAGAAGCAGGCGGCGTACGCCGAGCTCAAGGACCGCGGGCTCTCGCTCGACCTCACGCGCGGCAAGCCCGCGAGCGACCAGCTCGACCTCTCCGAAGCGCTGCTCTCACTCCCGACCGGGCACACCGACCGCAGCGGCGCCGACGTGCGCAACTACGGCGGGCTCGAGGGCCTGGCCGAGCTGCGCGAGATGTTCGCCGAGCTGCTCGGCGTCGAGGCCGCGCAGGTCATCTGCGGCGGCAACTCCAGCCTGACGATGATGCACCAGGCCCTGACCGACCTGCTGCTGTGGGGCGGCCCCGGCTCGGAGCGTCCGTGGAAGGACGAGCCGGTCGTGAAGTTCGTCTGCCCCGTCCCCGGCTACGACCGGCACTTCTCGATGCTCGCCGACTTCGGGATCGAGATGGTGACCGTCCCCATGAACGAGGACGGCCCCGACGTCGAGGCGGTGCGCGCGCTCGTCGCCGACGACCCCGCGGTCAAGGGCCTGTGGATCGTCCCGACGTACGCCAACCCCACGGGCGCCACCTGCTCGGTCGAGGTCGCGACCGCCCTGATGTCGATGCCGACCGCGGCCCCGGACTTCCGCGTCTTCTGGGACAACGCCTACGCGCTGCACCACCTCACCGACACCGAGGTCAAGAGCGCCGACGCCCTCTCGATCGCCGCGGCCAACGGCCACCCCGACCGGCCGATCATGTTCGCCTCGACCTCCAAGATCACCTTCGCCGGCGCCGGCGTCGCGGTCATGGCGATGTCGGAGACCAACAAGGCGTGGTTCCTGAAGCACCTCGGCATGGCCTCCATCGGCCCCGACAAGGTCAACCACCTGCGTCACGTACAGTTCTTCGGCGACGCCGACGGCGTGCGCGCCCACATGCGCAAGCACCGCGACCTGATCGCGCCGAAGTTCGCCGCGGTCCAGGCCGCCCTGACCGCCGAGCTCGCCGGCCTCGAGGTGGCGGAGTGGACCGAGCCGACCGGCGGCTACTTCGTGAACCTCGACGTCATGGACGGCACCGCCAGCCGGGTCGTGCAGCTGGCCAAGGAGGCCGGCATCGCCCTCACCCCCGCCGGCGCGTCCTTCCCCCACGGCCAGGACCCCCGCGACCGCAACATCCGCCTCGCCCCGACCTTCCCGCCGCTGGACCAGGTCGAGACCGCCATGGCCGGCGTCGCCACCTGCGTGGCGCTCGCCGCCGCGGAGGCGCTCAGCAGCTGAGGCTTGCCCCGGCCGCCGCCGTCGCGCCGCGACAGCGGCGTCGGCCGGTGGCGTGGCGCCCCCCGCGTGGTGGCGGGGGCCGCGGTGCGCCCCGGAGGAGGGTGGATGGGCTTGGCCCCCCTCTCGTGAGGAACGAGCGAGAGGGGTGGTTCCGACGAAGGGGCGCGCAGCGGCCCCCGCCACCACCCCCGGTGGCGTGACGGCAACGGCCGTCGGCGCCCACCCCGCGGCGTGACGGCGGTGGCCCACCACCGGCCAGCCACCCACACAGACAGACGAAGGCCCGGCCCCCTCGCGGGGACCGGGCCTTCGACGTACAGCGGTGTCGACCGCGTGGACTCAGGCGCTGGCCTCGTCCTCGGCGGCGACGTTCTTGGTGCGGTTCGGGTCGACCTGGACGCCGGGGCCCATGGTGGTCGAGACCGTGATCTTCTTGATGTAGCGGCCCTTGGAGCTGGCCGGCTTGAGACGCAGCACCTCCTCGAGGGCGGCGGCGTAGTTCTCGGCCAGCGCGGCCTCGGAGAACGACGCCTTGCCGATGATGAAGTGCAGGTTGGCGTGGCGGTCGACGCGGAACTCGATCTTGCCGCCCTTGATGTCCGTCACGGCCTTGGCCGGGTCGGGCGTCACGGTGCCGGTCTTCGGGTTCGGCATGAGGCCACGGGGACCGAGCACGCGGCCGAGGCGACCGACCTTGCCCATGAGGTCCGGGGTGGCGACCACGGCGTCGAAGTCGAGGTAGCCGCCGGCCACCTTCTCGATCAGCTCGTCGCCACCGACCTCGTCGGCACCGGCGTCGAGGGCGGCCTGCGCCTTGTCACCGACGGCGAAGACGAGGACCTTGGCGGTCTTGCCGGTGCCGTGGGGCAGGTTGACGGTGCCGCGCACCATCTGGTCGGCCTTGCGGGGGTCGACGCCGAGACGCATGACGACGTCGACGGTCTCGTCGAACTTCTTCTTCGAGGTGGTCTTGGCGATCTTGATCGCGGCGAGCGGGGCGAAGACCTCGTCCTTGTCGAACGAGGCGGCCGCTGCGCGGTAGGTCTTGCTGCGCTGCATGTCTGGGTTCTCTCTTCTCGGTCCAGGTGTGGTCGCTCGGGCCAGCGCGGCCCTGCCACAGGGGTGCGACGTCGGGGCGGGGCCCCGGGACGTCAGTCGGTCGTGATGCCCATCGAGCGGGCGGTGCCCTCGACGATCTTCATCGCGGCGTCGATGTCGTTCGCGTTGAGGTCGGGGAGCTTCGTCTGGGCGATCTCGCGCACCTGGTCCTTGGTCAGCTTGCCGACCTTCTCCTTGTGCGGGACCGAGGAGCCCTTCTTCAGGCCGGCGGCCTTCTTGATCAGCTCGGCGGCCGGCGGCGTCTTCGTGATGAAGTCGAAGGACCGGTCCTCGTAGATCGTGATCTCGACCGGGATGACGTTGCCGCGCATGGACTCGGTCTGGGCGTTGTACGCCTTGCAGAAGTCCATGATGTTGACGCCGTGGGGACCGAGAGCGGTACCGACCGGCGGGGCCGGGGACGCGGCGCCGGCCTGGAGCTGCACCTTGACCAGGGCAGCGATCTTCTTCTTCGGAGGCATGCTGCTTCTCTTTCTTCTCGTGGTCATGTCGAGGCCGCCGTGTGCGGCCTCTGCCACCTGCGCCTGCTTCAGGCGCAGCGATCATTGTGGGACGGGACCGGGGGTCCGCCCAAATCTGCGGGGCCGGGCGGCGCGGCCACCCGACCGGTGCGTCAGACGCGCTGGATCTGGCTGAAGGACAGCTCGACCGGGGTCTCGCGGCCGAAGATCTCCACCAGGGCCTTGACGCGCTGGCTCTCGGCGTTGATCTCGGTGATCGTGGCGTGCAGCGTGGCGAAGGGGCCGTCGACGACCATGACGGAGTCGGAGACCGCGAAGTCCGCGACCTCGACCGGCTTCTTCGCCGTGGTCGGCGAGCCGACCGGGGCGGTGCCGGCGGCGACGGCCTCGGCCTCCGCGCGGGCCACGACGGCGGGGGCCAGCATGTCCTCGACCTCGCTCATGGTGAGCGGGACGGGCTGGTGGGAGTTGCCCACGAAGCCGGTGACCGAGGGCGTGTGGCGCACGGCCGACCAGGACTCGTCGGTGAGGTCCATGCGGACCAGGACGTAGCCGGGGAGGACGGTGCGCTTGACCATCTTGCGCTGGCCGTTCTTGATCTCCGCGACCTCCTCGGTGGGGACCACGATCTCGTGGATGTAGTCCTCCATGTTCAAGGAGATGGCGCGGTTCTCGAGGTTCTGCTTCACCCGGTTCTCCATGCCGGAGTAGGTGTGCACGACGAACCAGTCACCGGGCTTGGCCCACAGCTCGCGGCGGAACTTCTCGAGCGGGTCGTCCTCGTCGGGCTCCTCGGAGTCGCCCTCGGCGTCCTCGCCCTCGGCGGTCTCGTCGACCTCGGCCTCGGCGGTCTCCTCGGCGTCGACGGCGTCGTCAGCGACCTCGACGGTCTCCTCGGCGCTCTCGTCGGCGGCGTCCACGACGGCCTCGTCGAGGGTGCCGTCGGTCTCCGCCGGCTCGAACTGCTCAGTCACGTCCTGCTCCATCACGTCGTACGTCGCCCGGGCTCGTGGCCGGGCCGGGTGCGGGCCTGCGCCCGCCGGTGGTGGGCCCCGAGATCGGTCTCGTCGGGCTCACCGTGGCCTCACTGGTCGGCGTTGCCGCCGAACACCTCGAAGGCCAGGCGGCCCAGGCCGAGGTCGAGGGCGGAGATGATCGCCATCATGACGATCACGAACACCATGACCACGAAGAAGTAGGTGACCAGCTGGTCCTGGGTGGGCCAGACGACCTTGCGCAGCTCGGCGACGACCTGTCGGTAGAAGGTCACCGGGCTGGTGCGCGCGGGCTTGTCGTCGCGGACCGCGTTGTCCGTCACGCCGCCACCTCTCTCGCATCGTTGCTGGTGCTGCTCGCAGCCGACCGTGCGGTCGGTGCGTCCTGCAGGGCACGAGGGACTTGAACCCCCAACCTTCGGTTTTGGAGACCGATGCTCTGCCAGTTGAGCTAGTGCCCTCCGATGGTCAGCCCGGGGCATGCCGAAGCATGGGGGAAGACCACCAAGCGGGGAGTCTACGGGTGCCGTCCACGCCGCGTCCAAACGCCCACCGTCCCACCGGCGCGCCGGGGCTGTGCCTAGGGTGGCGCCGTGCGCGACCTCCACACCCTTCCCAAGGCGCACCTGCACCTTCACTTCACCGGCTCGATGCGCCACGGCACGCTGCTCGAGCTCGCCGAGCGCGACGGCATCTCGCTGCCGGACTCGCTGGTCACCGAGTGGCCGCCGCACCTCTCGGCCGCCGACGAGAAGGGCTGGTTCCGCTTCCAGCGGCTCTACGACGTCGCGCGCTCGGTGCTGCGGACCGAGGACGACGTACGCCGGTTGGTGCGCGAGGCCGCGGAGGACGACGTCCGCGACGGCGGGGGGTGGCTGGAGATCCAGGTCGACCCCAGCGGGTACGCCGCGCGCTTCGGCGGCATCACCGCGTTCACCGACCTGGTCCTCGACGCCGTGGCCGAGGCCTCCCGGGAGACCGGCCTGGGCATGGCCGTGGTCATCGCGGCCAACCGGACCCGTCACCCGATGGACGCGCGGACGCTGGCCCGCCTCGCCGCGCAGTACGCCGGCCGCGGCGTCGTGGGCTTCGGGCTGTCCAACGACGAGCGCCGCGGCAGCACCGAGGACTTCGGCCCCGCGTTCGCCATCGCCGAGCGCGCCGGGCTGATGCTGGTCCCGCACGGCGGCGAGCTGCGCGGTCCCGACCACGTCCGCACGTGCCTGGACCACCTGCACGCCGACCGGCTCGGCCACGGGGTGCGCTCCGCGGAGGACCCCGCGCTCCTGGAGCGGGTCGTCTCCTCGGGCGTGGCCCTGGAGGTGTGCCCCGTGTCGAACGTGGCCCTCGGCGTCTACTCCGACCTCACCTCGGTGCCGCTGCCCGAGCTGCTCTCGGCCGGCGCGACCATCGCGCTGGGCGCCGACGACCCGCTGCTGTTCGGCTCCCGGCTGGCTGCGCAGTACGCCACGATGCGCGCCGCCCACGACCTCGACGACGCGACGCTCGCCGAGCTGGCCCGGATGTCGGTGCGCGCCTCGCAGGCACCCTCCGACGTGCGCTCGCAGCTGCTGGCGGGCATCGACGCATGGCTCGCCGGGCCGGACGACCCACGCTCCTGAGCGCCTCTGCGAGGATGGGCACGTGAGCGATCGCGAGCCCGAGGACGACAACACCCCCTGGACCCACCAGCCCTACGGCAGCGGGGCCAACGAGCCGCCTGCGCCGCCGTCGTACCCGACCAACCCCTACGCCGACCCGCAGCAGGCCGCGCAGGAGGGGCAGCCCGGGCAGCAGGGCCAGCAGGGCACCCCGCCGCCGTACGGTCAGGGTCAGCCGCAGTGGGGGCAGCCCGGCTACGGCGCCCAGGGCTACCCGCCGCCCGGTCAGGGCTACGGCCAGCAGCCCTACGGTCAGCCGGGCTACCCGCAGCAGGGGTACGGCCAGGCATACGGGCAGGGCTACCCGGGCTACCAGCAGTTCCCCAGCGTGCCGTCCCACCCTCAGGCCAACGCCTCGCTGGTGTGGGGCATCGTCGCGCTGGGTGGCGGCTTCGTCTGCGGCCTGCCGATGCTGCTGGGCCCCTACGCGTGGTACCTCGGCTCGCGCGTGCGCCGCGAGATCGACGAGTCCGGCGGGCAGCAGGGCGGCCGCAGCGAGGCCAGCGCCGGCATGATCCTGGGCATCATCGCCACCGTGCTGCTGGTGCTGGGCATCCTGGCGTTCGTCGCCATCATCGCGATCGCGGCGGGGACCTCCGGCTACTGACGCTCGCCCTCAGAGGGCACAGCCGACGAGCACCGGCTCGTTGACCAGGCGTACGCCGAAGCGCTGGTCGACCCGCTCCTGCACGGCCCGCGCCAGACCGAGCAGGTCGGCGGTCGTGGCGTCGCCACGGTTGGTCAGGGCGAGCGTGTGCTTGGTGGACAGCGTCGCCCGTCCGCCGGTGACCTCGGCGCCCCAGCCCTTGGGCAGCCCGGCGTGCTCGATCAGCCAGGCGGCGCTCGTCTTCACGGTGCCGTCGGGCTGCGGCCAGGCCGGCGCCCCCTCGGGCACCTCGGCGGGGTCGAGCACGGGGTTGGTGAAGAACGACCCGGCGCTCCACGTGTCGTGGTCGGCGGCGTCGAGGACCATCCCCTTGCCCGCGCGCAGCGCGAGGACCGCGGCGCGCACGTCGGCGAGAGGAGCCCGCTGACCGGTCTCGACCCCGAGGGCGCGGGCGAGCTCGGCGTACGCGACCGGGGCGCCGAGGGTGCCCAGCCGCAGCTGGAAGGTCACCGAGACCACGACGTGGCCGCCCGGGTCGGCCTTGAAGCGGGAGTGGCGGTAGCCGAAGTCGCAGTCGGCGTGGGCGAAGGTGCGGAAGGTCCGCTCACGGCGGTCCCAGGTGCGGACCTGCGCGATCGTCTGGGAGACGTCCTGGCCGTAGGCGCCGACGTTCTGGATCGGGGTCGCCCCCACGGAGCCGGGGATGCCGGACAGCGCCTCGACGCCGACCCAGCCGCGCTCGACGGCGGTGGCGACGAAGCCGTCCCACGACTCCCCCGCCGCGACGGTGACCATCGCACCGCCGCAGGTCGGGTCGTCGCCCTCGACGTCGCTGGCGATCCCGTGGGTCGCCACCTCCACGACCGTGCCGGCGAAGCCCTCGTCGGCGACCACGAGGTTGCTGCCGCCGCCCAGCACCAGGACCGGCTCGCCGGCCTCGTCGGCGGCGCTGACGGCCTCGACCAGCTCGGCCTCGGTGGTCGCGGTGACCCAGCGGCGTGCCGGGCCCCCCAGGCGCAGGGTGGTGCGCTCGCGCAGGGTGGGGGCCTGGGCAGGCGGCTGGTCGGGCGCCTGGTCGGGGGCCTCAGCCACGGGCCGGCCTCAGCACGGCCTTGGGCACGCCCAGCACCTTGGCGCCGTCACAGGTGACGGTGAGGGCGACGGTGGTGGTGCCGTCGTCGCCCGGCTTCTCCTGGCCCTCGACGAGGACCTCGACGCCGCCCTCGGCGGGCACGACCACGGGCGCGGTGAACTTGCAGCCCAGCGAGACGACCTCGTGGCCGGGGAACCAGTCGGCGACGGCGCGGGCGGCCAGCGCCATGGTGTACATCCCGTGCGCGATGACGCCGGGCAGCCCGACGGCGGTGGCGACGGCCTCGTCCTGGTGGATCGGGTTGTGGTCGCCGCTGGCGGCGGCGTACGCGACGAGGTCGGCGCGGGTGACGGTGAACGTGCGGCTCGGCAGGCTCATGCGTCGCTCCCCTCGGTGCCGGCGCGGTGCACCAGCGTCGCGCCGGTCGTGCAGACCAGGGCGCCGTCGGCGTCGGTGACCTCGCTGGTGGTGCTGATGATGTCGTTGCCGCCGATCTGGCGCAGCCCGGAGACCGTGAGCGTGGCGGTGAGGACGTCGCCCTCGACCACCGGGCGCTCGTAGGTGAAGCGCTGCTCGCCGTGGACGATGCGCTGCAACTCGACCTGCTCGGCCTCGAGGAAGGCGTTCATCGCCTCGAAGGCCATCACGATGGGGTACGTCGCCGGCGCGGGCCCGCCGCTCCACTCCCCTCCGGTGGCGGCGGCGAAGGCGCGCAGTCCCTCGGCGGTGACGGGATACGGTCGGGTGGATGGGAAGGACCGACCGACGATCGAGGGGTCGACTGGCATGGGTCCAACCTACGGCCCGCGGCACGGTCGCGGCGGTCCCGGCCCTGCAGCCGGCCCTGCAGTCAGCCCTGGCGCTCGTCCTGGTGCTCCTCCTGGTGCTCACCGCCCTCTCGGCCTGTACGACGCCGTCGACCGACCCCGAGTCCGACCCGACACGCGCCGAGTCAGCGACCGGGCTGTCGGACTGCCGGCCGGTGGACTCCGACCGGGTCCGGGGCAGCGCTCCGGCGTACCTGCCCGGTGACGAACCCCTGACGGCCCTCCCGGTCTCCGACGCGGTGTGCGCGGCCGTCTGGGCGCCCCGCCGAGCCGGCGCGTTCGTGCCGCAGGGCGTCGCCGTGCGGGGACGCACCGCCTGGCTGACCGGCTACGACGAGGGCCAGCCGGGGGCACTGTGGTGCCGGGTGCTGCGGATGGACCTGAGGACGGGACGACTGCTCGCCAACCGGGCTCGGGTGGAGGGCAACGTGGGCGGCGCGCCGACGGTGGGGTGCCGCCACGGCGGTGGTGCGGCCCTGGACCAGCACGGGCTGTGGCTGGCCGAGAGTTCACGGTTGTGGCTGCTGGACCCGGACTCCCTGGAGGTCCTGAGGGTGTGGCGGCTCGAGGACCCGGTGCAGGGCTCGTTCACGGTGCTGGCGCCCGACGGGCGGATCGGGCTGGGCCGGTTCCGGCCCTCGCGGGTGCACCCCGGCCGAGCGGCACTGGACTGGTTCCGCCTGTCCGACGTCCTCGCACCGGGGGTCACGAGCCTGGACGTCGGTGACGCGGTGTCCTCGCGGAAGGTGCCCTCGCACACCCAGGGTGCGGTGTGGACCCGGATGGGTGGGCGCACCGGGGTGTGGTTCGCCCGCTCGCACACGCGGTGCGGGGTGCTCGAGGGGCCGGGGGGCGTGCAGCGGTCGTTCCTGCCCGGCGCCGAGGGCATGGCCGCCACAGGCGACGGCTTGTGGGTGGTCAGCGAGTCGAGCGCCCGGGCGTTCTGGTCCCAGGGCGGTCGCCCGCTCGTCCCCACGCTCTCGCGCGTGGACACCTCCCGGGTCAAGGACTGGCCGCGACCGGTGTGCGACCCGGCCGGGTGACGTCCCGGCTCACCGGACTCACCGACGGCTGACGACCCCCGGGAACGCCGACGGCCCGCCAGGAGGACCTGGCGGGCCGTGCGGTGTGCGGGAGGCGCTGGGGTCAGCGGGTCTCGCGGTGGTCGGTGTGGGTGCGGCAACGCGGGCAGAACTTCTTCATCTCCATGCGGTCGGGGTTGTTCCGACGGTTCTTCTTGGTGATGTAGTTCCGCTCCTTGCAGTCCACGCAGGCGAGCGTGATCTTGGGGCGAACGTCAGAGCTCTTGCTGGCCATGGTGGTTCCTTGCTGGATCGGGGCTTGATCGGAGTCCGTGTGCGGAGTGTGTGGTAGCGGGGGCGGGACTCGAACCCGCGACACCACGATTATGAGCCGTGTGCTCTAACCACCTGAGCTACCCCGCCACATGGATGAGGGTCGACCCCGGTCTTCGACCGGCGCCGACCCGACCCAGAGCCCCTTTACGGAATCGAACCGTAGACCTTCTCCTTACCATGGAGACGCTCTGCCGACTGAGCTAAAGGGGCAACGACGCAGAACCATACAGAGTCTTCCCCGTGGGAGAAAATCGGGGCGTGACCTCCTGCTTCTACACCCCCACCGGCACCCCTGACGACGCTCCCGGGCGCACCTCCGACCAGCCCTCCGACCAGCCCTCCGAGGGCTTCCTCGCCACCTCCTCGACCGCTGGTCCGTGGGCTCCGGGAGCCCAGCACGGCGGCCCTCCGGCGGGCCTTCTCCTCCGCGCGATCGAACGGCTCCCCGAGGCCGCCGACCGGGTCGTCGGGCGGTTCACCATGGAGCTGCTCGGGCCGGTGCCCGTCGGGCCGCTGGTCTCCTCCGCGCGCCTCGAGCGCCCCGGCCGGTCGGTCGCCCTGGCCTCGGCCGTGCTGCACGACCCGGTCGCCGGACGCGACGTCGCCAGCGCCCGGGCCTGGCTCTTCCCCCGGGGCGCCGGCCCCGGCGAGGTCGGGCCGGGCCCGGGCCACGGGCCTGCCTCCGGCGTACCTCGGGAGAAGCCGGGCTCGTGGCTGGGCGGCTACACCGACGCCGTCGAGTGGCGCTGGATCTCGGGCTCGGTCGCCGAGACCGGTCCGGGCGTGGTGTGGATGCACGCGCCGGAGCTGGTGGAGGGTGAGGAGACCTCGCCGCTGGCCCGGCTGATGACCTGCATCGACTCCGCGTCGGGCGCGAGCGCGGCGCTCGACGTGCGGGAGTGGGGCTTCCTCAACACCGAGCTGACCGTCCACGTGCTGCGCGAGCCCGTCGGGGAGTGGGTCTGCTTGGACGCCGAGACGCACCTGGGGCCCGGCTCGGTCGGGATCGCGACGTCCACGGCGTACGACGAGCTCGGCCCCGTCGCCCGCAGCAGCCAGGCGCTGCTCGTCGTCCCCCGCTGACCGAGCCGTGGCCGGCCGTGACTAGGGCCGAACCGGCGTATTGATACGCCGGCTCGGCGGGAACAGCGGGTCGAACCGGCGTATTGATACGCCGGCTCGGCGTCAGGGGAGGGTCGGGAAGGGGCGGGCCTGCTCGAGCTCGTAGGACAGCTCCAGGAGGAGCGCCTCGCGGCCGGGGGCTGCGGCGAGCATCATGCCGAGCGGCAGCCCCTCAGGGGTGGTGGCCAGCGGCAGGGAGACGGCGGGGGCGCCGGTGGCGTTCTGCCAGGGGGTGAAGACCACCCAGTCCAGGAGCCGCTCCATCACCTGGTCGAAGCCGGGCTCGGGCGAGAGGTGACCGATCGGCGGCGCGGCCGAGGCCAGGGTGGGCGTGAGCGCGACGTCCCAGCGCTCGTGGAAGCGCTCGGCCTGCCCGGACGTGCGGCGCAGGCGGGCGATCGCCCCGGGGATGCGGTGGGCCGAGCGAGCGGCGTGCCTGGCCAGGCCCATGGTCAACGGGTCGAGGCGGGACCGGTCGAAGGTGCGGCCGTGGTTGCGTCGGCCTCCGGCGACCAGGGCACCGGCGAGGGTCGCCCAGTAGAGCAGGAAGTCGTCGGGGAACGAGTCCGGGACGGGGGCCGGGACCTCCTCGACGTGGTGGCCCAGCTCCTCGAGCAGCGTCGCGGTGCGCCACGTCGCCGCGATCGTGTCGGCGTCGGCGCTGCGCCCGGCTCCCCCGGTGTGCACGGCCACGCGGAGCCGCTGCTTCCCCGGCCGGGTGATGTCGCCGATGGGCGGCAGCTTCAAGGGGCGGTAGACCTTCTCCGCCTCGCGGAACAGGGCCGCCGTGTCGCGCACCGAGCGGGTCACGACCCCGTCGCTGACGATGCGCACCGGCTGGCCGCGCAGCATCGCGTCCTGGGCGAGCCGCCCGCGGGTGGGCTTCAGCCCGACGAGACCGTTGACCGCCGCGGGGATGCGGATCGAGCCGCCGCCGTCGTTGGCGTGGGCGATCGGCACCGCGCCGGCGGCCACCAGGGCGGCCGAGCCCGCCGAGGAGGCCCCGGCGGTGCGCGTGGGGTCCCACGGGTTGCGGACCGGGCCGAGTCGGGGGTGCTCGCAGGCGGCGTTGAAGCCGTACTCCGAGAGCCGGGTCTTGCCCAGCGCCACCAGCCCGGTGGCGAGGTACATCCGGGCGAAGTCGCCGTCGCGGACGGCCGGCCTGCCGACGTACGCGTCGGTGCCCTGCAGAGTGGGCATGCCGGCGACGTCGACGTTGTCCTTCACGAACGTGGGTACGCCGGCGAAGAACCCACCCCGCAGCGCGCCCGCCTCGGCACGCGCACGGTCCCACGACCGCCAGGCGACGGCACCCAGCTCGGGGTCGACGGCCTCGGTGCGCGCGATCGCCGCGTCCACCACCTCGGGTGCCGACACCTCCCCGGCATGGAGGGCCCGGACCACCCCCACGGCGTCGAGGTCGCGGAGGGCGTCGTCGATGAAGGCGTGCACGCGCGGCATGACCGCGACGCTATCGGGCGCGGGCGGTCACAGGAGCAGGGCGACGACCAGCGGGATCAGCAGGCTGGTCAGCAGGGCGGTGAGCCCCATCGAGAGACCGGAGAAGGCGCCCTCGACCGGGTCCTCGGCCAGCGCGCGGGCCGTGCCGATGCCGTGCGAGACACCGCCGATCGCGACCCCTCGCGACCGCGGCTCGCGCACTCGCAGCCGGTCGAGCACCCACGGGCCCGCGACCGCGCCGAGGATGCCGGCGGTGATGGTGAGGACGGCGCTGAGCGCGGGGATGCCGCCGATCTCGGCGGACAGCGCCAGGGAGACCGGGGTCGTGGTGGCCTTCGGGGCCATCGTGCGGGCGAGCTCCTCGGAGCCGCCGAGCAGCTGCACCAGCAGGATCGCGGAGCCGACCGAGACCAGCACGCCGAGCACCAGTGCCACCATCATCGGCAGCGCGAAGCCGCGCAACCGGTGCAGCTGGCGGTGCAGCGGGACGGCCAGCGCGACGGTCGCGGGCCCCAGCAGGAAGGTCAGCACCGCTGTGCCCTCGGCGTAGGTCGCGATGTCGACGTCGAGCACCAGCAGCGCCGCGCCGAGCAGCACCACGGCGACCAGCACCGGCTGCGCGACCGAGAGCCGGGTGCGGTCGAGGAGCCAGACCCCGAGCCGGTAGGCCAGCAGGGTCGCCACGAGCCAGGTCAGCGGCTGCTCGACGAACCACCTCACGTGGCACCCCCACGGGCGCCCCGGCGCTCGCTCCACCGGGTGAGGACCTGCGCGCTGAGTCCCACCGCGGCCAGGCCGAGGACCCAGGAGGCGACCAGGGCCACCACGATCGGCAGCCAGTCGGCGGCGATCACCGAGCCGTAGGCCACGACGCCCACCCCGGGCACGATGAAGAGCAGCTGCAGGTGCGGGAGCATCGCGTCGGCCGCCGCGTGCGCGGACGTGTCGTCGCTGCGCCGGACCAGCAGCACCGCCAGCAGCACGACCATCCCGAGGACGGCGCCGGGGACGGGCGCCCCGGACACGTGCGCGAGGGTCTCCCCCACCAGCTGGCAGCCCAGCAACCAGGTCAGACCGTGGACGACGCGCACCCGGGGAGTCTCGCAGCCCGACTCAGCGGCGGCGGTGGCAACCCACGAGGTGCGGGTCGAAGACGCCGGTCGCCTCCATCAGCGCGAACATCGTGGTGGGCCCGACGAAGGTGAACCCCCGCTTCTTCAGCGCCTTGGACAGCGCCAGCGACTCCGGGGAGGTCGTCTGCTGCTGCTCGGTGTCGCGGGGTGCGGGCGGCTCGGCCGGGGCGTGCGCGCGGACCAGGCGCTCGAGGCAGTCGGGGCCATCGGTCTCCCGCATCGCCACCAGCGCACCGGCGTTGGCGATCGCCGCGAACACCTTGGCCCGGTTGCGCACGATGCCCGCGTCGGCCATCAGCCGCTCGACGTCGGCGTCGTCGTAGGCCGCGACCCGGTCGGGGTCGAAGCCGTCGAAGGCGGCCCGGAACGCCGGGCGCTTGCGCAGGATCGTCGCCCAGGACAGCCCGGACTGGAACGCCTCGAGGCTCAGCCGCTCGAACCAGGCGGCGTCGCCCTCGATCGGCCGGCCCCACTCGTGGTCGTGGTAGTCGCGCATGTCGCCGGGCGTCACGCCGGCCCAGGGGCAGCGCGGCACGCCGTCGTCGCCGACGACTGGTCCGGTCACCGGCGCTCCTTGAGCCGCGCGTTGGGCAGCACCGGCGCGGGGATGGGGGCCAGGTGGTCGCCGACCACGGTGCCGAAGCGGCCCTCGGCGACGTCCTGGGAGTCGCCCACGACCGCGCCGTCGCGGGTGATCTGGGCCTGCCACTCCGCGCGGTACGCCGCGACCTCGTCGTGGCTGGATCCGATGAAGTTCCAGAACATCACGATCGCCTCGCCGAGCGGCTCGCCCCCGAGCACCAGCGCCCGGACCGGGTCCTCCCCGGCGAGGAGCCTCAGCGTCGTACGGCCCAGGGGGACGTGGAGCAGGTCGGAGGGGCCCGCGGTGGCCCCGTCGACCCGCAGCGAGCCCGCGTCGAGGAGCAGTCCGTGCTCGTGGGTGGGGTCGACGTCGAGGTCCAGCGAGGTCCCGGGCTCGAGCAGCAGCTCGGCGCCGACCAGCGGGGAGAACGTCGGGACCGGCGAGGTGCTGCCCAGCAGCGACCCGAGGAAGACCCGCGCCGTCCACCCCGGGCCCTCGACCGCGTCCGGGGCGAAGTGGCGGAAGCCGGGGTCCGTGCCGCGCTCGGCCTCGGGCAGCGCCACCCACAGCTGGGCACCGTGCAGGACCTCGGTGTCGGGGGTGGAGACCTCGGAGTGGGAGATGCCCCGGCCGGCGGTCATCAGGTTCAGCTCGCCGGGCCGGACCATCGCGTGGTGGCCCGCGGAGTCACGGTGCTCGATCTCCCCGGTGAACAGCCACGAGACCGTCTGCAGCCCCGTGTGGGGGTGGGGGGCGACCGTCATGCCGCCGGTCTCGGCGACCGCGTCGGGGCCGTAGTGGTCCACGAAGCACCACGCGCCGATCATGGTGCGCTCGCGCTGGGGGAGGGTACGCCGGACGGTCATCGCCCGGGGGCCGCCCAACGGCACCTCACGCGCCGTCAGCACCCCGGCCACCGGGTCGGTGCTGCCCCGGCACTCGACCTCGTCGGAGGGCCGGTCGAGCCGCGTCACGAGAGCTGGTCCGGCTCGACGGCGCGCTTGTCCTCATCGCCGCGCCCCGAGGGGACCACGCGCCCGGCGTCGCTGGCCCAGCGCTGCGTGGCGTCGCGGGTGGCCTTCTCCAGGCGCACCACCACCGACTTCGAGGTCGGGGTGTTGCTCCCCAGGGCGGTGGAGGCGAGCGGGATGAGGGGGTTGGTCTCGGGGTAGTAGGCAGCAGCACAACCCCGCGGCTGGTCGTAGGACACGATCCGGAAGGCGGGCGCGAGGCGCTCCACCAGCGTGGCGTCCGCGTCGTCGGGGTCGCGCCACTCGCTCACGAGGTCCACGACGTCGCCGTCGCGGAAGCCGAGCGCAGTGACGTCCTCGGGGTGGACGAAGACCACGCGGCGGCCGTTGCGCACCCCGCGGTAGCGGTCGTCGAGCCCGTAGATCGTGGTGTTGAACTGGTCGTGGCTGCGCATGGTCTGCAGGAGCAGCCGCCCTTCGGGGACGTGCAGCACGTCGAGCGGGCTCACCGCGAAGACCGCGCGCTCCTGCGGCGTGGGGAAGGTCCGGCTGTCGCGGGGCGGGTGCGGGAGCACGAAGCCGCCGGGCTGGTCGACCTTCTCGGCGTACGCCGCCGCGCCCGGCACCACCCGGGCGATCCGGTGCCGGATCTCGGTGTAGTCGGAGCGCAGCTCCTCCCACGGGACGGCGTGGTCGCGTCCGAGGGTGGCCAGCGCGATCCCGCAGACGATGTCGACCTCCGAGCGAAGGTGCTCCGACGCCGGCTCGAGCGGCCCGTGGGAGGCGTGCACCGCCGACATGGAGTCCTCGACGGTCACGCGCTGCTTCCGGCCGCCGGTCAGGTCGCGCTCGCTGCGACCCAGCGCCGGGAGGATCAACGCGGTGCGGCCGTGCACCACGTGGGAGCGGTTGAGCTTGGTCGAGACGTGCACGGTGAGCGCGGCCCGACGGAATGCCTCCTCGGTGACGGAGGTGTCGGAGATGGCTGCCACGAAGTTGCCGCCCATCCCGATGAAGACCGAGGCGTCCCCGTCGTGCAGCGCGGTGACCGAGGCGACGCAGTCGAAGCCGTGGCGACGCGGGACGGGGATGCCGAACTCGTCCTCGACGGCCTGGAGGAAGTGCTCCGGGGAGCGCTCCCAGATGCCCATGGTGCGGTCGCCCTGGACGTTGGAGTGGCCGCGCACCGGGCACAGACCCGCGCCCGGCTTGCCGATGTTGCCCTGCAGGAACGCGACGTTGGCGATCTCCTTGACCGTCGCCACGGCGTTGCGGTGCTGGGTGATGCCCATCGCCCAGCACAGCACCGTGGCCGAGGAGTCGCGGAACATGGCGGCCGCCTCCTCGATCTGCGCCCGGGAGAGCCCGGTCGCGGCGAGGACGGCATCCCAGTCCAGGTCGCGCAGGTGGGCGGCGTACTCCTCGAAGCCGTGGGTGTGCTGCTCGATGAAGTCGTGGTCGAGGGCGTCCCACTCCAGCAGCAGCGCGCCGATCGCCTGGAAGAGCGCGAGGTCGCCGTTGACGCGGACCGGCAGGTGCAGGTCGGCGAGGTCGGTGCCGCGTCCGACGACGCCGCGCGGGTTCTGGGGGTTCTTGAAGCGGACGAGCCCGGCCTCGCGCAGCGGGTTGACGGCCAGGATGCGGGCGCCGCCCCGCTTGGCCTTCTCCAGCGCCGAGAGCATCCGCGGGTGGTTGGTGCCGGGGTTCTGGCCGGCCACCACGATCAGCTCGGCGGTCTCCACGTCGTGCAGGCTGACCGACCCCTTGCCGATGCCGATGGACTCCGCGAGGCCGACCGACGTCGACTCGTGGCACATGTTGGAGCAGTCGGGGAGGTTGTTGGTGCCGAAGGAGCGGGCCAGCAGCTGGTAGGCGAACGCCGCCTCGTTGGAGGTCTTGCCGGAGGTGTAGAAGATCGCCTCGTCGGGGCTGGCGAGGTCGCGCAGGTGCGAGCCGATCGTCTCGAAGGCCTCCTCCCAGCCGATCGGCTCGTAGTGAGTGGCGCCGGGACGCAGCACCATCGGCTCGGTCAGCCGACCCTGCTGGCCCAGCCAGAAGTCGGTGCGCTCGGCCAGCTCCGCGACCGGGTGCTCGGCGAAGAAGCTGTGGTCGAGACGTCGCAGGGTGGCCTCCTCGGTGACCGCCTTGGCGCCGTTCTCGCAGAACTCCGCGGTGTGCCGGTGGCCGGCCTCGGGGTCCGGCCAGGCGCAGCCCTGGCAGTCGAAGCCGTCGACCTGGTTGAGCTTGAGCAGGGTGCGAGCGGTGCGGACCGGACCCATCTGCTCCACCGCACGCTTCATGGCGACCGCGACCGCGGTCGGGCCCGCGGCGTGGTCCTCGGGCTCGCCGACGTGCAGCTCGCGCTCGTCGAGGTCGTCGCGGGGAGCGGCGCGGTTCCATCCGAGAGGCATGCCCCCATCATGCGCGGCCGGCGGTCGCGGAGGTCCACCCGAGCGGCGCGCGTCGCGGCGCCGGTGCCGCGAACACGCGTGCGCGCCGGGGTTCCGGACCGCTAGCGTGGCCGACCACAGACGTCGAGGAGGAGCACATGTCGAGCACACCCCCGCCCTACCCGCCCGGTGAGCCCGGTGGCTCCGGCCCCGACTACGGCCAGGCCCCGCCTCCCCCGCCGCCCGGCGGTGGGTACGGCGACGGCGCCGGCGGGGGCTACGGCACCCCGCCGCCCGGTCCTCCGGCCGGTGGAGGCTACGGCGGCGGGTACGGCGGCGCGCCGGCCCCCGAGTGGCGGGTCGGTGACGCCGTCTCCTTCGGCTGGCGCACCTTCAAGGCCAACCTCGGGCCGATCCTGCTGGCGATGCTGGTCCTCTTCGTCGTCAACGGAGCCTTCCAGGGCCTCAGCTCGGTCTTCGGCGACAACGTCGTCCTGACGCTGGCCTTCGGCGTGCTGGGGTGGATCGTGAGCACCGTGCTCAGCGCCGGCGTCATCCGCGGCGCCCTGGACCTCACCGAGGGCCGCGGCATCCGCTCGGACTTCATCATGGCCCTCTTCCAGCCGCCGAAGCTGCCGCAGGTGCTGCTGCTCGGCCTGATCAACGGTGTCCTCATCACCGTCGGCCTGATCCTGTGCGTGCTCCCGGGACTCGTCGCGATCGTGCTGACCGCGTTCAGCGTCTACTTCCTGGTCGACCGTCCCGAACTGGACGCCGTCGGCGCGTTGAAGGCCAGCGTCTCGCTGGTCAAGGACAACCTGGGCACCGTGCTGCTGTGGATGCTGACCTGCTTCGGCCTGGTCATCGCCGGCGCGCTCGCCTGCCTGCTGGGCCTGCTGGTGGCGTTCCCGGTGATCTACCTGGGCAGCGCCTTCACCTACAAGCGCCTCACCGGGCAGCCGGTCGTCGGCTGACCGCTCCGGCCGGCATCACCGCCGCCGGACCCACCGCAACCGGACTCACAACAACCGGACTCACAGCAAGCGCAGCGTGAACCGCGCCGGGCTCCCGACCTCGAGGAGCTCGGCGCGGCGCACCGCCGCCTTGAGCGGCAGCACGAACCCGTCGGCCGAGGGGAAGACCGACGTCGACCAGGTGCTCGACCCGCAGGTGACCTCCACCCGCACCGAGCCGAAGCCCCGTCGCGGGCCGCTGAGCAGCCGGACCTCCTCGTCGACGTCCTCGGGCAGCGTGACGAAGACCCACGACCCGGTCTCGTAGGGCCAGGGGTCGGCCTCGAACTCCCACGTCCCGATCGCATCGGCCCCCTCGCCGGTCCCTGCGCCGTCCACCTGAGCATCGTGACCTGCGCCACCGACAACGGTGCTCGAGGCGTACAGACGGCGTACAGACGGGGGTATCTGTCCAGACCAGCGGTCCGCGGGGCGAGAACGCGCGCGACCACCTCGCCCGTACGGGTGACCATGGGCGGACCCCCCAAGCCCCCTCCCAGCCCCCCCAGGAGGTCTGATGACCCCGCACGCCCCCGCCACGGTGCGCCGGACGGCTCTCGCCGTCTCGACCGCGCTGATCACCGCCCTGCCCGTCCTCGCCGCGAGCGGCACCCCCGCCGGTGCCTCTGCGCCGGCCGGCCCGTCCGCCACGGCCTCGGTCGCGAGCATCGACGTACCCGCTGCCCGCGCCGGCAAGAAGAAGAACAAGAAGAAGGGCACGCAGAAGTACCACCACCGCGCCAAGGTCGGCGCCCAGGTGCTGCGTGCGATCGTGCTCGACCAGGCCCCCGGCATCGAGGGCGACAAGGTCATCGACCTGCGCGTCGGCCGCGCCGCGGCGAACATCAACACCCGCAAGGCCTCGAAGGCGGTCTCCACCTCCAAGACCCTCGGCGGACGCGGCCTGGCCGACACCGACCTCTCCGGCCTCCTCACCGGGATGGTCGCGAAGGCGGGCCCGGAGAAGGGCAAGGAGGAGGTGCCGTCGCAGACGCTCGTGCCGGTCCCGGCCGCGCCCCTGCTGACCCTGGGGGTGTCCACCGGCGAGACCAAGGCGCGCTGGAACGGCCCCAAGACGTGCGTGCCCGGCGGCAAGTCCGTGACGTCCTCGAGCTCCTCGACCGCCGACCTGGCCGTGCTGCCCAGCGTGATCCCCGGGTTCGGCGCGCTGCTCGGGCTGGACGGCACCGTCTCGGCGACGCAGAAGACCGCCTACCTGCCCAAGAAGAAGAAGGCCGGCCTCAAGGCCGTCGCCAAGACCGGGCTGGCCGACCTGGGTCTCTTCGGCGACATGGTGAGCATCGAGGTCGTGTCCGACCCGAAGATGGTGGCCACCGCCACCGGCCGACCGGGCAAGGCCAAGATCACCTACACCCCCGCGGTGCTGGAGATCACCGGCCCCGACGGCTCGCCCGTCCCGATCCCGACCGACGGCGCTCCCGCCGAGATCGGCATCCCGGCCAACCCGCTGCTGGGGCTGACCATCCAGTTCCCCGGCGTCATCAGCGAGAAGGTCTCCGACAACGGGCGCGTCGCCAAGGCCAAGTCCGTCACACTGCGCCTGGTGCTGACCCTCGGGGGCGTCACCATCGCCGACGTGGCGGTCGCCCCGCTGCAGACCAAGGTCAAGGTCCCCAAGGGCGGCATCACCTGCTGATCCCCCTGCGGGACCGGGTCCCGGACCCGTCATGCCACGAGCGCTGAGCCTGCGGCTCAGCGCTCGTCCGCCATCCACAGCGGGGTCGCCGTCCGTTCACCCGACGGCGCCATGGTGTGCGCCGTGCGCATCGCCCAGCTCGCCAACTTCATCGGTCCCGCCTCGGGCGGGGTGAGGACCGCGGTGGCGGCGATGGGCCGGGGGTACGCCGACGCCGGTGTCGAGCGACTGCTGGTCGTGCCCGGCCCTGCCGACGGTGTCGAGGAGACCGACGCGGGCATGGTCGTCTCGGTCCGGGCCCCGCGCGTCGGCGGCGGCTACCGCCTCATCGTCGAGCCCTGGCGCGTCGTCGACGCCCTCGAGCGCTTCGCCCCCACCTCGGTCGAGCTGCACGACAAGACGACTCTGCTGCCGGTGGCGATGTGGGCCCGGCGCCAGGGCGTGGCGACCGTGCTGCTCTCCCACGAGCGGCTCAGCGACATGCTCGCGATGCGCACCGGGCTCGACACCTCCGCGCGTGCCCCCATCGCGCTGCTCAACCGGGTCGTGGTCCGCTCGGTCGACCGGCTCGTGGTGACCTCGGGGTACGCCGAGCGCGAGTTCCGCTCCGTCGCCGCCTCCGCGCGTTGCCCGGTCACGCGGGTGCCGCTCGGCGTCGACCTCGAGACCTTCCGGCCCGTGCTGGCCCGGCAGCGCGATACCGGCCCCCGCGACGACGGCGTGCTGCGGCTGGTGCACGTGGGCCGGCTCTCCCGGGAGAAGTCACCCCACCTGGCAGTGGCCACCGCGGTCGAGCTGCATCGGCGCGGCGTGCCCGTCCGGCTCGACGTCTACGGCGAAGGCCCGCACCTCGACGAGCTGCGTGCCGTCGCCGGGTCGGCCCCGGTGACGTTCCACGGCTTCGTGGCGGGTCGTGACGCCCTGAGGAGACGGATCGCCGAGGCGGACGTCGCCCTGTCGGTCTGCCCGGGCGAGACCTTCGGCCTCGCGGTGCTCGAGGCGCTGGCCTGCGGGACACCCGTCGTGACCGCGGACCGAGGAGGTGCCCGCGAGCTCGTGGACGTCACCTCGGGCGGCTGGGCTGCGCCGTACCCGGCGGCGCTGGCGGACGCCGTCCTCGACCTCGCCGCCCGGCCCCGCGAGCACCTGCGTACCGGTGCCCGACGCCGGGCCGAGCACTACCCGTGGTCGGCGGCGACCGAGGCGATGCTGGCGGTGCACGGGGAGGTCAGCGGGCTCACCAACCGGACTCGGGTGTCGGCGTAGCGGCCCGCAGGCCCAGTGGTCTGATGGAACTGCCGCTTGTCGACCGGAGTTCCACGAGACCAGCGCCGGTTTCACCACCCCGGTGGTGAAAAGGCCCCGGGCAGCGGAGGGCACCAGCCAGCTGCGCGAGGGACTGCACGCGGGCCCAGTCGCCGGCGGCGAGGGCATCGGCCGGGGTGAGCCAGGAGCCGCCGACGCAGCCGACGTTCGGCAGGGAGAGGTACGACGCTGCGCTGGTCGCCGTGATGCCACCGGTCGGGCAGAAGCGGGCGGCTGCCAGCGGCGAGGCCAGCGACTTGAGGTAGGCGGCGCCACCGGAGGCCTCGGCGGGGAAGAACTTCATCTCGGTGACCCCCGCCTCGAGGACTGCGAGCACCTCGGAGACCGTGGCGGTGCCCGGGAGGAACGGCAGCCCGGTGCCGAGCATCGCCTCGAGCAGCGTCGGCGTGGTGCCCGGCGAGACCAGGAACCCCGCCCCGGCCTCGGCGGCCTGCTCGGCCTGCGCCGGTGTGCAGACCGTGCCGACGCCGAGGGTGATCTCGGGGACCTCGGCCGCGATGGCGCGCACCGCGTCGAGGGCGACAGGGGTGCGCAGCGTCAGCTCGATGACCGGCAGTCCGCCGGCCACCAGCGCCCGGGCCAGCGGCACGGCGTGGTCGAGGTCGTCGATGACGACGACGGGCACGACCGGCACGAGGTCGAGCAGGGAGCCGGAGGAGGTGGGGGTCTCAGACATGCGCGGCCTCGTTCGTCAGCTGGGGCGACTGGTCGTGGGTCGGGACGGCCGGGAACACGCTGGCCCCCTGGTCGGCGGGGCCGACGGTGGCGCGGAACGCGGCGAAGAGCTCGCGCCCGGTCCCCGCGAACTCGGCCGCGGTCGGCGCGGCGCCGGTCGAGGGACGGGCCAGGACGGTCTCGGCGTCCTCGACGGTGAGCACGCCGGTCGTGCCGTCGACCGTCACGACGTCGCCGTCCACGATCTTGGCGATGGCCCCGCCCAGCGCGGCCTCGGGCGTGACGTGGATGGCGGCGGGCACCTTGCCCGACGCGCCGGACATCCGCCCGTCGGTCACGATCGCGACCTTCTGCCCGCGATCCTGCAGGACCCCGAGCGCCGGGGTGAGCTTGTGCAGCTCGGGCATGCCGTTGGCGGCCGGCCCCTGGTAGCGGATGACGGCCACGAAGTCGCGGCCGTCGAGCTCGTGGGCCGAGAACGCGGCGAGGAAGTCGGCCTGGTCGTCGAAGACCACGGCCGGCGCGGTGACGACGCGGTGCTCGGGGGTGACGGCCGAGGTCTTGATCACCGCCCGGCCCAGCGGACCGGTCAGCACGCGCAACCCGCCGTCGGGCGCGAACGGGTCGTCGGCCGGGCGCAGCACCTCGGGGTCCAGCGTCGAGGTCGGGCCCTCGACCCACTCCACGCTCGCGCGGCCGGAGGCGTCCTCGACCAGCCGCGGCTCCTGGGTGTAGCGGCGCAGGCCGGGCCCGGCGACGGTCAGCACGTCCTCGTGCAGCAGCCCGGCGTCGAGCAGCGTGCGCACCAGGAAGGCGATGCCGCCCGCGGCCTGGAAGTGGTTCACGTCGGCCGAGCCGTTGGGGTAGATCCGGCACAGCGACGGCACGACCGCCGAGAGGTCGGAGAGGTCCTGCCAGGTCAGCTCGATGCCGGCGGCACGCGCCATCGCGACCAGGTGCATCGTGTGGTTGGTCGAGCCGCCCGAGGCCAGCAGCGCCACGCAGGCGTTGACCATCGTGCGCTCGTCGACGAGCTCGCCCATCGGCGCCGCGTCGCTCCCCTGGATTTCTTGGCGACGCGCCATCTCGGTCACCCGAGCGGCGGCCGCGTCGGTGAGCGCCGCGCGCATCGGCGTACCGGGGTTGACGAAGGAGCTGCCCGGCAGGTGCAGGCCCATGACCTCCATCAGCAGCTGGTTGGAGTTGGCGGTGCCGTAGAACGTGCAGGTGCCCACCGAGTGGTAGGACGCGGCCTCGGCCTCGAGCAGCTCCTCGCGGGTGGCCTTGCCCTCGGCGAAGCGCTGCCTCACCCGGGCCTTCTCCTTGTTGGGCAGGCCCGACTCCATCGGGCCGGCCGGCACCAGGATCGTCGGCAGGTGGCCGAAGGACAGCGCGCCGATCACCAGGCCGGGCACGATCTTGTCGCAGACGCCGAGCAGCATCGCGCCGTCGAACATGTCGTGCGACAGCGCGATCGCGGTCGACATCGCGATGACGTCGCGGGAGTAGAGCGAGAGCTGCATCCCCGCACGCCCCTGCGTCACGCCGTCGCACATCGCGGGCACGCCGCCGGCCACCTGGGCGATGCCGCCGGCGCGGATGACCGCCTTCTTCAGCTGCGGCGGGTAGTCCACGAACGGCTGGTGCGCGGAGAGCATGTCGTTGTAGGAGGTGACGATCGCGAGGTTCGGCTTGACCGTGCCGCGCAGCGCCTCCTTGTCCACCGGCTCGGCGGAGGCGAAGCCGTGGGCGAGGTTGGCGCAGGCCAGCCGGGTGCGGGCCGGGCCGGTCTCGGCCATCGCGCGGATCTTCTCGAGGTACGCCGCACGCGGGGCCGCACTGCGCTCGACGACGCGCTCGGTGACGGCCGCGACCACGGGGTGCAGGGCGGTGGGGGTGCTGGACGGGGTGCTCACTGGTCGGTCTCCTGCCAGGATCGGCCGTCGCGCTCGAGCAGCGCAGCGGCGGCGAACGGGCCGGGGGTGCCGGCGGGGTAGCGGCGGGGCGCGTCGGGCGACTCCGCCCAGCGGTCGAGGATCGGCGCCACCCAGGACCAGGCGGCCTCGACCTCGTCGCGGCGCATGAACAGCGTCGGGTTGCCGCGGACGACGTCCATCAGCAACCGCTCGTAGGCCTCCGGGCTGCGTTGGTCGAAGGTCGTGGCGTAGCTGAGGTCCAGTGACACGGGCCGCAGCCGGATCCCGCCGGGACCGGGCTCCTTGGCGGTGAGGTGCAGCCGCATGCCCTCGTCGGGCTGGACGCAGATGTGCAGCCGGTTGGCGCTCGCCCCGCCCTCGGCGCCGGGGAACATCGCGTGCGGCGGCTCCTTGAACACCACGACGATCTCGCTGACGCGACGGTCCATCCGCTTGCCGGTGCGCAGGTAGAACGGCACGCCGGCCCAGCGCCAGTTCTGCACCTCGGCCTTCAGCGCCACGAAGGTCTCGGTCTCGGAGCGCTCCTCGACGAGGTCGCCCAGGTCGTCGACGTACGACGCCGCGCGCTCGCCCTCGACCAGCCCGGCGACGTACTGCCCGCGGACGGTGTCGCGGTCGACGTCGGCGGGACCGAGCGGCTTGAGCGCCTGGAGCACCTTGAGCTTCTCGTCGCGGACGTTCTCGCGGCCGACGTACGTCGGGGGCTCCATCGCCACGAGGCACAGCAGCTGCAGCAGGTGGTTCTGCACCATGTCGCGCAGCGCACCGGCGTGGTCGTAGTAGCCGCCGCGGGAGCCGACTCCGACGGTCTCGGAGACGGTGATCTGCACGTGGTCGACCCACTGGGAGTTCCACAGCGGCTCGAGGAAGGTGTTGGCGAAGCGCGTGACGAGGAGGTTCTGCACGCTCTCCTTGCCGAGGTAGTGGTCGATGCGGAAGACCTGGTGCTCGGCGAAGACCGATCCGACGGCATCGTTGACCGCGAGGGCGGAGTCGAGGTCGTGGCCGATCGGCTTCTCCATCACCACGCGTGCCCGCTCGTTGACCACGCCGATCTCGGAGAGCCGCTCGCAGGTGGGGCCGAAGAGCCGGGGGGCGACGGCGAGGTAGAAGACGCGGACCGCCTCCTCCTCGCGGGGACGGTCCTTGAGCAGGCCGTGCAGCAGGTGCCAACCCTCGGCGGTGCCGGCGTCGAGGCACAGGTGGTGCAGGCGGGCGAGCAGTCGCTCGACCGCGGCGTCCTCGAGGAGCTCGGGCTCGACGAAGCGCTCGAGCGCCGCGCGCACCTCGGTGCGGTAGCCGTCGTCGTCGATCTCGGAGCGGGAGACGCCGATGATGCGAGTGTCCTCGGGGAGGTGGCCCTCGAGGTCGCGGTGGTAGAGCGCGGGCAGCAGCTTGCGCAGCGCGAGGTCACCGGTGCCGCCGAACACGGTGAAGTCGCAGACGGGCGGCATGGTGGACGAGACGTCGACCGTGGAGTGCATGGGTCTACGGTCGCAGGACTTTTGGATCGATACAAGCATTCTTTCGCTCGTTTCCGACAAAAGTCTGTGCTTCACTCCCCGTCATGAGCGTCGCCGACACCTCCGCGGGCGGCCTGCTGACCCTGGTCCGCACCGGACGCGCCAGCACCCGGTCCGACCTGGTCCGCCTCACCGGCCTCTCGCGGGGCGCCGTGGCCGCCCGTCTCTCCGCCCTGGTCGAGGCCGGCCTGCTGCTCGAGGGGGGCGACCACGCCTCGACCGGAGGGCGCCCCGCCGGCTCGCTGGTGCTCAACCCCGACGCCGCGGTGGTGCTCGCGGTCGCGGTGGGCCGCTCCCGCAGTCAGGTCGGCGTCTTCGACCTCGCCGGGCGGGAGATCAGCGGCGACACCCGCGACCACGAGCCCGGCACCGGCGCCGGCGACCTGATGCCGTCGGTCGCCGAGCGGCTCGACGCCCTGCTCACGTCGCTGCCGTCAGCCCACCGCACGGCACGCGTCGCGGGGGTCGGCCTGAGCCTGCCGGGCAGCGTCGACCCCGGGAAGTGCTGCAGCGTGGACGCTCCGGTGCTGCGCGGCTGGGACGGCGTCGACCTCTCCACGTTCCTGCGTCCCGTGACCGAGGCGCCGATCCACCTCGACAACGACACCGCCGCGCTGACCCGCTCCGAGCTCTTCGGGCAGGTCCCGGCCGCCGAGACGATGCTGGTGGTCAAGGCCTCGACCGGCCTGGCGCTGGGCGTCGTCGCCGACGGGCGCCTCGTCGGCGAGGGACGGGGCACCACCGGCGAGCTCGGGCACACGCGCGTGGACACCGCCGGCGAGCTGCCCTGCCGGTGCGGCGCCACCGGCTGCCTGGAGACCGTGGCGGGCGGGTGGGCCCTGGTGGCCGCCCTGCAGGAGCAGGGGCACCCCGAGGTGCGCCACGTCCGTGACCTGGTGGCCACCGCTCTGGCCGGCGACCCCGTCGCCCGCCGACTGCTGCGCGGCGCCGGACGCCAGCTCGGCGAGGTCCTCGCGGTCGCCGTCAACCTGCTCCACCCCGGGGCGGTCGTCGTCGGCGGCGACATGGGCAGCGCCTTCGACCTCTACACAGCGGGCCTGCGCGAGTCGTTGTACGCCCGCGCTCACCCCGGCGCCATCCGTGACCTGCGCTTCCTGCCCGCCACCCACGGCGAGGCCGCCGGGCTGCACGGCTGCGCCGCGCTCGCGATCGACCGCGCGCTGGACCCGGGCTCGGTCAACACCCTGCTGCGCGGCTGAGCCCGACGCAGCGGACTCAGGCCGGGCGGGGCACTCCGAAGTCCCGGCCGATCACGAAGTCCTCCCCGGGCAGCGAGGCGGTGGCGTAGACCACGTCGGCGCGGTCCTCGGAGAGCACCCACTCGAAGCGGCGACCCATGTCGTCCTCGGCACCCACCGGGGCGGGGTCCACCTGTCGCGCAGCCAGTCCCAAGGCTCCGTCGGGGGTCACCAGCAGCACGTCCCACTCCTGGGCCAGCAGCCCGAACTCGGAGATGTCGTGACCGCGCAGCAGCACCGGGCCCGGGCGACCGTCACGGACCCCGACGCCGTAGACGTGCACCTCCACGCCCGCTCTGGCCATCTCCTCGTGCAGCCGGCGGGTCCGGCCGGCGTGGAACCGGACATGCTGCAGGCTCACCCACAGCCGCGCCTGCGGAGCGGAGGCCAGGGCCCGCGCCTCGATGCTGCGACTGAGGGACAGCAGGGCCCGCTTGGTGCTGGTGCGTGGCTCCTGGTGGCGGGACAGCGAGACGAACGGCGACGCATCGGGCATGACGGAGCTCCCTTCCGCCCTCCTGATCGGCCGTCGCGCGGCGTACTGAAGGGGTCAGGCGGTCGGCGGCGGCGTCAGCGGTGGTCCCGCGCCCAGCTGGTGGCGTACGTCGGGTCCTCGACCGCCAGACCGCCCTCGCCGAGCTCGAGCGGGGCGAAGGTGTCGACCATGACCGCGGTCTCCTCGAAGCGCTCGGCACCCAGGGAGGCCTCGATCGCCGAGGGCTGCGGACCGTGGGCATGACCGCCGGGGTGCAGCGAGATCGACCCGAGCCCGATGCCGGAGCCCTTGCGCGCCTCGTAGTCGCCGGCGACGTAGAACATCACCTCGTCGGAGTCGACGTTGGAGTGGTAGTAGGGCACCGGCACGGCCAGCGGGTGGTAGTCGACCTTGCGGGGCAGGAAGGCGCAGATCACAAAGTTCCAGCCCTCGAAGACCTGGTGGACCGGCGGCGGCTGGTGCACCTTGCCGGTGATCGGCATGTAGTCGTCGATGTTCAACGTGTAGGGGTAGAGGCAGCCGTCCCAGCCGACCACGTCCAGGGGGTGGGTGGCGTAGACCATCCGGGTGCCGACGATGCCCGCCGAGGTGCGGTGCTTGACCAGCACCTCCACGTCCGTGCCTTCCTGCAGCAGCGGAGCGGTGGGGCCGTGCAGGTCGCGCTCGCAGTAGGGCGCGTGCTCGAGCAGCTGGCCGAACTTCGACAGGTAGCGCTTGGGCGGCGCGATGTGGCTGCTGGCCTCGGTGGCGTAGAGCCGGGAGGGCTCGGCCGGCACCCAGCGGTGGGTGGTCGCGCGCGGGATGACGACGAAGTCCCCGGCCCGGTAGGCCACCACGCCGAAGACGGTCTCGACGACGCCGGAGCCGGACTCGACGAAGACGCACTCGTCACCGATGGCGTCGCGGTAATAGGCACTGGGCTCGGTCCCGGTGAGAACGTAGGAGAGCCGGACGTCGTGGTTGGCCAGCACCACCCGGCGCCCGGTCACCGCGTCGGTCCCGGTCTCGAGGTCGTGCAGCCGCAGGTGTCGCGGGGCGAGCGGGTGGTTGGGGGTGCGCGACTGGTCGGGCAGCTCCCACACCTCGCTCGCGACGATCGCCGAGGGCACGCCGCGGTGGTAGAGCAGCGAGGAGTCGGAGGAGAAGCCCTCCTCCCCCATCAGCTCCTCGCGGTAGAGGTTTCCGTCGGGGTCGCGGTGCTGGGTGTGGCGGGTCGGCGGGACGTCTCCCACACTGCGGTAGTAGGCCATCGCTCCCTCTCCACGGCGTCCGCTTATCGGACGCATCGCCTCACTAAGTGACCGTTACAGTAGCCCCGTGAGCACCTTCACGGAACCGTTCTCCGCCTCGTCGGGCGATCCCTTCTGGGTCGGGCTGGTCGACGACGCGGCCACCTTCCCGCCCGGCGACGCGCCCCTCGACGCCGCCCTCACGGCGTACGCCGACCGCACCGGCCCGGCCGCGAGGCTGGTCCGCTCGCTCGTGGTCCGCGACACCGACCTCCCGCAGGTGCCCGAGGGCACGGCCGTCTCCGTGGTGCTGACCGGGGGCGCCGGGCAGGTCCACGGGCCGGCCCAGCTCTGCCAGCGCCGGGACCTCCCAGTGGCCGGCCTCGAGGTCGCGCTGCGCGACGTCGACGACCCGGCCGGCA
>JAYYWX010000099.1:0-20723 GCA_036341255.1 Actinomycetota bacterium | reverse complement strand
CTGCTGGCCCACGTGCGCGGCCGCGAGCCGCTGGTGATGGCGCCGAGCTTCGAGCGCGACCTGGAGCAGCCGATCGCCGGCGCACTGCCCGTGCCCGGCGCTGCCCCGCTCGTGGTCACCGAGGGCAACTACCTGCTGCTCGACGAGCCGCGGTGGGAGGCGGTGCGCGCGCAGCTCGACGCGGTGTGGCACCTGCGCGTCGACCCGGCGCTGCGCCGATCGCGCCTGGTGGCCCGGCACGTGGCGTTCGGCAAGACACCGGACGAGGCCGAGGCCTGGGTGCGGACCGTGGACGACCCGAACGCGGCGCTGGTCGAGGCGGCCGCCGAGCGGGCGGACCTGGTCATCGACCTGTGACGGGCCCCGCACATGGTCGTGGGGCCGGGCGGGGGGCCCGGCGCGGCCCCCCCGGCCGGGCGGCGCGCCCGGGGCGGGCGGGCGGGGGGCCCCGGCCGCCCCACGACTCGGGTGGTCAGAGGCTCACTTGGGAGGCATCCGGATGCCGCCGTCGACGCGGATGACCTCGGCGTTCATGTAGGAGTTCGTGATCGTCTCGACCACCATGCTCGCCAGCTCCTCGGGCTTGCCGAGGCGCTTGGGGAACAGCACGCTCTCGCCGAGCTTGGCCTTGAACGCCTCCGCCTGCTCGCCCTCGCCGTAGATCGGGGTGTCGATCAGGCCCGGGGCGATGGTGTTGAGGCGAATGCCGGCCGAGGACAGGTCGCGCGCGACCGGCAGGGTCATGCCGACGACGCCGCCCTTGGAGGAGGAGTACGCCGCCTGGCCGATCTGCCCGTCGAACGCGGCGACGCTCGTGAGGTTGGCGATGGCACCGCGGCAGCCGTCGGCGTCGGGCTCGTTGCGGCTCATGGCGGTCGCGGCGAGGCGGGTCATGTCGAAGGTGCCGATCAGGTTGATCGCGATCACCTTGCGGTAGGCCTCGAGGTCGTGGGCGGAGTCGAACTCGCCGTCGCGGCCGATGGTGCGCTGGGCCCAGCCGATGCCGGCGGAGTTCACGACCGCGCGCAGCGGGGCGATCGCGGTGGCGGCGTCGACCGCGGCCTTGATCTGGTCGGTGTTGGTCACGTCGACCTGTGCGAAGACGCCCTTGATCTCCTCGGCCAGGGCCTCGCCCTTGTCGGCCTGGAGGTCGGCGATGACGACGGTGGCACCCTTGGCGGCCAGCTGGCGGGCTGCGGCCGCGCCGATGCCCGAGGCGCCGCCGGTGACGATGGCGGTGGATCCGGTGATGTCCATGGCTCGGAACCTAGCGGGTGCCGAGACCTGCGTCACCCGCGGGTCGGCGATCGGGACAGTTCCACTGTCACGGTCGGGGCCGGGGACCCCTACAGGTCCGTCTCCCCGCGCGCCACGATCACGCCCGGCCCGGTCATCAGGATCCGTCCGGCCTCGGTCCACTCGATGCGCAGGGTGCCGCCGGGCAGGTCCACGACGTACACTGACCCGGGCCCGGTCCCGTCACGACCGGCTCCGTCGCGCAGCGCGGCGGCGACCGCGACCGCGCAGGCACCGGTGCCGCAGGAGCGGGTCTCGCCGGAGCCGCGCTCGTGGACGCGCATGGCGACGTGACCGGGGGCGAGGGGCACCACCAACTCCACGTTGACCCCGTCCGGGTAGACCGCCGGGTCGTGCTCCGGCGCGGTCAGCAGCGTCCCCACGGGGCCGGTCGGGTCGAGCGACTCCACGAACGCCACCGCGTGCGGGTTGCCCTTGTCGACGTGGGTGGCCGCCCACGTCGCGCGGCCGATCGACACCGACGTCTGGCCGAGCACCTGCGGCTCGCCCATGTCGACGGTGATGTCCTCGCCGTCGACGGTGATCGTCGTGAGCCCGTCGCGCGTCTGCACGGGGATCGGCTCGTCGCCGGGCACGAGGCCCTCGGCGACCAGGTGCCGCGCGAAGACCCGGATGCCGTTGCCGCACATCTCCGAGACCGAGCCGTCGGCGTTCCAGTAGTCCATGAACCAGCCGGAGTCGCGGCGCACCACCCGCAGCACCCCGTCGCCGCCGATGCCGGCGCGCCGGTCGCACAGCGCGCGCACCCGCGCCGACCAGGCCTCGGGCGAGAGCCCGCCGTGGACGGTGCCGTCGTGATCGGGCAGCAGCACGAAGTCGTTCTCGGTGCCGTGACCCTTGAGGAAGGGGTACATCAGTAGAGCCCCTCCGCGTAGGACGGGCCGTAGTAGGCGTCGAGCTCCTCGACCGGCCCGGCGCCCTCGACCTCGGAGGCGATCACGGCGCGCCGAGGCACCCGCGCCTCCGGCTCCCAGGTCTCGGGCTGCCACAGCCCCGAGCGCAGGAACGCCTTGGCGCAGTGGAAGAAGACCTCCTCCACGTCGACGACCACGGCCAGCACCGGCCGGGCCCCGCGCACGGCCATCTCGTCGAAGAACGGGGCGTCGGTCACCAGCCGCGCGCGACCGTTGACGCGCAGGGTGTCCCCGCGGCCGGGGATCATGAACAGCAGGCCGACGTGCGGGTTCTGCAGGATGTTGCGGTAGCCGTCGGCCCGCCGGTTGCCCGGTCGCTCGGCGATCGCGATCGTCCGCTCGTCCAGGACGTGCACCAGCATCCCGGCCGGGTCCCCCTTCGGCGAGGAGTCGCACCGACCGGTCGCGTCCGAGGTCGACAGCACGCAGAACGGCGCCGCCGCCAGCCACTCGCGGTCCACGTCGAGGAGCCGGTCGCGGCCCTTGTCGCGGGCACGCGCGGTGGGCTCACCGAGCAGCGCGACGAGCGCGTCGACGGAGTCCAGGGTCGGCCAGTCGGCGCTCACCCGGTCGGGGGCGGGAAGGGTGCTGCTCACCGTCCCACGGTACGACGCTGGGCGGCCGCGTCCGGCACCAGCGCCGGTCCCTGGGCCGCTCGGCCGGTCCCCGGGGTCCCGCCTCAGTTGCGCTCGACGACCCGCGCGTCGCCACCGCCCCGGCGCACCGGCTCGGCCACGGCCACCAGCTGCTTGCCGCGCAGGAACTCGATGCCGGTGGCGGCACCGATCTCCCCGCCGGGCAGCGTGGTCTCGCGCAGCAGGTGACCGAAGGGCTCGAGGTCACCGCTCCAGGTCTCGAGCCAGGCTGGCTCGGCCTCGACCCAGACGGTGTTGCGCTGCGTGGCGCGCGGGGCCGCGATCGCGTCCTCGAGCGTCTCGCCGCGGTCGATGAAGTCGACGAGCAGCCCGAGCACCGTGGTGATGATCGTGGAGCCGCCCGGGGAGCCGAGGGCCACCAGCGGCTTGCCCTTCTCCGTCACGATCGTGGGCGCCATCGAGCTGCGCGGGCGCTTGCCCGGCTCGACGCGGTTGGGGTCGCGGCGCTTCCACGTGAGGCTGAAGTCGGTGAGCTCGTTGTTGAGCAGGAAGCCACGACCGGGCACGACGATGCCCGACCCGCCGGTCTGCTCGATGGTCAGCGTGTAGGACACGACCGTGCCCCAGCGGTCGGCGACGACCAGGTGCGTGGTCTCGGTGTTCTCGTGGTCCTCGACCTCGACCGCGGTGCGCTCGCCGTCACCGGCCGGCTCGCACCGACCGTCGTAGCTGCTCACGTCGCCGGGCTCGAGCGGCTTGGGCGTGGCCTGGGCCATCGACACCGCGCAGAGCCGCTCGTCGGCGTACTCCTTGTCGAGCAGCGCCTCGTCGGGGACCTTCACGAAGTCGCGGTCGCCGACGTAGGCGTTGCGGTCGGCGAACGCCAGCGCGCCCGCCTCGAGGACGGCGTGCTGGATGCGGTCGTCGGTCCAGCTCGACAGGGGCAGCCGCTCGAGGATCGCCAGCGCCTGGCCGACGGTGCTGCCGCCGCTGGAGGATGAGCCCATGCCGTGGACCTTGAAGCCGCGGTAGTCGAGGGTGAGCGGCTTGCGCACGCGCACGTCGTAGGTCTTCAGGTCCTTCCCGCGCAGGTGGCCCGGCGGCACCGGGAGGTCGCCCTCGAGGACCGGCGGCGCCTGGACGGTCCGCACGATGTTGCGGGCGAGGCTGCCGCGGTGGAAGAGCTTCGCGCCCTGCCGGCCCAGCTTGTCGTAGGTCTTACCCAGGCCCGGGTTGCGGAAGGTCGAGCCGACCGCGGGGACCTCGCCGTCGGGCAGGAAGAGCGCGGCGGTGGAGCGGACCTGCGCGAACCTCTCGGCGTTGGCCTCGACCTGGTCGGCGAAGGTCTGGTCGACCTCGAAGCCGTCGCGGGCCAGCTCGGCCGCCGGGCGCAGCAGCGAGCGCAGCGACCGGCTGCCCCAGCGGTCCAGGGCCTCCTCCCAGGTGGCGACCGTGCCGGGGGTGCCGACGGACAGCCCACTGGTGACGAGCTCGTCGAACGGGTAGGGGTCGCCGGTCGCCGGGTCCAGGAACATCGTGCGCTTGGGCGACTTCAACGGTGCGGTCTCGCGGCCGTCGATGGTCAGGACCTTGCCGGTCCTCCCGTCGAGACGCATGAAGTAGCCGCCGCCGCCGATGCCGGCGCTGAACGGCTCGGTGACGCCCAGCGCCGCCGCGGTCGCGACGGCCGCGTCGACGGCGTTGCCGCCCTGCTCGAGGACCTTCAACCCGATCCGAGTCGCCTCGGGGTCCACTGACGTCACCGCGCCACCGGTGCCCTCGTCGGTGGCGAGCCGGGTGACGGCCCGGGGCTCAGGCGCCGGCGCCGAGCCCTCGGACGGGGCGGCGGGGTCGGCGACCGCCTGCGGTGCCAGCGGCGCCAGGCAGAGCGCGGCGAGAGCCGGGACGAGGGCCAGGGGGGCGCGACGCGGGATGCGCATGGGGAGCCTTTCGGGCGGGCGGCGTACGGCCGACCCTAGGCTCCTCGCGGGCCCACCACGTCGTAGATCGCGCAGGCGAACACACCGTGTCGGGCCAGCTCGACCAGCCTCAGGTCGAACGGTCGCGGGAACAACGGCCGACCCGCCCCCAGGGTCACGGGCGCGATCGAGAGCATCAGCCGGTCGAGGTGCCCGGCCTCGGCGAAGTCGGCCGCGAGCCCTCCCCCGCCGACCACCCAGACGTCCTTGCCGTCCGCCGCGGCGACCATCTCCTGCCACACCGGCTCCACCTCCCCCTGCACGAAGCGCACGTCGGCGCCCTCGATCGCGGGCAGGTCGCGGTGGGTGAAGACCCAGGTGGGCTGGGAGTAGGGCCACGCCCCGGGCTCCCCGCCACCGGGCTCGCCGCCACCGCCGGACTCCAGGTGCTCGCGCACCCACTCGTAGGTCGTGGCACCCATCGCCAGCGCACCGATGCCCTCGATGAACGTGGCGTAGTCCAGCGGTCCGCCCTCCTCGTGCTCCTGGCTGAACAACCACTCCAGGGAGTCGTGCTCGTCGGCGATGAACCCGTCGAGCGTGGTGGCGGTGTAGAAGTGCGCGCGCGTCATGCCCCCATGACAGCCGAGACCTCCGACAGTGCGCGAGCGACACGGTCGGGGTCGTCGAAGCGCACCCAGCGGATGCGCGGGTCCTTGCGGAACCACGCGTCCTGGCGCCGCGCGAAGCGCCGGGTCGCGATGACGGTCCGCTCGCGGGCCTCCTCCAGCGACAGCTCGCCCGCCAGGTGGGCGGCGACCTCGGGGTAGCCGATGGCACGGCCCGCGGTACGCCCCTGCGCGAGCCCCCGGTCCAGCAGCCGCTCCACCTCCGCGACGAAGCCCGCCGCGAACATCTCCTCGACCCGCTGCTCGATGCGGGCGTCCAGGGTCGGCCGGTCGATGTCGACGCCCACCTGGACGGTGCGCGGGTCGACGTACTCCAGGCGCGGGAGCGTGGCGCTGAACGGGCGGCCGGTGATCTCGAGGACCTCGAGGGCTCGGACGATGCGCCGACCGTTCTCGACCAGGATGCGCGCCGCCGACTCCGGGTCCACCTCGGCCAGGCGGGCGTGCAGCGCCGCCGACCCCACCTCGGCCAGCTCGGCCTCCAGCCGTGCGCGCACCGCGGGATCGGTGCCGGGGAACTCGAACTCGTCGAGCACCGCCCGGGTGTAGAGCGCCGACCCACCCACCAGCACGGGTGTCACCCCACGACCGCGCAGCTCGGCGATGACCGCGCGCGCCTGTCCCTGGAACTCCGCCACCGTCGCCGGCTCGGTCACCTCGAGGGTGTCCAGGAGGTGGTGCGGGATGCCGCGGCGCTCGTCGGCGGGCAGCTTCGCGGTGCCGATGTCCATGCCGCGGTAGAGCTGCATCGCGTCGGTGTTGACGACCTCGCCGCCCAGGGCCTCGGCGAGGTCGAGGGAGAGCCCGGTCTTGCCGGCGGCGGTGGCCCCGACCACCGCGACCACCGGAGGGAGAGGGCTCATGTGGCTAGTGTGGCAACAGGTTCCGATCCCGAGCACCGGAGGTGGCCATGGGCTTCCTGGACAAGGCGAAGAAGCAGCTGACCGACGCGGTCGACAAGCACGGCGACAAGATCGGCGACGGTCTCGACAAGGTCGCCGCCGAGGCCGACAAGCGCACGGGCGGCAAGCACACCGACAAGATCGAGCAGGGCGTCGCCAAGGCCAAGGACGGCCTCGACAAGCTCGACGGCCGCAACGACGACATCCCGGACGAGAAGTGACCGCCCCGATCCCCGAGGAGCGCGACGACGCGCCGCTGCCCACCGAGGGCACCCCGCCCGGTGAGCACGACTCCGACCTGCCCGACGGCTCCCCCGCCCCCGACTCCCCCGTGGAGGAGGAGCAGGAGCGCAACGCCGAGACGACCGAGGACCAGCCCAGCCAGTGACCGGCGTCGAGGACAGGTTCGTCGTCGTGCCGGCCGCCTACGTGCTGCTGCTACGAGGTGAGGGGCCCGGGACCGAGGTGCTCCTCCAGCTGCGGCAGGGGGTCGACTTCATGGACGGCCACTGGGCCTCGGGCGCAGCCGGTCACGTCGAACGCGGCGAGACGGCGTACGACGCGGCGAGGCGGGAGGCCCGCGAGGAGCTCGGCATCGGGGGGCTCGAGCTGGAGCACCTGACCTCGATGCAACGCACCGCCGGCGGCGAGCCGATCGACGAGCGCATCGACTTCTTCTTCACCTCGCGCACCTGGACCGGCGAGCCGCGGGTGACCGAGCCGGAGAAGTCCGGCGGCATCCGCTGGGTGCGCCTCGACGACCTCGACTCGCTGCCCGGACCGGTCGTCCCCCACGAGCGGGTGGTGCTGGATGGGCTGCGGACGGGCAGCCTGGGGGCGTACTCGACGCACGGCTTCGACTGATCCCCGGACGGTCGCGGCCCGCGGCCGGACGACGCAGGAGGGACCCATGACCGAGCATGAGAACGCGGAGACCGAGGAGGACCTCGGCCCGATGCCGGAGCCGGAGGCCGAGTCGCCCCAGCTCCACCCCGGCGGCACCGACGCCGTCCTGGACCGGGTCGAGACGCCGCTGGTGCCCGACCTGTCGGCGGAGGACAACCCCGCCACCGAGGGGAGCCCGACCGGGACCCGGGAGGGCGAGGACACCAGCACCAAGGCGACCCGCAGCGAGGAGGACGCCGGCGACGGCAACCACCCCGAGGAGTCCCCGGCATGAGCGGCGAGCGACGCATCGACCCCGCCACGGGCCGCGAGCCCGACGACCCCCGGCACTCCAACGACGAGCTGGCCGGTGACATGGGCGTGAGCAGCGAGCGTGAGGGGCACGCCGGGCCGGGACAGCACGGCACCGACGGTGTCCGCTACACCGGTCCGACCGACGCCCCGGACGACGCGCCGCCCGAGCAGTCCGCCGGCGGCGAGGAGACCAACCCCGAGGGCGTGGCCCCCAAGGCCGGCTACCCGTCGAAGGACCCGCGCTCGGACGAGAAGCCCTACGAGCCCGGGCACTGAGCTCCGCGTAGCCGGACGGACCGAACGGCCCGTCGCCGCAGCAGGTCAGGTGGCGCGGCACCCCGCGCACAGCTGCTTGGTCCGTGCGGCTACGACCGCCTCCAGGACGGTCCTGACCCGCTCGGGGTGGAACATGACCTCCTCCCAGGAGAACCGCAGCACCAGCCACCCGGCCGCGACGAGGGCGTTGTAGCGGTTGGCGTCGCGGTGCAGCGCCCCGCGGTCGCCGTGCCACTCGAAGGAGTCGGCCTCCAGCACCACCTTTGGCACGTAGCCGGACGGACCGAAACGCGCGATGAAACCAGCGGACAGCCTCGACCGCCACGAGGAGGTCGGGTTCGGTCCGTCCGGCTACGCGCTCAGAGCCGGATGACGTCCAGCTCGGTCTCGACGGCCCGGTCGCCGTCGCGCTCGACGAGGTAGGCGCCGGCGCCGGAGCGCTCGGTGTAAGCGCCGACCATCTCGGTGCCCTGGTACAGCACGCCCGCGCCGTCGTCGGTGGCATAGCCGTTGGGCAGGGTGCCGTCGGCGACCAGCGACTGGAACAGCGGCCGGCGCTGCTCCTCGGAGTCGTAGTGCACGCCGTTGGAGAACGGCAGTAGGCCCAGCCCATCCGTGATCGGGCGCAGCTGGGGGCCGAAGGAGTCGGTGGTGCCGCCAACGTGCCAGCAGATCGACCCGGCCGAGACGCCGGTGAGCACGACGCCGGCCTCCCACGCGGTGCGCATCGCCTCGTCGACGCCGTGCAGCCGCCACATCGCCAGCAGCCCGGCGACCGAGCCGCCCCAGACCCACACCACGTCCTGCTCGAGCAGGTGGGCGGTGATGTCCTCGACGTTGGGCATCGTGAACAGCTGCAGGTGGCTGCCGTGGAAGCCACGCGCCTGGGCGGCGGCGTAGAAGTCGCGCACCAGCGCCGGGGAGTCGCCGCAGGCCGTGCCGAGGAAGCACACCTTCGGCGCACGCCCCTCGACGCCGGACAGGTCGACGGCGAGGTCGGTCAGCGGACCGACGCCCCAGCTGATCCGGTCGGCGGGCACGACGCCACCGGAGGTGGCCAGGATGGTCGGCTGGTCGGCAGGCACGCCGGGGACTTTACTTTGGCCGGCCCCTCAGCGGCAGGCGGGTGCGTCCGGCAGCGGCGCAGGGACGCCGACCGACGGCATCCCCAGCCCGACCCCGGTCTGCTGCGGGCCGTTGACCCGGGCCTCCCACGCGTCCCCGGAGCGGGTGCGCCGCACCGACAGCACGCGGTCGGCCACCAGGTGGTGGGGCGCGGCGTAGGTGATCTCGACAGTCACCATGTCGCCGGGACGGGGTCTCGAGACAGGACTTCGTCCTTCCTCGACCGCCGTGTCGTCCCAGGCGAAGTGGACCAGCCGGTTGTCGGGAGCCCGGCCGGAGAGCCGCTGGGTCTCGGTGTCCTTGCGGCCCTCGCCCTCGGCGACCATCAGCTCGACGGTGCGGCCGACGAGCTGCTTGTTCTCCTCCCAGGCGATCTCGTTGACGAGGTCGACGAGGCGCCCGTAGCGGTCCTTCACGACCTCGGGCGAGACCTGGTCGGGCAGCTCGGCGGCGGGGGTGCCGGGGCGCTTGGAGTACTGGAAGGTGAAGGCGCTGGCGAAGCGCGACTCCCGCACCACCCGCATCGTCTCGAGGAAGTCCTCCTCGGTCTCGCCGGGGAAGCCGACGATGATGTCGGTGGTGATCGCGGCGTGCGGGATCTGCTCACGGACGCGCTCGAGGATGCCGAGGTACTTCGCCGAGCGGTAGGAGCGGCGCATGTCCTTGAGCACCTTGTCCGAGCCCGACTGCAGCGGCATGTGCAGGCTCGGCATCACGTTCGGCGTCTCGGCCATCGCGTCGATGACGTCGTCGGTGAACTCGGCCGGGTGCGGGCTGGTGAAGCGCACCCGCTCCAGGCCCTCGATCTCACCGCACGCGCGCAGCAGCTTGGAGAAGGCCTGCCGGTCGCCGAACTCCACGCCGTAGGCGTTGACGTTCTGCCCCAGCAGCGTGATCTCGGAGACGCCCTCGGCGACCAGCGCCTCGATCTCGGCGAGGATATCGCCGGGGCGGCGGTCCTTCTCCTTGCCGCGCAGCGCGGGGACGATGCAGAAGGTGCAGGTGTTGTTGCAGCCCACCGACACCGAGACCCACGCGGCGTACGCCGACTCGCGCTTGGTCGGCAGCGTCGAGGGGAAGACGTCGAGGCTCTCCAGGATCTCGACCTGCGCCTCCTGCTGCACCCGGGCACGCTCCAGCAGCACCGGCAGCGAGCCGATGTTGTGGGTGCCGAAGACGACGTCGACGTACGGCGCCTTGCGGGTGATGGTGTCGCGGTCCTTCTGCGCCAGGCAGCCGCCGACGGCGATCTGCATGCCGGGGTGCTCGGCCTTGACCGGCGCGAGGTGACCGAGGTTGCCGTAGAGCTTGTTGTCGGCGTTCTCGCGGACCGCGCAGGTGTTGAAGACGACGACGTCGGCCTGCTCGCCGGCGGGGACGCGCGCGTAGCCCGCGTCCTCCAGCAGCCCGGAGAGGCGCTCGGAGTCGTGGACGTTCATCTGGCACCCGTAGGTCTTGACCTCGTAGGTGCGGGGCTGCGCGACGGTGCTCATGACAGTCCACAAGGGTACGGCGGGGCGCCCGAGCGACCCCAATCCGTCACGCTGCGTTCCATCACCCGTGCGCTGCCGGGTCGTTGGGCACGGCGTGTGCACCTGTCCCCTGACCCGACGCGGCCTGCTGGCCGGCTCCACCGGCGTGGTGACGACCGCGGCCGTCGCGCGGTTCGAGCCGGCGGCCGCCGGACAGAGCCGCACCGAGACCTTCACCGGCACCTTCACCGGCGTCGGCACGCCGGACTGGCACTACCTGCCGGTCGAGGTGCCGCGCGGGGTGCGCGAGATCGAGGTGTCCTACGGCTACGAGAAGACCGACACCGGGCTGGGCTTCAGCGCCAACGTGATCGACATCGGCATCTTCGACCCCAGCGGGCACGACCTGGGTGACGCGAGCGGCTTCCGCGGCTGGTCGGGCGGGGCGCGGGACCGGTTTCGGATCAGCCGTCGCCGGGCGACTCCGGGCTACCTCGCTGGGCCGATCACCCCGGGCACCTGGCACGTCGTCCTGGGGCCCTTCGCGGTGGTCCCGCCGGGCGTCGACTACGAGGTGGCCGTGACGCTGCACTTCGGTCGGCAGCCGAAGCGGTTCAAGCCCGAGCCCGCCCCGCGACGCGTGAAGGGCTCCGGTCCCGGGTGGTACCGCGGCGACTGCCACCTGCACACCGTCCACTCCGACGGCCGCCACACCCAGCGCTCGCTGCTGGCGCTGGCCCGCGAGGCCGGCCTGGACTTCATCGGCTCCACCGAGCACAACACCTCCTCGGCCCAGCTGACCTGGGGTCGACACGTCCCCGACGACTTCCTGGTGATCAACGGCGAGGAGGTCACCACCCGCGCCGGCCACTGGCTCGCGCTCGGCCTGCCGGCCGGCACCTGGATCGACTGGCGCTTCCGCCCCGAGGACGACGAGCTGGCCACCTTCACCGAGCGGGTGCGCAGCGTGGGCGGCCTCGCGGTCACGGCCCACCCGTTCTCCCCCGGACCCGGCTCCACGTGGGGCTTCGACCCGACGTACGCCGACATGGACCTCGTCGAGATCTGGAACGGCCCCTGGACGGTGGACGACCAGGTCGCCGTCGCGGCGTGGCACGCGATGCTCGTCGCCGGTCGCTACGTGCCGGTGGTGGGCAACAGCGACTCCCACCACGAGGGCCAGACCGTGGGGCTGCCGCAGACCGTCGTCCGTGCGGCGTTGCTGTCGACCAACGCGGTGGTGCGCGGGCTCCGCGGCGGGCACGCGTGGATCGCCGAGTCCAGCGCGGTCGACCTGACGTTCGAGGCGAGCCTCGGCGACCGGACCGCCGGTTGCGGGGAGGCCCTCGACGCCGGTCCGACCGACCTCGTCGACGTACGCCTCACGGTGAGCGGGGCGCCCGGCTGCGTCGCCCAGGTGATCGGTCCGGTGACCCCGCTCGCGGGCGAGGTCACCGACGCGGACGGCGCCGTCGAGGTCTCGGTGCAGGTGCCGGCGGGGCTCGCGCCCTTCGTCCGCGCGGAGGTACGCCGGATGGACGGCGAGCCCGAGCTGAACCCGCTCGCCGGGGTGCCCGGTCTGGCGATGGTCGCCCTGACCAACCCGGTGTTCCTGGGGGCGAGTCCGACCACCGGCCGCGGATCGTGACCTGATCGCGACCCCCGGTCGCGCCCGCGGGCGTGGCCGTGGTCCAGAAGTTGTGGCTAGGGTGCTGGACCATGACGCAGTCCGATTCGGCGGGCGGCCCGGTCGCCGGTGAGCCCCTCGTCGTCCTCGACCACGTGGACAAGTGGTTCGGCGACCTCCACGTCCTGCAGGACATCGAGCTCACGATCCACCGCGGTGAGGTGGTCGTGGTCATCGGCCCGTCCGGCTCGGGCAAGTCGACCCTGTGCCGCACGATCAACCGGCTCGAGACCATCGACAAGGGCACCATCAGCCTCGACGGCCAGCCGCTGCCCGCAGAGGGCAAGGAGCTGGCGAAGCTGCGCGCCGAGGTCGGCATGGTCTTCCAGAGCTTCAACCTCTTCGCGCACAAGACGATCCTCGAGAACGTCACGCTCGGCCCGATGAAGGTCCGCGGCGTGAAGAAGGCCGACGCCGAGAAGCGTGGCCTCGAGCTGCTCGACCGCGTCGGCATCGCCCACCAGGCGCAGAAGTACCCCGCCCAGCTCTCCGGCGGCCAGCAGCAGCGCGTCGCGATCGCCCGGGCCCTCGCGATGGACCCGAAGGTGATGCTCTTCGACGAGCCGACCTCCGCCCTGGACCCCGAGATGATCAAGGAGGTCCTCGACGTGATGGTGGACCTCGCCAAGCAGGGCATGACGATGGTCGTGGTCACCCACGAGATGGGCTTCGCCCGCACCGCCGGCGACCGCGTGGTCTTCATGGCCGACGGCGCGATCGTCGAGGAGAACACCCCCGAGGAGTTCTTCACCAACCCGCAGTCCGATCGCGCCAAGGACTTCCTCGGCAAGATCCTCAAGCACTGACCCGGCGCCTGCGGTGCAGGCGCAGCAACACCCAGCAGGACCGCCGGCACCACCGGTGGGCACGACCCGCACCACCTGGCTCGACACCTCGTCGACTCGGAGAACGAAAGGGAGAGAAGGATGCGCATCAAGAAGCTCGGGGCCGCCGCGGCGGCCCTCGTCCTGGCCGGGAGCCTGGCCGCCTGTGGCGGCGGGGACGACGAGGTCGAGGTCGCTTCCGAGACCGACTTCGAGGCCGGCACCACGATGGCCGAGATCGCCGACCGGGGCACCGTCACCGTCGGCACCAAGTTCGACCAGCCCGGCTTCGGCCTCCTCGGTCTCGAGGACGTCCCGGAGGGCTTCGACGTCGAGGTCGCCAAGATCATCGCCGGCGCCATGGGCATCGCCGAGGAGGACATCGAGTGGGTCCAGGCGACCTCCGACATCCGTGAGCAGGTCATCGAGGACGGCGACGTCGACTTCGTGGTCGCGACCTACACCATCAACGACGAGCGCAAGGAGCGCATCACCTTCGCCGGCCCGTACTACACCGCCGGCCAGCAGCTGATGGTCTCCTCCGACAACGACTCCATCGAGGGCCCCGAGGACATCGCGGACAACCCCGACATGAAGGTCTGCTCGGTCACCGGCTCGACCCCCTCGGAGCAGATCCGCGAGTACCTCGCCGACGAGGACCAGCTGGTGCTCTTCGACATCTACGACAAGTGCGCCGACGCCCTGAGCAACGGTCAGGTCGACATCGTCACCACCGACAACGTCATCCTGCTCGGCTTCGCGGCCGACTCCGACGGCGAGTTCAAGCTGGTCGGCGAGCAGTTCACCGACGAGCCCTACGGCATCGGCGTCACCAAGGGCGACGTCGCGTTCTGCGAGTTCATCAACGAGACCCTCGCCGAGAACGAGGACGCCTACCTCGCCGCCTGGGAGCGGACCGCCGGAGAGGTCGAGGGCACCGAGACCCCCGAGCTCCCCGAGGCCGACGCCTGCGCCTGAGCACGACCCCCGCGTGAGACGGGCGGGGGCGTCGATCGACGCCCCCGTCCCCTCGCCGGGGCCCACCTCCCAGCCGGCATGGAGTAGGAGCAGCACGTGTCACCGGTGATCGACAACCTCGACCTCTACTGGTCGGGGTTCCTCACGTCGCTGGAGTTCATCGTCTACAGCCTCATCGGCTCGATGATCCTCGGCACCGTCATCGCGGCCTTCCGCGTCTCCCCCATCGCCGCGCTGCGGACCTTCGGCTCGGCCTACGTCACCGTGGTGCGCAACTGCCCGCTGACGATCGTGCTCTTCTTCATGGCCTTCGGCCTCCCCGAGCTCGGCATCAACCGCAGCTACTTCTTCTTCGGCATCGCCGGCCTGGTCATCTACACCTCCGCCTTCGTCTGCGAGGCGCTGCGCTCGGGCATCAACTCCGTCTCGTCGGGTCAGGCCGAGGCCGCCCGCGCGATCGGGTTGACCTTCACCCAGACCATGCGCGAGGTCGTGCTCCCGCAGGCGTTCCGCTCCGCCATCCCGCCGCTGGGCAGCGTGCAGATCGCGATGTTCAAGAACTCCGCGGTCGCGGGAGCCTTCGGCATCGGCGGCGACCTCTACAGCGTGGGTAAGACGCTGACCAGCGCCCGCGGCTTCGAGTACATCCCCGTGCTCACCGGCGTCGCGATCGGCTACCTCGTCATCACCCTGAGCGCGGGCTTGGCGTTGGGGCTCCTCGAGCGGAAGGTGGCGATCGCCCGATGAGCGACCAGAGCGTCCTGTACGACGTCCCCGGACCCCGCGCCGCACGCCGGCACCGGATCGGCACGGTCGTCGCCCTCCTCTTCATCGCCGGTCTGCTGGCCGTCGCGATCCAGCGGCTCGCCAGCCGCGGACAGTTCGACTCCGACCTCTGGTCGCCCTGGATCAACCCCAGCGACGACAGCTTCTCCCAGGTCTGGGAGCTCGTCGGACGAGGCGCCCTGTCCACGATCCTCGCCGCCGCGATGGCCATCGTCCTGTCCCTGCTCGTCGGCGTCGTCCTCGGTGTGGCGCGGATGATGAGCGGGCGGCTCGGCAAGATCCCCGTCGTCGGCTTCATCGAGCTCTTCCGGGGCCTGCCCGTGGTCATCACGATCGTGTTCGTCTGGCGGGCCATGGCCGAGCTCGACGTCCCGATCGACGTGCTGCCCGGCGAGCCCGCCCTGTGGTACCTCGTCATCGGCCTGACGCTCTACAACTCCGTGATCGTCGCGGAGATCCTGCGCGCCGGCGTCGCCTCGCTGCCGCGCGGCCAGGGCGAGGCCGGTCGTGCCATCGGCATGACCGAGGGCCAGGTCATGCGGGCCATCCTGCTGCCGCAGGCCTTCCGCACGATGCTGCCCGCCCTGATCAGCCAGCTCGTGGTGATCCTCAAGGACACCTCGCTGGCCGCCGTCATCGGCCTGGGCTACTTCGAGCTGTTGCGTCGCGGCAACCAGATCTCCCAGGTGCTCGACAACCCGATCCAGTCGCTGTTCATCGTCGGCACGATCTTCGTGGTGATCAACTACGGCCTCTCGCGCCTGGCGGTGTACGTCGAGAAGCGGCTGAGCACGTCGTCGTACTCCGACCCCGACCCGGCCACCGCCCAGATCACCCTGGAGGCGCAGAGCCGAGGCGGCGGTCCGGGCTGACCCGCTCCCGCAGGACGGCGGGCTACTTCTTCGGGCTGATCCAGAGGTTGATGGTGCCCTCGATGACGGTGGTGCCGTCGTCGCGGACGCCCTTGACGCGCACGGGCAGGTCGTAGCCGGTGCCGAGGTCGGCGGTCCACTGCGAGGCGTCGGTCTCGGCGACGCAGGTGATGTCGCTGGTGGCCTTGGCGGTGTAGCCGACCTCCATGCCCTTGGGGATCCAGCGCCGGTCGCTCGGGATGGTGGCCTCGGCGAGCGCACCCATGGCGGCCTCGAGGCCGTTGCACAGGGCGATGGCGTGCACGGTGCCGATGTGGTTCTGGACCGCACGGCGCTTCGGGATGACCAGCTCGGCGTGGTTGGGCTCGAGCACGGTGAAGCGCGGGCGGATCGAGGAGAAGTAGGGCGCCTTCTGGCCGAAGACGAGGCTGAAGACGCGGGTGCCGACGCTGCCGCCGACGACCGGGAGGGTGCTGGCGGTGCGCCACATGGAGAGGACCTGGCTCATGACCAAGATGCTACCGGCCGGTAACCGCGCCCGCCACGGGTCTCAGGACAGGGCTCAGGACAGCGACAGGAAGTGCTTCTCGTAGGCGTCGAGGTCGGCCTCGCTCACGGCGCCGCCACTGACGAGCGCCTGACGCAGGTCCTGGGTGACCAGCGCGAAGCCGGCGCGGTCCAGGGCCTTCGAGACGGCCTTGAGCTGGTTGAGGACGTCGTCGAGGTCGCGCCCCTCCTCGATCATCCGCAGCACCCCGGCCAGCTGCCCCTGGGCGCGCTTGATCCGGTTGACGACGGGGGCGAGATCGCGGGCGTGGTCCATGCTCGGAGGCCGGCCTTTCGGGGGATGCTGGCGACCTCGTGGGTCGCCGAGGGTGTGACGCGTCGCCCGGCCCGGCCTCCGAGTGCGGCCCGGCGTGGTCACGCCGTGGCAGGTCGACACCGGTAGAACGCCCCGCACCCCGGGGGGTTACGCCCCCCGGGGGATGGCGAGCAGCTCGACCCGGTTCCCGTGCGCGTCGTAGGCGTGGCAGCGCTCGTGGCCGGGGAAGGTCGTCCGATCGGTCCAGTCCACCTCGAAGCCGAGCTCGTGGAGCCTCTCGGCCGTGCGGCCCAGCTCGTCGGCGTCGTCGAGCAGCAGGGCCGGGTGCGCGCGCCGGGCCGGCACGAAGGGTTCCTCCACGCCCACGTGCACCTCCACCGCTCCCCCGCGGAACCACACCCCGCCCCGTGCCGCCAGCACCGGGGGTTTGGCCACCTCGCCCAGTCCGATCCCCTCGCACCAGAAGCGGCGCGCCAGGTCCTCGCCCCCGGCCGGACAGGAGAGCTGGACGTGGTGCAGGCGCATCACGCCGGCACCCGCGCGACCGCGAAGGCCCGCCGGAAGGGCAGCACGACCCGCCCGTCCCGGGGTGGGTACGCCGCCCGCAACCGCCTCCGCAGCTCCTCGGCGAACTCCTCGCGCAGCCCGGTCGGGAGCGCCTGCAGCGTCGGGCGCGCGCCGGTGCCGGAGATCCAGTCGAAGACCGCGTCCTCGCCCTCGAGCACGTGCAGGTAGGTCGTCTCCCACGCGTCGACCTCGCACCCGAGGCCCTGCAGCACCTCCAGGTAGTCCATCGCTCCCGGCGACCACGGCGAGGCCACCCCGGCCGTGTGCGCGGCGTAGGGCGCCTCGGCGGCCAGCTCGCGCCGCAGCACGTGGCTGGGCTCGTCGAAGTTGGCCGGGACGCCGATCGCCAGGCACCCGCCCGGCGCGACCCGCTCGACCATCGCGGGCAGCAGCCCGAGCGGGTCGGGTAGCCACTGCAGGGTGGCGTTGGTGACCAGGACGTCGGGTCGTTCCCCCGCGCCGCGCCCCGGATGCGCCGCCTCGGCCAGCCAGTCGCGCAGGTCGGCGACCTCGTAGCTCTCCCCCGTGACGCCGGCCCCGGACGAGCCGGCCCGTTCGCGCGCGGAGGCGATCATCTCGGCACTCGCGTCGACCCCGTGCACCGTGGCGCCGGGCCAGCGCCGGGCGAGCAGCGCGGTCAGGTGGCCGGGTCCGCAGCCGAGGTCGACGACGCTCGCCACCGCTCGCCCGTGGGGGTCGGGCACCCGCGCGAGCAGCTCGACGAACGGGCGCGTGCGCTCGTCGGCGTACGAGAGGTAGGTGGTGGGGTCCCAGGCGTGCACGGCTCCTCCAGATATCTTGACATCAAGACACCTTCAGCATGCGCCCGAAGTATCTTGATGTCAAGAGACTTGCGCGAGGAACCCTCTGACCAGCGCGTTCACACGGTCGGGGCGCTCGAGCTGGAGGAAGTGCCCCGCGCTCGGCACCACCTCGACGCGGCAGGTCGACGGCGCGATCTCGGCGAGCCGGGTCGCGAACCGAGCGCTGAGGCAGCCGTCGCGGGCGCCGTGCAGGTGCAGCATCGGCACGGTGGGCATGCCCAGCCACGCGTCGGCGAGGTGGGCGTAGGTCGCGGGCAGTCGACCCCGGCGCGGGGCGGCGCGGTAGTAGTCGATCGCGGCCTTGCGGTGGACGCGGTCTGGCAGCGCGGCCGCGAGCAGCTCCAGGTCCTCACCGGGGTCGTAGCCCGGCGACCAGCTCCGCCACAGCCGCGCGACGTGCCGGGAGAAGACCCGCTCGGGCAGCAGGGGCAGCTGGTGGAAGAGGGTGTACCAGCTCATCAGCGCCTGCTGCGCCACCAGGCCCGCGTCACCCGCACCCTGCGGGACCAGCGCCGGCACCGGCGGGACGGCCATGCTCACGATCGCGGAGTACGGCGACGCGTCGGACGCCCCGACGCCGTTGGCCGTGATCGCGCCCCAGTCGTGACCCACGAGCACCGCGCGCCCGTCGCCACCGAGGGCCGCGTGCAGGGTGATCGCATCCTGGCACAGCGCCGGCACGTGGTAGCTGCCGTCCGGCGCCAACCCGGCCGGGGCGTAGCCGCGCAGGAACGGCGCGACCACCCGCCAGCCGTCCTGCGCCAGCGCGGGGCCGAGGTGCCGCCAGGTGTGCGCGGTGTCGGGGAAGCCGTGCAGCAGCACCGCCAGCGGGCCGTCGTCGGGCCCCCAGGTCAGCGCCTCCACGTGCAGGCCGTGGGGCAGGTCGAGGCTGAGGGTCGCGGGCACGGGCGTCTCCGACGAGGGCACGGGCCGAGCCTAGGTGTTCTGACCACGGAGGACCCCCCTCCCACCCGACTCCGGAGGTCGTCCGGAGTGGTCCGGGGGGCGTCCGACACCCACGGTCTCTTGACGTCGAGAATCTCGATGTATCCTGGCGCGATGCGGGACGAGGTCGACGAGCTGGTGGAGGCATGGGCGCGCGAGCGCACCGACCTCGACCTGGGCCCCGTCGCCGTCTTCAGCCGGATCAGCCGGCTCTCCCGCCACCTCGACCTCGCGCGGCGGGCGGCCTTCGCCGCGCAGGGCATCGAGTCGTGGGAGTTCGACGTCCTGGCCGCGCTGAGACGTGCCGGGGCGCCGTACGAGCTCTCGCCGGGCAAGCTGCTGCGCGAGACCCTGGTGACCAGCGGGACGATGACCAACCGGGTCGACCGGCTGGTCGCGCGCGGCTACGTCGAGCGCAACCCCGACCCCGACGACCGCCGCGGCGTGCTGGTGCGGCTCACGCCCGAGGGCAAGACGGCCGTCGACAGCGCCTTCGACGCCCTGCTCGAGGCCGAGCAGACGTTCCTGGCCGACCTGCCCGAGCGCGACCGCGCCACCCTGGCCGACCTGCTGCGCACCCTGCTCGCGCCGTTCTCCGACTGAGCGCCTAGGCAGCAGCCGGGAGACGGCTGCGCAGCGCGGCTGTGGCCGCCTCGTGCCCCATCGCCACGTGCTCGGCGGTCCGCGAGAAGTCGTGCATCCGGATGCCGAGGTCGGGCGCGGTCAGGTGGACCACCTCGACCCCGGGCATGTCCACGGTCGGCCGGACCCGCATCGACACCGCCAGGCTGGCCAGCAGGACGTCGATGGGCGTGCGCACCCTGCGCAGCCGGGCGGGCACGCTCGCGTCGAGCACGATCACGCGGGTCGGGGCCAGCGAGGGAGCGCCGGCCACCGGCACGAGGTCGGCGATGCCGCCGTCCACGTGGGTCTCGGGACCGTCCGGACCGGTGAGCCGGATCGGGTCGAAGATGCTGGGCAGCGCCGTGGAGGCCATCAGCAGCGTGTGGAGGTCGCCCGCGTCGTGGTAGACCGCCTCGCTGGTCTCCAGCCGGGTGGTCACGACGCGCAGCGGAGTGGGGAGGTCCTCGAGGCGTTCGTGCTGCGCCCAGGTGCGCACGAGGGTCTGCAGGCCCGAGGAGGAGTAGAGCGACGCCGGGTGGCGCACCACGTGCCCGATCCGGGTCCAGTGGCTGCCCGGGAACACGTCACGGGTGGTGATGCCGGCCCAGTGCCGGCCGAGCTCGTCGACGCGGTCGGCCAGCTCGTCGGGCTCGGAGCCGGCGAGGAACGCCGCGTTCAGCGCACCCACCGAGGTGCCGACGTACGCCGCCGGGCGGATGCCCGCCTCGACGAGGGCCTTCATCATCCCGACCTGGACGGCCCCCCGGGAGGCACCTCCACTGAGGACCAGCACGTCCCTCGTACCCATGAGCTCCTGCATCACGCCTCCTCGGCCGGGACGGACCTCCGTGTCCGTCTGCCCCTCTCCGATCGGCCGGGACCTTCGTCACTTGACCCCTCCGGGGGACCGTGGTGCAGGTCTGGCCGCGCGACGGCCGGCATGGCCCGTTCGGGCCATGCGGGTTGATGCGGGGCTGATCCGGGCTGATCCGGGGCTACTCCAGCCCCTCGGCGGCCTCCAGCCACTCCATCTCGACCTCGTCCTTCTCCGCCGAGAGCTCACCGAGCTCCGCGGAGATCTCGGCCAGCCGCTGGTGGTCCGAGGCGTGCTCGAGGACCAGGGTGTTGAGCTCGGCCTCGCGCTCGGCGATCCGCTCGAGGCGCTTGTCGAGGCGGGCCAGGGTCTTGCGCGCGGCCCGCTCCTCGGCCGACCCGGCCTTCGCCTTCGGTGCCGCCGCCGCCGCGGGTGCTGCCTGTCCTCCCTGCGTCGAGCCGGGGTGTTGTGAAGCCGGCTCGGCGGGTGTCGAACCCGCGGGAGGATTCGCCGGCGCGGCGAGCCGGGCCGCCCCCCGCGCGAGGGACTCCGCCACCCCCCCGGGCCGC
>JAYYWX010000098.1:0-10897 GCA_036341255.1 Actinomycetota bacterium | reverse complement strand
GACCGTCCGCACCAGGTAGGTCAGGTTGGACGCCCCGCCGCGGACCTGCTGGACCTCGGACACCGGCCCCTCGCCGCGCTCGGCGAGCCACGCCGAGAGGGCGTCGACGTCGAAGGCGTCCTCGTCGCGGACCGGCTTGGCGTTGTTGTCGCTGCTGCTCACTGCTCTCCCCCTGCGTCCGCTGCCTCGCCGGCCAGCTTGTCGAGACTGCGCGCCTGCGCCCGCATCACCGCGTCGTACGACGCCCGGTCGGTCTGCTTGAGCGCGACCGCTCCCTGTGCCGGCTCGTCGGGCACGATCAGCTCGTCGCCGGCGTCCAGCCCGGCGAGCACGGCCGCCGCGACCGACTCGGCGCTGATCGGTGAGTCGGTGACCAGGCGCGACATCACCTGGCCGAGCGCGGAGTCCGCACCCTGCAGGGAGTCCATCAGGTTGGTGCGGAAGAAGCCCGGGCAGACCGCGTGCGCCGTGATGCCGTGGGCCGCGAGCTCGTGCCCGGCGGTCTCGGTGAGGGCGACGACCGCGGCCTTCACCGCGTTGTAGGACGCCATGCCCGCGGGGTGCACGAGCCCGGCGAGGCTCGCGACGTTGACGAGCGCGCCCGACCCCTGCTGCTTGAGCATCGGAACGAAGGTGCGCAGCCCGCGCACCATCCCGAACAGGTTGATGTCGAAGATCCACTGCCACTCATCGTGGGTGGCCACGTCGAGGCGGCCGCCGCCGGCGACGCCGGCGTTGTTGACCAGCACGTCCAGGCCGCCCCACGTCTCCTCGACGTGCGCGAGCGCGGCGGCCCAGTCGTCGTCGGAGGTGATGTCGAGCCGCAGCACAGCCGGTCGAGCAGCGAGCGCCAGCGAGCGGGCGTCGAGACCGGTCCTATCCGTCCGCAGCACCCGGTCCCCCCGCGCCTCGAAGGCGTCGGCCAGCGCGGCGCCGAGCCCGGAGGCCGCGCCGGTGATCAGGACCCGCTGCTCACCGCCGCTCATCGCTTCGCCCCGTACTTGCCGAGCTCCAGGCGCGCTACGACGCCCTGGTGTACCTCGTCGGGGCCGTCGGCCAGGCGCAGCGCGCGGGCGGCGGTCCAGGCGCCGGCCAGCGGGTGGTCGTCGGACATCCCGCCGCCGCCGTGGATCTGCATGGCGAAGTCGATGACCTCCAGGGCCATCCGCGGCACCGCGACCTTGATCTGCGAGACCTCCGAGAGGGCGTTGAGCGGCCCCCCGACGTCGAGCTTCCACGCGGCGTTGAGGACCAGCAGACGGGCCTGCTCGATCGCGATGCGCGCGTCGGCGATGCGCTCGCGGTTGCCGCCGAGGTTGGCCAGCGGCTTGCCGAAGGCGACGCGGTCCAGCCCGCGACGGCAGGCCCGCTCGAGGGCCATCTCGGCCAAGCCGATGAGCCGCATGCAGTGGTGGATGCGGCCGGGGCCGAGCCGACCCTGGGCGATCGCGAACGCCTCACCGGGGCCGGACAGGATGTTGCTGACGGGGACCCGGACGTCGGTGAACGAGACCTCGCCGTGGCCGATGGGCTCGTCGTACATCCCCATCGTCGGCAGCAGGCGCTCGACCTTCACGCCGGGGGTGTCCATCGGAACCAGCACCATCGTGTGCCGGTGGTGGCGATCGATGCCGGGGTCCTTCTCGAGGTTCTCCGGGGTGTCGCGCAGCCCCATGAAGACCGCGATCCGGCAGTCGGGGTGCCCCACGCCGGTCGACCACCACTTGCGCCCGTTGATGACGACCTCGTCGCCGTGCACCACGGCGGTCGCCTCCATGTTGGTGGCGTCGGAGGAGGCGACGTCGGGCTCGGTCATCGTGAACGCCGAGCGGATCTCACCGGCCAGCAGCGGCTCGAGCCACTGGGCCCGCTGCTCCTCGGTGCCGTAGCGCAACAGCACCTCCATATTGCCGGTGTCGGGCGCGTTGCAGTTCATCACCAACGGCGCGAGGTGGCTGCCGCCGGTGGCCTCGGCGACCGGGGCGTAGTCGACGTTGGTCAGGCCCTCGCCGCCGTCGGTGCCGAAGCGTGCGGCGTACTCCCCCGCGTGCTCCTTCGGCAGCCACAGGTTCCACAGGCCACGTGCCTTGGCCTCGGCCTTGAGCTCCTCGACGACCGGGAGCGGCCGCCACGGGTCGCCGGTACGCCGCTGCTCGGCCAGGTCGCGGAGGTAGTCGCCCTCCACCGGCTCGACCACGTCGCGGATGAACGCCCGGGTGCGCTCGGTGAGGTCGGCGGCCCGGGGAGACGGTGCGAAGTCCATGGCCGCGAACCTACCGGGCGCTCGGTCCGTCGCGGGGCTGTCCCGCGGCTGTCGTGTCGGGCGGTCCGCGCCATGGATCAGTCGCGGCGACTGGTCGGCCGAAACTGGCACTTGTCGTACGGAGTTCCGGTCGGCCAGCGCCGGTTCCCCCCCCCGGGGGGTGAAACCCCCCGGCAGGCGACCGCCTCACGCAGCGGCGGTCACGACCACCCGCGCCCGCTGCACCGGGTCGGTCCAGCGCTCGTGGGTGCGGACCAGCCGGGCACCGGACCAGCAGAGGAACGGCACCGCCAGCAGCAGCGGGAGCACCGGCGCGTCCAGGCGCGCCAGGCCCGAGAAGACCAGGCCGGTCATGGTGGTGGAGAGCGCGAGGCGGCTGGAGTAGCCGACCATCATCAGCGGGGGCGCCGGCGTGGCCCGGGCCGAGCGGAGGTCGACGGCGTAGGGGTGCGCGAGCGACCAGCGCATCGCGGCACCGACCACCTGGACGGTCACCACCGCCAGCATCGCGAGCAGGGCGGTCGCCTCGGTGGGGGCGGGTACGCCGGCGCGCAGCCCACCCAGGGCCATGGTCACCAGGCTGGCCGCGACGAGGAACTCCGCGAGGACCCAGGCCCGCGAGACGAAGACGGTGCCCGCGCCCACCGGCAGGCTCTCTCGCCACAGCCCGCCGCGCCCGTCGAGGCACCACGCGTTGACGCCGAAGAGCAGCGCCCCGCCGGAGGCCACGAGCCCCGGCAGGATGATCAGCTGCACCCAGTGCAGGTCGCCGACGAGCGCGACCACCCCGGGGCCGATCGCCAGGACCGCGAGTCCGCGACGCATCGGCACGGCCCGCCAGACCGACCCGCGGTCGGTGCGCAGCAGCACCGCCAGGTCGCTGTGCGGCAGCGGCCGGGCGCGGTGCGACTCGCTCTCCACCCGCAGCTCGTCGTGGGGCACCCGCCGGGTCGCGAGGTGGGCCGGCAGCGCGCCGAGGACGACCGCGGCCAGGGACAGCCCGACCAGCGTGCCGACCACGCCCCACCAGGCCGCGGTGACGCCGCCGACCGACAGCGCGACGACGCGGACCGTGGGCACCTGGTCCAGCAGCGGCACCAGCCGGCCGTCGACCTGGAGCAGCAGCACCGCGACGACCGCCACGACGGTCAGCAGGCGCACTCCCACCTCGCCGAACCTCAGCCGACGCACCCCCTCGACCGTCCAGGCCACCACCTGGCCGACCGCGGTGGCCAGCACCAGCCACAGCAGCATCGCCACCTGCAGCGTCAGCAGCGGCTCGCGACCCCCGCCGTAGGCGGCCGCGCCCAGGAGCGTCCACGCCTGCAGCAGCCAGGCGATGTTCAGCGGCGCCAGGACCAGCGCCCCCAGGTGGTCGGTCGTCGGGCTGATCGGGTGGATCGAGGCGGGGTCGCGCGCCAGCAGCTCGCGCCCGCCCCCGGAGGCCACCGCCGACACGACCGCGACCAGCACCAGGCCGGCCAGCGCGGTGGGCAGCAGCAGGAGGACGTCCTGGGCCCGCCCGGGGCCGCCCGCACCCGGGAGGTACGCCGGGACCACCGCGATCGCGGCCGTCGCCAGCGCGAAGACGAGCAGGCCGACCCGGAAGGCTCTCGGGCGGCGTACGTGGGCGGCGCGGAAGCGCAGCAGGGTGCCGACGTCGGCGACCGCCCTGGCCTGCTCGCGCCAGAGCCCCTCAGTCCAGGAGCGAGCGGTAGGCACGCGCGCCCTCCTCGCCGGCCATGTCGAGCGCGCTCATCTCCGCGACCTGGGCACCGCCGCGCAGCACCGAGACCGTCGAGCAGGCCTCGATCGCCAGCTCGCGCAGGTGGGTGGAGACCAGCACGGCGGCACCGCGCGAGCGGGCGTCCGCGACCACCTCCATGGTCGCCTCGACCCCCAGCGGGTCCACCCCGTCGAAGGGCTCGTCGAGCAGCAGCACCTGCGGCTCGTGCAGGGCCGCCAGGACGACCGAGAGTCGGCGCCCCATCCCGTGGGAGAAGCCGGCGGTGACCCGGTGCGCGACGTCGCCGAGCTCGAACCGCTCGAGCAGGTCGCGCGCCCGCGGCTCCCACCCGACCGGCAGCCGCCGCAACCGCGCAGCCAGCTGGAGGTGCTCCCACGGCGTGGCACGCGGCACCAGCCCGCCCACGTCGGGGCAGTAGCCGACAGCACGTTTGGCGGCCATCGGGTGCCGCAGCACGTCGTGACCGGCCACCAGGACCGTGCCGCTGGTCGGTGGCACCACCCCGGCCAGCACCCGCATGGTGGTGGACTTGCCGGCACCGTTGCGGCCCAGGAGTGCCGTCGCGCGACCGGCGTACGCCGTCAGGTGCACGCCACCGACGGCCTCGACCTCGCCGAACCGCACGTGCAGGTCCCGCACCTCGACAAGCGCGCGGCCCGCCTCTCCCTCGCCCACCGCCCCATGGTGACCGCTTCCGCCCGCCGGCACGTGGCATTCCGCCGAGACGCCACTCGCGCACGGCCGAGAGGTCACTCATGCACGCACTCGAGCCGCCACCCCCCGTGCGGGAGTGACGGCTCGAGCGTGCGTCAGTGACGTCTCGGCGACGCGGGATCAGGCGGGGAAGGACTCGCCCTTCGCCACCAGGTCGCGGAGGTACTGCGTCGGGCGGAACCGCTCGCCGTACTTGTCGGCCAGGTCGTCGGCGCGCTTCACGAACGCCGCGAGGCCGATCTCACCGGCGGCGACGGTGCCCTCGGGGCCCTCGTAGCCGGTCATGTACTGCGCGGCGCCACCGGTCATCGGCGGGAAGCCGATGCCCATGATCGAGCCGATGTTCGCGGCGGCCGCCGACTCGATGACGCCCTCCTCGAAGCACTTGGCCGTCTCGATCGCCTCGGCGAAGAGCATCCGCTCCTTCATGTCGACGAACGGGATCTGCTCCTCGGCGACCGGGTAGACCTCGGACAGGCCCGACCAGATCGAGCCGCGCTTGCCGTCGACGTACTCGAAGAAGCCGGCGCCCTTGAGGCGCGAGGGCCGCTCGAGCTCGATCATCTTCTCCACCACCAGCGAGCCGGGGTGCGGCTCGTAGGTGCCGCCGTCGCGCTCGGCGGCGTCCTTCGTGGCCTTGGCGATCTTGGCCATCAGCTCCATGTTGAGCTCGTCGGTCAGCTGCAGCGGCCCGACGGGGTAGCCGGCCTGCGTGGCGGCGCGCTCGACGGAGTACGGCGCGGAGCCCTCGGCCAGCAGCGCCAGGCCCTCGTTGACCATCGTGCCGATGACGCGCGAGGTGTAGAAGCCCCGGCTGTCGTTGACCACGATCGGGGTCTTCTTGATCTGCTGCACGACGTCGTAGGCCTTGGCCAGCGCCTCGTCGGAGGTCTCCTTGCCCTTGATGATCTCGACCAGCGGCATCTTGTCGACGGGGCTGAAGAAGTGCAGGCCGATGAAGTCGGCCGAGCGGTCGACGCCGGTGGCGAGCTCGGTGATCGGCAGCGTCGAGGTATTGGAGCACAGCAGCGCGTCGGCGTTGACGTGCTTGGCGGCCTCGGCGAAGACCTCGTGCTTGAGCGAGGGGTCCTCGAAGACGGCCTCGATGACCAGGTCGCAGCCCGCCAGGTCGGCGTAGTCGTCGGTCGGGGTGATCCGGCCGAGCAGCTCGTCGGACTTCTCCTGCGTGAGCTTGCCGCGCGAGACGGCCTTCTCGTTGATCTTCTCGGAGTACGCCTTGCCCTTGGCCGCGGCCTCGGCCGAGACGTCCTTGAGCACGACCTCCATGCCGGCGCGGGCGCAGGAGTAGGCGATGCCGGCACCCATCATCCCGGCGCCGAGGACGGCGACCTTGGTGGCCTTCCACGGCGCGATGCCCTGGGGGCGCAGCTTGCCGGCGTTGATCGCCTGCAGGTCGAAGAAGAACGCCTGGATCATGTTCTTCGAACCCTGGTTGACGATGAGGTTCGTCAGGTAGCGCGACTCGATCCGCGAGGCGGTGTCGAAGTCACGGTTGGCGCCCTCGACGGCCGCGGACAGGATCGCGCGGGCGGCGGGGTAGACCGCGCCCTTGGTCTGCTTGCGCAGCAGGGCGGGGAAGGCGGGCAGGAAGCCGGCCAGGGCCGGGGACTTCGGCGAGCCGCCGGGCATCTTGTAGCCGGGTGCGTCCCAGGGGTTCTGGTGGGCGTCGGGGTTGGCCAGGATCCACGCCTTCGCCGCGGGGACGAGCTCCTCGCGGGTGGCGACCAGCTCGTCGACCAGGCCCTTGGCCTTGGCCTCGGCCGGGCTGAACTGCTTGCCCTCGAGCAGGAAGCCCATCAGGCCCTCCTGCAGGCCGAACATCCGCACGATGCGGGTGACGCCGCCACCGCCGGGGAGCAGCCCGAGGCTGACCTCGGGGAGGCCGAGCTTGACCGCACGGTCGTCCACGGCGATGCGGCGGTTGCAGGCGAGGGTGATCTCCAGGCCGCCACCCAGCGCGGCCCCGTTGATGGCGGCGACCACGGGCTTGGGCAGCTTCTCCAGGCGGCGCAGGCCGGCCTTGACGTCCTCGGCCATGCGGAAGACGTCCTCGGCGTCCTCGGGGCCGGCGGTGACCATGCCCTTGAGGTTGCCGCCGGCGAAGAAGGTCTTCTTCGCCGAGGCGATCACGACGCCCTTGACCGAGGACTCGTCAGCGGCGAGCTCGTCGTAGAGGCGGTCGATCGCGGTGTTGATCGACGCCCGGTAGAGGTCGTTCATCGTGTTGGCCGACGACGTGGGGTCGTCGAGGGTGAGGGTGACGATGCCGTCGGCGTCCTTCTCGTAGCGGACGGCGCTCTGCTCGGTGGTGGTGCTCATGTCTTGAGTGGGTTCCTTCGAAGCCGTGCGTACGGGGGTCAGACGATCTCGACGATGGTGGCGATGCCCATGCCGCCGCCGACGCAGAGCGTGGCGAGGCCGCGCTTCTGGTCGCGGCGCTGCAGCTCGTCGATCAGGGTGCCGAGGATCATCGCGCCGGTGGCGCCGAGCGGGTGGCCCATCGCGATGGCGCCGCCGTTGACGTTGGTGATCTCGTCGGTGATGCCCATGTCGCGCATGAAGCGCATGGCGACGGCGGCGAACGCCTCGTTGATCTCGAAGAGGTCGATGTCCTTGGTCTCCAGGCCGGCCTTGGCCAGGGCCTTGCGGGCGGCCGGGGCGGGACCGGTGAGCATGATCGTCGGGTCGGCGCCCGAGACGGCCATGGAGACGATGCGGGCGCGCGGGGTGAGCCCGAGCTCGGCGCCGATCTCCTCGGTGCCGATCGCCATCAGGGCAGCGCCGTCGACGATGCCCGAGGAGTTGCCGGCGTGGTGGACGTGGTTGATCTTCTCGACCCAGTGGTACTTCTCCAGCGCCACGTCGTCGAAGCCGGCGTCGGCACCGATCTGGGCGAAGGAGGCCTTGAGACCGGCCAGGCCCTCGACGCTGGTGTCGGGGCGGATCAGCTCGTCGTGGTCGAGGACGGTCAGGCCGTTGGCGTCCTTGACCGGGATGACCGAGTCGGTGAAGTAGCCGTTGGCCCAGGCCTTGGCAGCGCGGTGGTTGGACTCCGCGGCGAAGGCGTCGACGTCCTCGCGGCTCCAGCCCTCGATCGTGGCGATCAGGTCGGCGCCGATGCCCTGCGGGACGAAGCCGGCCCTGAACGCGGTGGCCGGGTCCGAGGCCCAGGCGCCGCCGTCGGAACCCATCGGCACGTTGGACATCGACTCCACGCCACCGGCGAGGATCAGGTCCTCCATGCCGCCGCGGATGCGACCGGCCGCCTGGTTGACGGCCTCCAGGCCCGAGGCGCAGAAGCGGTTGAGCTGCACGCCCGCGACGGTGTCGGGGTAGCCCGCCGCCAGGGCGGCCGTCTTGGCGATGTCGCCACCCTGCTCGCCGATCGGCGAGACCACGCCGAGCACCACGTCGTCGACGCGGGCCGGGTCCAGGCTGGGGTTGCGCACCTTGATCTCGTCGAGCAGGCCGACGACGAGGTCGACCGGCTTGACCTCGTGCAGCGAGCCCGCCGCCTTGCCCTTGCCTCGCGGCGTACGGATGTGGTCGTACACGAATGCTTCAGCCATGACCGTCCTCGGTTCTCGGTGGTCAGGTGGCGCTCCACGACCGACCCCGGGACGGGGCTGTCGGGCGTCGCTGACCACGGCAGTACGTTGTGGAATCGATTGTGACACCATTACTGTCACTGTCGTCAAGGACCGGACCGCATCGGAAGGGGTGTGATGGGCACCACGTCGGACGCGAGCGCAGCGGGCTCGACCCCCTCACCCCCTCAACCTGCCGGGTCCGCCGAGGCCAAGCCGGAGGAGCTGCTGACGCTCGAGGAGCTCACCACCAGGGTCGGCATGAGCGTGCGCAACGTCCGCTTCTACACCTCCAAGGGCCTCGTGCCCCCGCCGATCCGCCGGGGACGCTCGGGCTTCTACACGCCCGACCACGTCTCCCGGCTCGAGCTCGTCCGCGAGCTGCAGAGCCACGGCTTCACGCTCTCGGCGATCGAGAAGTACCTCGCGGCCGTGCCCGAGGACGCCACACCGGAGCAGATCGCCCTGCACCGCACGATGCTCGCGCCGTGGCAGGCGGAGGCGGTGGTGGAGCTGACCACCGAGGAGCTCGGCGCCCGCGCCGGTCGCACGCTCACCCCCGACGACCTGCAGCTGCTCGGTGCCCTCGGGATCGTCCGCGGCGCGGGCGAGGACAGGTGGGCGGTCACGCCGACCCAGCTCGCGGTCGGGGTCGGGCTGATCGACCTCGGCTTCCCCACCGAGACGGCCGTGGCCGCCGCCGGGGTCTACGCCCGTCACGGCCGGGAGGTGGCCGAGGAGCTCAACGAGCTGTTCCGGACCCAGGTCTGGCCGGCGTACAAGGAGGCCGGGGCCTCTGCGGAGACCATCCGCGAGGTGGTGGAGCGGATCAAGCCGCTCTCGATCGCCAGCCTGGTCAGCGCCTACGAGCAGGCGATGGACGAGACGCGACGCGAGCGCATCCGCGCTCGGGCCGAGCGCGGCTCGAGGTAGCCGGAGCGCCCCGAGAGCGACTCAGCCCTCGTCCTCCACCGGGCCCTCGCCGCGCACGGTGGCCTCGATCCGCAACGCCAGGCGCCCCACCCGCTCGAGTTGGTCGACGGCGTCGTCGAGCGGCGGCGTCGCACCCTGGTCCGGATCCTCGGCAGCGTCGTCACCGACCTGACGGGCCACCCGGGTGCGTGCGAGCGCCACCGCGAGCCGCGCCGCGGTCAGTGCGTTGTTGAGGTCGTGCACGAGGGCGGCGACGTCGCTGACCGTCTCGTCGCCCGCTGCAGACTCCTCTGCCGGCTCCGGCGCCACCGGCGCCACGGGCTGCTCACCCTCCACCGCGGTCCAGCGGTAGCCGGCGCCACTCTCGGTGGCGATGTAGCGCGGGGCACTGGCGTCGTCACCGATCTTGGCGCGCAGGGTGCGCAGGTGAGCGCGCAGCGCGGCCCGGGTCTCGTCCCCGTGGCTGCCGTCCCAGACCTCGGCGAGCATCCAACGGTGCGTGAGCAGCTTGCCCGGGTTGGCCACCAGGGCGCCGAGGATCCGCCACTCGGTGGGCGTCAGGTGGACCGGCTTCCCGTCGACGCTCACGATGCGGGAGGCGAGGTCGATCGCCAGCGCCCCGTAGGTGCGGTGTGCGGACTCCTCCTCGCCGCCGCGGGGTCGACGCAGCAGCGCCCGCAGCCGGGCGAGCAGCTCGTCGGGCCCGAAGGGCTTGCGGAGGTAGTCGTCGGCGCCTGCCTCGAAGGCGGCGAGCATCCGGCGCGGGTCGGTCGCGCCGGTGAGCACGAGCACCGGGACGTCGGACCAGGTGCGCAGCTCGGCCAGCACCTCGATCCCGTCGCCGTCGGGCAGCGACAGGTCGAGCACCACCACGTCCGGCGCGGAGGCGGCAGCGGCCGTCAGGGCCTCGCCCTTGTCCCCGGCGACGGTGACGTCGAGGCCTGCCCTGGACAGCATCTGACGCAGGGCGGCCTGCAGGTGCAGGTCGTCGTCCACGACGAGTGCCTTCACCGGCTCGGCGCCGGCCATCGATGCGGTCGTCATCCCAGCAGCGCCTTGATGCGCGGGAGCAGGTCGACGATGCCGTCGGGCTTGACGAGGTAGTCCGAGACGCCCGCCTCGGCCCCGCGCTCGCGATCCTCGGCACGGGAGTGCGCAGTCAGCGCCCAGACGGGTACATCGGCGACGGTCGCGTCCGCACGGATCCGACGGGTCACGCCGAACCCGTCCACGATCCCGGGGAGGCCGACGTCCACCAGGGCCAGGTCGGGCCGGACCTGCTGGACCAGCGCGACGCCCTGCTCTCCATCGACGGCCACGTGGACCTCGTGACCCGCGTCGACGAGCACCGCAGTGAGCAGCCTCGAGACATCAGGGTCGTCTTCGATGACCACGATCAGCGACACCCGACCCTGCCTTCCTGCTCCCCGACGACGTTCCCGACCCACAGGTGGGACCCGGTACCCGCACCCTAGCGGCGTCCTCACACGTTCTTCACCGAGCGAGGCCAGATGCCGATGCGGCCCTCACGGACCCAGGGTGAGACTCGGGGAGTCCGGAGTAAAGGCCCCTCGCCGTGGGGCCGGCGTCGACCTGAGGGGACCAGCGATGAGCAACGAGCGCTCACTGTCG
>JAYYWX010000097.1:0-26710 GCA_036341255.1 Actinomycetota bacterium | reverse complement strand
CTCCTCTACCCCGCTCAGAACACCGCACCCCCCCCCCCCCCCCCCCCCAAAAAAACCCCCGGCACCCCCCACCCCCGGCCCCACCCCGCCCACCCCCCCCGCGCCCCCCCCCCCCCCCCGCGGCCGCCCCCCCCCCCCCCCCCCCCCCCCACGACTGCGTCTGTCCGTCCGGCTGCTACTTCAGCTCGGCGCTGGAGAGCCCCAGGATGCGGCGGGCGATGATCAGCTGCTGGATCTGCTGGGTGCCCTCGAAGATGTCGAGGATCTTGGAGTCGCGGGCCCACTTCTCGAGCAGCTCGCCCTCGGAGTAGCCCACCGAGCCGCACAGCTCGACGCACGACAGCGTGATGTCGGAGCCGACGCGTCCCGCCTTGGCCTTGGCCATCGACGCCTCGAGGCTGTTGGGCTCGCGGTTGTCGGCCATCCACGCCGCCTGCATCATCAGCAGCCGGGCGCCCTCCCAGTCGGCCTCCATCTGGAGGTACTTCGCGGCGGCGGCGGACTGGACGTGGGCCGGACGGTCGTAGTCGATCTCGACACCGGCCTGCGTGAGCAGGTCGTGGGTCAGGTCCAGAGCGGCCTTGGCGCAGCCGATCGCCATCGACGCCACCAGCGGACGGGTGTTGTCGAAGGTCGCCATCGCCCCGGCGAAGCCCTGCTTGGTGTCGATCTCCGGGGAGCCGAGGAGGTTCTCCTTCGGCACCCGGCAGTCCTCGAAGATGATCGCGGCGGTGTCGGAGGCACGGATGCCGAGCTTGTGCTCGAGCCGCTCGACCCGCATGCCGGGCGTGCCCTTGGCGACGACGAACGACTTGATCGCCGCGCGACCGAGCTCGCGGTCCAGGGTCGCCCACACCACGATGTGGTCGGCCCGGTCACCGGAGGTCACGTAGATCTTCTCGCCGTTGATGACGTACTCGTCACCGTCGAGGACCGCGGTGGTCTTGATGTTCGCCGAGTCCGAGCCCACACCGGGCTCGGTGATCGCCATGCCGGCCCACACCCCGGCGAACCGCTCGGACTGCTCGTCGTTCGCGACCGAGGCGATCGCGGAGTTGCCGAGGCCCTGGCGGGGCATCGAGAGCAGCAGGCCCACGTCGCCCCAGCACATCTCCGCGATCGACATCACCGAGGCGAGGTTGGCGCCGTTCTTGGTGCCCTCCTGCTTCTCCTCGGGCTTCTCGTCGCGGCGTACGCCGGCCGCACCCGCACCCTCGGACGCCCCGGACTCCGAGAGCCCGTCGATCATCGCGGCGAGCATGTCGAGCTCGGTGGGGTAGGCGTGCTCGGCGCGGTCGTACTTGCGCGAGATGGGCCGCAGCATGTTCATCGCGACCTGGTGGGCCTGCGAGGCCAGCGGCTTGAGCTTCTTGGGATCGTCCAGAGAGATGGCCATCAGACCAGCACCGCACCTTCCATGATTCCGACGGCACGCAGGTCGCGGTACCACCGCTCGACCGGGTGCTCCTTGACGAATCCGTGACCACCGAGCAGCTGGACGCCGTCGTTGCCGATGGCCATCCCCTTCTCGGCGCACAGCTTGCGGGCCAGCGCGACCTCGCGGGTGAACTCCTGGCCGGCGGCGGCACGGCCGGCGGCCTTGTAGGTGAGCAGGCGCATCGCCTGCAGCTCGATCGCGATGTTGGCGACCATGAACGCCACCGACTGACGGTGGGCGATCGGCTCGCCGAACGCTTCGCGCGTCTTGACGTAGGGGGTGACGTAGTCGAGCACCGCCTGGCCGGTGCCGACCGCGAGGGCGCACCAGGCGAGGCGGGAGAGCCGCACGCACTCGGTGTAGGTCGACCCGTCGGTCGCGCCGAGGACGGCGTCGGTCGGGACGGTGACGCCCTCGAGCCGCAGCGTGGCCAGCGAGGCCGCGCGCACACCCATCGACGGCTCGGCCTCGACGGTCAGACCGGCGGTCGAGGACTCGACCAGGAACAGCACGGGCTGACCGTCGAGCGAGGCGCCCACGACGAAGAGCTCGGCCTCGGCACCGCGCACGACACCGGCCTTGGTGCCGTCGAGGACGTAGCCCTCGGCGGTCTTCCGGGCGGTGGTCGACGGCTTCAGCACGTCGAAGAGGACCGTCGGCTCCTGCAGCGCGAGCGCGGCAGCGGGAGCGGTGTCGTCGGTGAACGCCGGCAGGTAGGTCTGCTGCTGGGCCTCGGTGCCCCACAGGCCGAGCGCGGTCGCGACCGAGCCGGGGCCGAGCGCGGCGAGCGCGATGCCCATGTCGCCCTTCGAGAGCGCCTCGGCCACGAGGGTGCCTGCCATCGCCGATCGTTCCTCGGAGATGCCGCCCAGTGCCTCGGGCACACCCAGGATCGGCAGACCGATCTCCAGGCCGGCCTTGAGGACGCCCTCGGGGGTCTCGCACGCCTCGTTCGCCTCGGCGGCGGCGGGTCGCACGACCTCCTCGGCGTACTCCGAGACCACGTCGACGAGCATCTGCTCGTCCTCGGTGGGCGTGAGGTCGAAGACGCCCTTGCGCGGCGCCTCGGGAGCGCGGGTGCCCGCGCCCTTGCCGCCGGTCTTCTTGAACTGGCGGCTCGCGGCCGTCACCGTCCTGAAGCCCTCGCGGGTGCTGGTGAAGACGACCTGCTCGGCCTGCTTGCGCAGGCCGACGCGATCGAGGAGGTCGCTCTGGGCCAGCTTGTTCAGCGCCGCGACGGCGTACCCGATGGGGTCACGCTGCTCGGAGCTCGCCAGCCCGTGCCGGCCGCCGGGCGACAGGCGCGTCATGAGGCTCTTGCCGATGTCCATGCCAGAAATGTAACTGTGAGTTACACATAGCGCTACAGGTTGTCTCGTGGAGCCGGTCACAACGGTGCCGGGCACGCTTCCTAGGATCGCCCGCATGTCCGAGATCCCGCCGCCCGAGCACGCGCCGTACGGTCAGCTCCCCACCGGGGGCACCGTGCGACCCATCACCCGCTGGGGCACGCCGGTGATGCATCGCCCGCAGCAGCCGGTCACGGCCTTCGACGAGGAGCTGCGCTCCCTGGTGGCCGACATGGTCGCCACGATGTACGCCGCCGACGGGGTCGGGCTCGCCGCCTGCCAGATCGGCGTCGACGCCGCGGTGTTCGTGTTCGACTGCCCCGACGAGTCCGGCGAGCGGACCGTGGGGGTCGTGTGCAACCCCGAGCTGACGCTGCCCGAGGGCCGCGACCGCCAGCTCGACGACGCCGACGAGGGCTGTCTCTCCTTCCCCGGCGCCTTCGTGGAGTGCGCCCGCCCGGACCGCGCGTCGGTGACCGGTCAGGGGCTCGACGGCTCCCCCGTCTCCTACGAGGGCGACGGGCTCCTCGCCCGCTGCCTGCAGCACGAGACCGACCACACCCGCGGCACCGTCTTCGGCGACCGGCTCTCGACCAAGGCGCGCAAGAAGCTCACCAAGGAGCACGACAAGCAGGTCGAGGACTTCCCTCCGGGCTGGCCCGCCGAGGACTGAGCCCGGCGGCCCGGCAGGTCAGCGCCGCGCGGTGACGTAGCAGGCGACAGCGGCCGCGGCCGCGACGTTGAGCGAGTCGATGCCGGCGGCCATCGGGATGATGGCCCGGCGGTCGGCCGACTGCTCCCAGCGTGATGTCAGGCCGTGCCCCTCCGAGCCGAGCACGAGTGCGACCCGGTCGAGACCCGCCACCGCCTCCTCCAGCGGTACGGCGTCGGGCGCGAGGGTCAGCGCCACGCTGGTGAACCCGTGGCCGGCCAGGGTCGGCAGCGCGTCGTACCAGTCGGGCACCCGGGTCCAGGGCAGCGAGAACACCGCCCCCATCCCCACCTTGACCGCCCGACGGTAGAGCGGGTCGGCGCACCGCGGGCTGAGCAGCACGGCGTCGACGCCGAGCGCGGCGCCGGAGCGGAAGGCGGCGCCGACGTTGGTGTGGTCGACGAGGTCCTCGAGCACCAGCACGAAACGGGCCCCGTCGATCACCGACTCCAGGGACGGGTCGGGGCGCCGGTGCAGCGAGGCCAGCGCCCCACGGTGCACGTGGAAGCCGGTCACCCGCTCGGCGAGCGCCTCGGACAGCACGTAGCAGGGCGCGTCGGACCGGTCGAGGACGTCGGCGAGGCCCTCGAGCCAGCGCGGCGCCATGAGGAAGGACCGCGCCTCGAAGCCGCCCTCGACCGCGCGCCGCACGACCTTCTCGCCCTCGGCGAGGAAGAGACCGTGCTCGGCCTCCAGGGCACGTCGCAGCTGGACGTCGCGCAGGTCGCGGTAGTCGGCCAGCCTCGGGTCGGCCGGGTCGTCGATCTCGATCAGTCGTGCCACGTCACGAACGGTAGTGACCGGGGCGGGCGACGCCGACGACGTCCCCCACGACGATGATCGCCGGCGGCCGCACCGCGTGCTCGCCCAGGTCGGCGGCCAACGTGGCGAGCGTGGAGAGCACGGTCCGCTCGCCCGGCATCGTCCCCTCCTGGATGACCGCCACCGGGGTGGTCGACTCGCGGCCACCGTCGATCAGTGCCTCCGCGATCGCCGGGGCGTTCTCGACCGCCATCAGCAGCACGACGGTGCCGCGCATCCGGGCGACGGCGTCCCAGGCGACGAGCGAGTCGGGGTGGCCCGGCGGCAGGTGGCCGGAGATCACGGTGAACTCGTGCGCCACCCCGCGGTGTGTGACGGGGATGCCCACCGACGCGGGCACGGCGATCGACGAGGTCAGGCCGGGCACCACCGTGACGGGCACCCCCGCTGCCTGGCAGGCCAGCACCTCCTCGTAGCCGCGGCCGAAGACGAAGCCGTCGCCGCCCTTGAAGCGCACGACCCGCTTGCCCTCCCGGGCGCGCGCGACGATCACGTCGTTGATGGCCTCCTGGGTGGCCGAGCGTCCCCGGGGCAGCTTGGCCACGTCCACGAGCTCGACGTGAGCAGGCAGCTCGTCGAGCAGCTCGCGGGGCGCCAGCCGGTCCGCCACCACGACGTCGGCCGAGGCGAGCGCGTGCCGGGCGGCCACCGTCGCGAGCTCCGGGTCGCCGGGGCCACCACCGACCAGGACCACACCGGCGGTGGTGTCCAGGGTGGTGCGCACCGTGAGGGTGCCGTCGCGCAGCGCCGTCATGATCTCGTCGCGCACACCGGCGGACTTGCGGGGCTCCCGGTTGGCCAGCACCGCGACGGTGAGCCCGCCGTGTCGACCGACCGCGGGGGTCCAGGCGGTCGCCCCGGCGGCGTCGTCGGCGCGGACGCAGAAGATCCGTCGCCGCTCGCACTCCTCCGAGACCAGCGCGTTGGTCTCCGGGTCGTCGGTCGCCGCGACGACGTACCACGCGTCCTCGAGGTCGGCGAGCTCGAAGCGGCGCTCGACCCAGGTGATCTCCCCCGCCAGCCCCTCCAGGGCGGGGGTCACGTCGGGTGAGACCAGCAGGACGTCGGCACCAGCGCCGATGAGCGCGGGGACGCGACGCTGGGCGACGTGACCGCCGCCCACCACGACGACCCGACGTCCGGCCAGGCGCAGTCCGACGGGGTACGGCGGGGCGTCCGAGTGGTCTCCGAGCATGCCCCCATCCTCCCGCGCCCGGACCGGCCCGATCGGGCTGCCCGGGTGGTGGTCCCCGGGTCGGCACCGGGCTAGGTTCGCGCTATGACGTCCCTGGAGCGCCCTGTCACCCCGAACCCGTACGACCTGCTGCCGAGCGTGCCGTCCTTCGCGGTGCGCAGCGACGACGTGAGCGACGGCCAGCCACTCGCTCCGGCGCAGGTGGCCGCCGAGGGCAACACCTCACCGCACCTGTCGTGGGAGCCGGGCCCCGAGGGCACGAAGAGCTACACCGTGACCTGCTTCGACCCCGACGCACCGACGCCCAGCGGGTTCTGGCACTGGGTCCTGGTCGACCTGCCCGCCGACTGCACCGAGCTGCCCGCGGGCATCGGCACCGAGGACGGCGACCTCCCAGGGTCGGCCTTCATGTGCCGCAACGACGGTGGGGCGAAGGCGTTCATGGGCGCCGCCCCGCCGGAGGGCGACCAGGTGCACCGCTACTTCTTCGTGGTGCACGCGGTCACCGAGGAGACCCTCGGCGTCGACTCCGACGCCAGCCCGGCGGTGGTGTCCTTCAACCTGGTCTTCAAGACCGCAGGGCGCGCGATCGTCCACGGGACCTACCAGCACTGACGCCGCCGTCCGGTGCGATCCGCGCCGCCTCGGCCCGCAGCCAAGCCGCGGCGTCGGGGTCGCACCGGTCCGCGTCGGTCAGCCAGTCCACGCACGGCGCCCACGAGCCGGTCACGCCGGCAGCGACGTCCGCCGCAGCCGCCAGGACCAGCGCCGCGGCCCCCGCCAGCGGCTCCGGTGCGCCACTCTCCTGCCGGATCCTGACGGGTGCCTGCTCGAGCTGCTGGTCCTCGACCACGGCCACACGGATGCTGCGCAGGTGCTCGGCGGCGGCCGGGAGGGTGCCCGCCGCCCCAGCACCACAGGCCGCCTCCAGCTCGGCGGCGAGGTCGCCCAGGTGGCGCTCGAGCAACCAGCTCGGCATGCCGCGCGTCGCGAGCACCCGGGCGAGCCACGCGACCTGGCCCACGCAGCCGTCGACGGGAAGGTCGGCCAGCGTCACCAGCCACGCGGAGTCGGTGCCGGCGAAGCGTGCACCGCGGTCGGCGTACCGGGCGCGGTAGTAGGCCTCCGCCTCGAACGTCCGGTGTGCTGCGCACAGCGCGGCGCGCAGACGCTCGGCGTCGGTCGTCACCGAGTGGTGGCCCGCGTCGCGGTGCGAGGCGCCCGCGTCAGGGGAGCGACCCGTGCGGCGGCGCTGCACGGTGTCGGCCACCCGCGCCCACGCACGCTCGACCTCGACCAGGGCCTCTCCCTGCGCCTGTCCCTGCAGGAGCAGCCGCAGCGCCCCGGGATCCTGTGTCCCGCTGACCAGGCTCACCCGCTCGACCGAGACGACGGCCGCCCACTCCGGGGGCGTCGCGATCACGCCGGTGCGGTCGCGCTCGACCTCGGCGAGCAGCAGGTCGAGGACCTCGGGGTCCGGGCCGACCTCAGCCACGGGCGGTGCCTCCGGAGTCGTCCTCGTCAGCGGCCGGCACCGCGGTGACCACCACGTTGGACAGGTAGCGCGTGCCGTCCCAGTCCTCGCAGGTGAGCAGCACCAGGCGGCCGTCGACCTCCTGGCTGAACAGGTCGGCGGCGCGACGGGCCAGGGTTCCCTTGCGGTAGACCTCGACGTCGCGCACCACGTAGCCCTCGGTCCGCGCCGGGCCCTCCCCGCCCGCGCCGCGGTGGCTGTGCACCAGGATCTCGTCGCCCTGCTCGAGGGTCTCCAGGTCGTCGAGGGCGCCACCGCCGGTGTGCACGGTGTGGCCGACCACCAGGGCGCTGCCGGTCTCGGCCCCGGGACGGGCGCCGTCGGCCCACCAGCCCAGGACCTGGGGGTCGGCCGGGGGCACCAGGGTGCGGTCCGGCGCCTTGATCGGACGGATCGGGGCGTCGACGTCCAGCGCGGGCACCACCAGCCGGTCGGGGTACCCCGGCCGCGCGGGGGCGTACGTCGCGTCCTCGGTCGTGTCGACGCCGGGTGGCGCCGACGTGGTGCTGCTGGGCGACGTGGGCGCCGGGGCAGCAGGGGTGGGCCTGTCCTCACCCCGGGTCAGCAGGACCACGGTGAGCACCACGACGACCAGGAGGACGAGCGCCCCGCCGGCCAGCGCACCCCGCGAGGACCCCAGGCCGCCGCGCAGCACGGACAGCGCGCGGGCAGGTCGGGAGGGGGGCGTGGACGCGGGGGGCACGGCCCCACTGTGCCCGATGACCGGTCGCCGACACCTGTCAGGTCGCCCGCCCCGGTTCAGCCACGGGGGAACGCGCGCGGGTCAGCGCAACGAGCGCCGGTGGAGCAGCAGCACCGCTCGGTCGTCGTCGCCGCGGGGCACCTTGCGCAGCACCCGCCGACCGGCTCCGTCGAAACCGCCCAGGACCGCGGTGCGCGCGATGTCACGGAGCCAGTCGATGCCGGCGTCGATGTCCAGGCCGGGACGCTCGACCACGCCGTCGGTGTAGAACAGCAGGCCGTCACCGGGCGCCAGCACCCCGGTGCTGTGGTGCAGCTCGGGCCGCGGCTGCACGCCCAACGCGGTGCCCCGGGCCGGGTCGGTCACCCAGCGCCGGTCGACGTGGTCCCACACCAGCGCGGGAGGGTGGCCGGCCGAGTGCAGCTCGTAGGCGCCGGTGCGCAGGTCCACGAGCACGTGCACCGCGGTCGCGAAGGTCTCGTCGGACTCCTGGCGCAGCAGGAAGTCGTTGGCCGCCTCGACGAGGGCCACGGGGGGCAGCGCGCCGATCAGACCGCCGAGCGCACCCGCGAACTGCAGCGCGTCCGTCCCGGCCGCGACCCCCTTGCCCACCACGTCGACGAGCACCATCTCCAGCTGGCTGCGCGACTCGTCGAACCGGGCGACCATGAAGTCCCCGGCGTACCCCACGTCGTGGGCGGCGACCATGGCCGTCTCGCAGTGCCAGCCCTCAGGCAGCGGGGGCACCGTGCCCTGGCGCCGGAGCCGGTCGCGGAGCTCGGCCAGCATCGCACCGCCCAGCGGCACCGGGAGCCCCGAGCGCTGCTGGCGCGACTGGTAGAGGATCAGTGCCCCGCCGAGGGCGAGCGCGAGCATCCCGGAGGCTCGCGCGCTGCCGAACTGGCCGTCGTGCAGGCCGTCGACCACGGCCAGGGTCAGTGCACCCAGCACGGTGTAGACCACCAGGACCGTGAGCTGGCGGTGCTTGAGCAGCAGCATCCCGACGACCAGCCAGACGAAGTACGTGCTGACCGGCATCACCGAGTAGAACGGCAGCGAGATCCCGAAGCAGACGGTCACGACCACCAGCAGCAGCGCCAGCACCGTCCACTGGCTCCGCGAGGTGCCGCTGCGCCACTCGCCGACGAGCGTGTGGCTGGGTCTGGGGCGGTCGGGCACGAGTCGCACCCTAGGCCCTGCCGGTGCCGGGCGCGTCTGGGTCGTGACGACTCGCGTCGCCGCACTAGGCTGGCGGCCCGTGCCGTCGCGACGCAGGACCTCCGAGCCCGTGCTGGTCAGCGCGCACCGCTGCGGTGCCGGCGAGGACCGGCACCTGGAGAACACCCGTCCCGCACTCGAGCGAGCACTGGCCCTGGACGTCGACTTCGTCGAGTTCGACGTCCAGCGCTGCGCGGACGGCACGTTCGTGCTCTTCCACGACGACGAGGTCGAGGTCGACGGGCGACGTACGCCGCTGAGCGACCTGACCGTCGCACGTCTCGAGCAGCTGGTCGGTCCGTTGCTGCGCTACGAGGAGGTCCTCGAGGCCCTGGCCGGTCGCCGACGGGCGCACATCGATCTCAAGTTCACCTCGCCCTCGGCGGCGTACGTCGAGCCGGCCGGCACGCACGAGGTGCGCGCCGCCCGTCGCGCGGTGGAGGTGCTCGGACCCGACAACCTGGTCGTGACCACGCTGGAGGACGCCTCGGTCCGCGCGGTCCGGGACTGGGCCGATGCCGAGGGCGTCGACCTGCTGGTGGGGCTGTCCCTGGGTCGCAGCGTCAAGGGGCTGCCCGTGGTCCGGCAGGTGCGCACCCGGTGGTCCGAGCTGCGCCCGCACCTGCGATTGTCGGGCTCGCGCGCCAACCTCGTGGTCGCCAAGCACACACTGGCCCGCCTCGGTGTCGCCGCCTACGCCCGCCGCCGCGGGCTGCCGCTGCTGGTGTGGACCGTCGACACCGAGCGGTCGCTGCGCTACTGGATGCGACCCGGACGGGCCTGGCTGGTCACGAGCAACCGCCCCGAGGTCGCCCTGCGCACGCGGACGCGCGCGGCTGCCAGGATGGGGCCGTGACCCCTCGCCCGGACCACGACCCCACCCAGCGCACCGACGTCCTCGGGGAGCCCTGGCTGGCGGAGACCATCGACCTCGGCCACGACGAGGAGGGTCCGGTCGTCGCGACGCTGGTCTCCCGCCGTGCCGCTCGGCCCACGGGCCGTGCCGTGCTGCACGTGCACGGGTTCGCCGACTACTTCTTCCAGGTCGAGTACGCCGCCTGGTGGCTCGAGCGCGGCTATGACTTCTACGCGCTCGACCTGCGCAAGTACGGCCGGTCGCTGCTGCCGGGGCAGACCGCCAACCACGTCACCGACCTCGCGGCGTACGACGAGGAGCTGGACGCCGCCTGGGGGCTGATCACCTCCCGCGACGACCACGACCACGTCGTCGCCTCGGCGCACTCCACGGGCGGCCTGACCCTGCCGCTGTGGCTCGACCGGCGGCGCCCCGAGCAGCTGGCCGGGGTGGTGCTCAACTCCCCGTGGCTGGACCTGCAGGGCAGCGTGCTGCTGCGCACGATCGGCACGGTCGTGCTCAAGGAGCTCGGCCGACGTCGACCGCTGCAGGAGATCAAGCGCGAGGTCAACGGCCTCTACGGACGCTCGCTGCACCGCGACCACGACGGGGAGTGGGACTTCGACCTGGACTGGAAGCCCCTGGAGTCCTTCCGGATCCACGCCGGCTGGCTCCGCGCGATCCGCGACGGTCACGCCCGGCTCCAGCAGGGCCTGGAGGTGCCCGCGCCGACGCTGGTGCTGTCCTCGGACCGCTCCTCGCTGCCCACGGACATGACCGATGACGTCCACGAGTCCGACGTGGTCCTGGAGGTGCCGCAGATCCGGCGCTGGGCCACGGCCGTCGGCCCGCACGTCACCTACGTCGCGGTCCCCGGCGCCCGGCACGACGTCGTGCTGTCGCGGCGCCCGGCCCGCGAACGCGTCTACGCCGAGCTCGAGCGGTGGCACGCGGCGTACGTCGACTGACAGGCCTCCCCCACCAGGCTCGTCGTCCTCGCTATGGTCACTGCATGAACCCTGTGACCGGACTCTCCCTCGGCCGCATCATCATCGGCGCCGCCTCGGTGGCCAACCCGACGATGGTGACCAAGGCCTTCGGCCTCGACGTGGCGGCGAACCCGCAGACCGCGTTCATGACCCGCCTCTTCGGTGCGCGCGAGATCGCGCTCGGCGCCGCGACCCTCGTCGCATCCGGCAAGGGTCGCACCGGCCTGGTGCTGCTCGGGGTGGGCGTCGACGGCGCCGACGCCTACGCCGGCTACGTCGGCCCGAAGGCGGACGGCATCGACGCCAAAGCCGGGATGATGATGACCGGCGTCGCCGGCGGCGCCGTGCTCTCCGGCCTGCTCGGCCTCCTCGCGCGAGGCGGCACCAAGGCCGCGGCCGTCACCAAGGCGGAGGCCAAGGCCGCGAACAAGGCCGCCAGGAAGGCCGCCAAGAAGGCCGCGAAGAAGGGCTGAGCGCCGCCCGGACGTCACGACGGCCCGCACCCCTGGGGGGTGCGGGCCGTCGTCGTGGCGGAAGCTCTCAGCCGAGCGGGTCCTCGCCGCCGGCGGGGCCGGACTGGTCGGACCCACCGCTCGATCGCCGGGGATTCGCCGCGGCCTGGGCCTCCTTGATCGCGGCCTGGACCGCGTCGTCGGCCGACGACTTGCCGCTGGCCGGGACGGCCGGCTCGCTGGGACCCATGTCGACCCGCTTGGCCGGGCCGGAGGTCTCCTGCGGGATGCCCTGCAGGTTGTTCATGGTCGAGCCGAGGCCCTCGAGCGCCTTTCCGATCTCGCTCGGCACGATCCACACCTTGTTGGCGTCGCCCTGCGCGATCTGCGGCATCATCTGGAGGTACTGGTAGGCCAGCAGCGACTGGTCCGGGCGGCCGTCGTGGATGGCCTGGAAGACCGTCTGGATCGCCTGCCCCTCACCCTGGGCCCGCAGGATCGCGGCCTCGCGGTCGGCCTGGGCCCGCAGGATCGAGGACTCGCGCTCACCCTCGGCGTTGAGGATGGCCGACTGCTTGTTGCCCTCGGCGGTGAGGATCGCCGACTGCCGGTCACCCTCGGCGGTGAGGATCGCCGCGCGCTTGTCACGGTCGGCGCGCATCTGCTTCTCCATGGAGTCCTTGATCGAGGGCGGTGGGTCGATCCCCTTGATCTCCACGCGGTTGACGCGCACACCCCACTTGCCGGTCGCCTCGTCCAGGACGCCGCGCAGACCACCGTTGATGGACTCGCGGGAGGTCAGCGTCTCCTCCAGGTCCATGCCACCGACGATGTTGCGCAGCGTGGTCATCGTCAGCTGCTCGATGGCCTGGATGTAGTTGGCGATCTCGTAGGTCGCCGCCACGGGGTCGGTGACCTGGAAGTAGATGACGGTGTCGATCGAGACGACCAGGTTGTCCTCGGTGATCACCGGCTGCGGCGGGAAGCTCACGACCTGCTCACGCATGTCGATGACGTAGCGGACCTTGTCGATGAACGGCACGACGACGTTGAGGCCGGGGTCGAGGGTGGTGCGGTACTTGCCGAACCGCTCGACGATGCCGGCCCGGGCCTGCGGCACGATCCGGATCGTCTTGGCCAGGACGGTCAGGACGAACAGGAAGATCAGTGCGAGCAGGATCAGGATCGCGAGACCCATGGTGCTCCTTCGTGTGGACGGACGGGGGGCGATCCCGGGAGTGCCGAGATCGGTCGGGGGTCAGGGGGTGGGGTCGGCCGGAGGCACCGGCGGGGCCGGCGGCAGCGGGTCGCCGGTCGGGTGCACGTACGCCGTCGCGCCACGGATCTCCAGCACCTCGACGGTCTGGCCCGGCTCGATGACGAGGTGCTCGTCGTAGGGGGCGGCGGACCAGACATCACCGGCCAGACGGACCCGGCCGGACTCGGTCGCGGTGATCTGCGCGGTGACGACCCCCTGGGAGCCGATCAGCTTGCCGGTGCCGAGCCGCAGGTCGGGGCCGCCGTGCAGGCGGGCCACCAGGGGCGGGCGGAGCAGGGTGAGGGTCGCCAGCGACGTACCGAGCGCGACGAGCACCTGCAGGGCCAGCGGTGCGTCGAACGCGCCGGCCACCACGCCGCCCATCGCACCGACGGCCAGCATGAGGAAGATCAGGTCGAGGCTGAACATCTCGGCCACCCCGAACATGGCGGCGAGCCCGAGCCAGGCGGCCCATGCGTGATCGTTCAGCCAGTCCATGACCCGACCCTACAAGGCGGTCAACGGGCGCGGGTGCGCCGTCGCGCCGCCCACCGGGCCTCGTCGTGGCTGACCGTGAGCGGCATGCCGAAGGTCGCCGACAGGTGCTGCTCGGTGACCGTCTGGTCCAGCAGCCCGGCGGCCACCACGCGTCCCTGCCGCAGCATCAGCGCGTGGGTGAAACCGGGCGGGATCTCCTCCACGTGGTGGGAGACCAGCACCGTCGCCGGCGAGTCGGGGTCGTAGGCCAGCATCGACAGCGTCGAGACGAGGTCCTCACGGCCGCCGAGGTCGAGGCCGGCAGCGGGCTCGTCGAGCAACAGGAGCTCGGGGTCGCTCATCAGCGCCCGCGCGATCTGGACCCGCTTGCGCTCACCCTCGGACAGGGTGCCGAACGTCCTGGGAGCCAGGTGCTTGGCACCGAGCTCGCGCAGCAGGGACTCGGCGCGGTCGTGGTCGAGGTCGTCGTACATCTCCCGCCAGCGGCCCAGCACGCCGTACGCCGCCGAGACCACCACGTCGTGGACGGTCTCGTGCCGGGGGATGCGCTCGGCGAGCGCGGCGCTGGTCAGGCCGATGCGCGGGCGCAGCTCGAAGACGTCGACCGAGCCGAGCCGCTCCTCGAGCACCTCGACCGACCCCTGGGTCGGGAACAGCTGCGCCGAGGCGATCTGGAGCAGGGTCGTCTTGCCGGCGCCGTTGGGACCGAGCACCACCCAGCGCTCGTCCTCCTCCACGGTCCAGCTGACCCGGTCGAGGAGGACGGAGTCCCCACGGCGCACGGTGACGTCGACGAGCTCGAGAACCGCAGCCATGGCGCCACCCTAACGAGCCGTCGCCGCGGCCGGCGCTCCCCCGCCGGGGTCGTGCGCGTAGCCTCTGCGGCCGTGACGTCCCCGCTGCCCGCCGCCGCCCGCCTCGCCTGGTGGGCCACCGCCTGGCTCGGGGGCCACGTCGTCACGGACCTGATGCTCGACGAGGTGGTCGGCGACGACGTCACCCACGCCGTGGCCGGTCTCGCCGGACAGGGGCTCGGCGGGTCGGAGGACGTGTCGGAGACGCTGCTCGGCGGCCTGGCACGGCTACGGGCGGAGGGGGTCACCTCGTTCGGTGCTGCGTTCCCCGTCGAGGGCGACCCGGTCGGTCTCGGCGGCCCCGCCGACCTGAACCGCGCGGCGATCGAGGTCGGCGAGGCCGTCGTGGTGCTGCTGGACGACGGCTCCGCGGTCGGTCTGGTGCCCGAGCGGGTCGGGCCGACGACGACGTGGGTCGCCCACCGCGGCGTACGCCGGCAGCTGCCCGACGTCGGCGAGGCCGACCGCGGCCTGCGCTCGGCGCTGCTCCAGAGCGCCGACGCGCTCGCGGCACTCGACGTGGCGCGCTGGCGCCCCGAGGTCGCCGACCGGCTCACCGACCTGCGGCACCGCGAGCCGCTGGCTGCGCCGCCGGGCGTGCCCGAGCGCTGCGTGTCCCTGGCCGCCCGCGCGCTGCACGCGCTGGAGGTCGTCGACCTGGCGCTCGAGGACGACGGCGGCGCGCTCGGCCTGCACGAGATCACCCGCCGGGAGCAGGCCATCCTCCCGCTGGGGGCGGCGGCCCGTCGCGCCCTGGTGGCCGCCTGCTCGCCCGAGGTCTGGCCGCCCGCATGAGCGCCCGGGCAGGCACCGATAGCCTCGTGCCGCGATGAGCACCTCTGACAGCACCCCGGACCGGGCCCGCCGACCCGACACCCTGCTGGTCACGCTGACCGGGCGCGAGCGCCCCGGCGTCACCTCGGCGGTGTTCGCCACCCTGGGCAGGGCGGGGGTCGAGGTCGTGGACCTCGAACAGATCGTGCTGCGGCGTCGGCTCATCCTCGGCCTCCTCGTCACCGCACCCGACGACGTCCAGAGCCTGCGCCAGGACCTCCAGGCGACCGCGGACGAGCTGTCGATGACCCTCGAGGTGGAGCCGGGCAGCGGCGACACCAGCCAGCCCTCGCACGGACGTGCGCACGTCACCGTGCTCGGCACCCCGCTCACCGCGGCCGCGATGGCCGCGGTGGCCGGTCGCATCGCCGACGCCGGCGCCAACATCGACCGCATCGAACGAATGGCTCGCTACCCGGTCACCGCGCTGGACCTGCACGTCTCGGGCGCGGCTCCGGACGCGCTGCGCGCGGAGCTGGCCGCGGAGGCCGCACGCCAGGGCATCGACGTCGCGGTGCAGCCCGCGGACCTGCTGCGCCGCGGCATGCGCCTGATCGTGATGGATGTCGACTCCACCCTCATCCAGGGCGAGGTCATCGAGATGATCGCCGCCCACGCCGGCTGCGAGGCGGAGGTCGCCGAGGTCACCGAACGGGCGATGCGCGGCGAGCTCGACTTCGAGGAGTCGCTCCGCTCGCGGGTCGCGCTGCTCGAGGGCGTCCCGGCCTCCGCCCTGCACGAGGTCTACGACTCCATCCAGCTCGCTCCGGGTGCGCGCACCATGGTGCGCACCCTGCGCCGGCTGGGGTACCGCTTCGCGATCGTCTCCGGCGGCTTCAGCCAGATCACCGACCGCCTGGCGGTCGACCTCGGCATCCACTTCACCCGCGCCAACGAGCTCGAGATCGTCGACGGTCGCCTGACGGGCCGGATCGTCGGCCAGGTGGTGGACCGGGCGGGCAAGGCCGCGGCGCTGCGGGAGTTCGCCGCCGAGGTCGGCGTCGACGTGGCGTCCACGATCGCCATCGGCGACGGCGCCAACGACCTCGACATGCTCGCCGCCGCCGGCCTGGGCATCGCCTACAACGCCAAGCCCGCCGTCCGCGACGCCGCGGACACGGCCGTGAACGTGCCGTACCTCGACACGATCATGTACCTCCTCGGCATCTCCCGCGAGGAGATCGAGGCAGCCGACAGCGCGGCCGGCGTCACCACCCCTGCTCCCCCGGTCTGATCTCCCGCCGAACCGGCGCATCAATACGCCGGCTCGACCCGCCCAGACCGCCGAACCGGCGCATCAATACGCCGGCTCGACCCGCTCAGTACGCCGCGCTCAAGCGCGCGGCACGTGATGGGCGAGGATGGTGCCGCCCTGCTCGTCGAGGTCGCTCCAGTCACCGGTGAGGTCGAAGAGCGTCATGGCGCTGGTGGGGTAGCCCATCACCAGGGCGTTGGAGGCGTCCTCGTCGCCCTCGCCGTCGTCGAGGAGCTGGGCGAGGTAGCCCATCGTCGGGTTGTGACCGATCACGAGCAGCGCGACCGCGTCCTCCGGGACCTCGCGGACGAGGTCCAGGGCCGTCTCGGGACCGGCCTCGTAGAGCGTGTCGTTCTCGTCGGTCTCGATCGTGTCGGCGTCCCACCCGGCGCCGTCGGCCACCGCCGCCCAGGTCTCGCGGGTCCGCAGGGCCGCGGAGACCAGCACGTGGTCGGGCTCGAAGCCCTGCTCGACGAGCCAGCGTCCGGCCATCGCCCCCTCCTGCACGCCTCGGTCGGCGAGGTGGCGGTCGAAGTCCGAGGGGCCGTGCTGCTCGGCCTTGGCGTGGCGCATCACGACGATGCGACGCGGGGTGTCCTTGCGGGCGTTGTCGGGCACGCGCCCAATCTCCCAGGCCGGAGGGCCCGGCTCAACAGCGGGGTGCTGGTCGCCGCCCTCAGGCACCCATGGCGTGGAAGCCGCCGTCGACGTGGACGATCTCGCCGGTGGTGGCCGGGAAGAAGTCCGACAGCAGCGCGCAGACGGCCCTGGCGGTGGGCTCCTGGTCGGTGTTGTCCCAGCCCAGCGGCGCCCGGGTGGTCCACATGTCCTCGAGCTCGGTGAAACCGGGGATCGCCTTGGCCGCCAGCGTCCGCAGCGGTCCGGCGGAGACCAGGTTGACGCGGATGCCCTCGGGGCCGAGGTCGCGGGCGAGGTAGCGCGAGCAGGACTCCAGCCCGGCCTTCGCCACGCCCATCCAGTCGTAGGCCGGCCATGCCACGGTGGCGTCGAAGGTGAGGCCGACGATCGAGCCGCCCTCCCCCATCAACGGGCGGCAGGCGGTGGCCAGCGACTTCAGGGAGTACGCCGAGACCTGCACGGCCTGCGCGACGTCCTCCCAGGGTCCGTCGAGGAACTTCCCGCCCAGCAGGGTCTCGGGGTTGCCGTACGCGATGGAGTGCACCACCCCGTCGAGACCGGCGTCGGGGCCGAGGTGCTCACCCACGAGCTCGGGCAGCCGCTCGAGGTGCTCGGGGTCGGTGACGTCCAGCTCGAGCACCGCCGGCTCGACCGGTAGCCGCTTGGCGATCCGGCGGGTGATGCCCAGCGCTCGCCCGAAGTTGGAGATCAGGACCGTCGCGCCCTGCTCCTGGGCCACCTTGGCGGTGGCGAAGCCGATCGAGGAGTCCATCGTGACGCCCGCGACCAGGATGCGCTTGCCGGCCAGGATGCCGTTGGTGGATGCCGCCATGTCAGTGCCCCATTCCCAGTCCACCGTCGACCGGGATCACGGCCCCGGTGACGTACGTCGCGCCGGGGCCGGTCAGCCACAGCACCGTGCTCGCGATCTCGCCGGTGGTGCCGTACCGCTGGAGCGGCACCTGCGCCTTGATCGTGTCCTTCTGCTCGTCGCTGAGCACCGCGGTCATGTCGGTCTCGATGAAGCCCGGCGCCACCACGTTGGCGGTGATCGAGCGCGAGCCGAGCTCACGCGCGATCGAGCGGGCCATGCCGACCAGGCCGGCCTTGGAGGCGGCGTAGTTGACCTGCCCCGCCGAGCCGAGGAGTCCCACGACCGAGGAGATGAAGACGATGCGGCCGCGCCGCAGGCGCAGCATGCCCTTCGAGGCCCGCTTGGCCAGACGGAAGGAGCCGGTCAGGTTGGTGTCGAGCACCGAGGACCAGTCCTCCTCGCTCATCCGCAGCAGCAGCGTGTCGGCGGTGATGCCGGCATTGGCCACCAGCACCTCGACCGGGCCGTGCGCGGCCTCGATCTCGGCGAAGGCCGCCTCGACGGCGTCGGCATCGGTGACGTCGCAGCGCACGTCGAGGGCGCCCTCGGGGGCGCCGCCGCTGCGGGTGGTCACGGCGACCCTGTCACCCTGCGCGAGGAAGGCCTCGGCGATGGCGCGGCCGATGCCGCGGTTGCCTCCGGTCACGAGGACCGAACGGGGCTCGGGAACTGGTGCGTCGCTCACGCGGATCGACGCTAGTGATTACCGAGGGGTACCCGAAATGAGCGTCCCAGCAGCGCGCGTCGCGGGCGCAGTGGCGGCGCCGGTCGACCTGTCGTCGACCGGCGAGGGAACCGTCCTCGCTCAGTCGTCCTCGAGGCGGAAGCCGATCTTCAGGCCCACTTGGAAGTGCTCGACGGCACCGTCCTTGACCTGGCCACGGACCTGGGTCATCTCGAACCAGTCGACGTGGCGCAGCGTCTGCGCGGCGCGCTCGATGCCGTTGCGGATGGCCTGGTCGATTCCGTCCGGGGACGTGCCGACGATCTCGGTGATGCGGTAGGTGCGGTTCGTCACGCGCCGACCCTACTCCCGTGCGGCGCTCCTCACCCTCCGAGGCCTCCGGTGCCGACCGGCGCCCCCGTAGGATCGACGTATGGCACGCCAGCGCGAGGACCGCGACACCGCGGTCCGGATCACCTCCGCGGCGCCCAGCCCGCACGAGGACCTGCGCCGCCGGCAACGTCGCTACCTGCTCTCGATGAGCCTGCGGTCGGCCTGCTTCGTAGGCGCGGTCGTCGCCGGTCTGGCCGGCGTCGACTGGCTGTGGCCCATCCTGATCGCCGGAGCCTTGATCCTCCCCTACATCGCGGTGGTGCTGGCCAACGTCCGGGCCACCCGGATGGAGGACTACGACCTCCGCGACGCCACCTTCACCCACCGTGCCCTCGGCGGCTCCGGCGGCGCTCAGCGCCCGCTGGGCGCGTCCTCGGAGCGCTGAGTGGGCGCGCTGGACGAGCCGGACGTCTGCTCCGGCAAGGGCTGCCGCGCGGCGGCCACGCACGCACTGCTGTGGAACAACCCGAAGATCCACACGCCTGAGCGCCGCAAGGCCTGGCTCGCGTGCCCCGACCACCTCGAGTCGCTGCAGTCGTTCCTGGGGTCCCGCGGCTTCATCCGCGACGTCGTCGAGCACGAGAAGGGCGCCGACCACACCGTCTGACCCGGCGCGCCCGTCGAGCCGGCGCATCGATACGCCGGCTCGACCTGCCTCGTGCTCCGAGTGGGCTGAGCCCGGTCGGGTGCGGCTCAGCCGCCGATGGCCGACATCGGGCGCGTGGGCTGGAGGAAGGTCTCGTCGTCGATGCCGTGTCCGGCGGCCTTGCCACGCATGGCCACGACCCAGCGGTCGGCGAGCTCCTCGTCGCTGGCGCCCTTGCGCATGGCGGTGCGCAGGTCGGACTCCTCGCGTGCGAACAGGCAGTTGCGGACCTGGCCGTCGGCGGTGAGCCGGACCCGGTCGCAGTCGCCGCAGAACGGGCGCGTGACCGAGGCGATCACCCCCACGGTGCCGGGGCCGCCGTCGACGGTGAACAGCTCGGCGGGAGCGCTGCCGCGCGGCTCGGAGGCCGGGGCCAGCACGAACTCGCGCTCCAGCAGCGCGAAGATCTCGTCGGCGGTCACCATCGCGTCGCGGTGCCAGCCGTGCTGGGCGTCCAACGGCATCTGCTCGATGAAGCGCAGGTGGTAGCCCTCCGAGAGGCACCACCGCAGCAGCTCACCGGCCTGGTCGTCGTTGACGCCCCGCAGCAGGACCGCGTTGACCTTGACCGGGCCCAGCCCGGCGTCGCGGGCGGCCGCCAGGCCGTCGAGCACGTCGTGGAGCCGGTCGCGTCGGGTGATGGTCTCGAAGGTGTCGCGCCGCACCGTGTCCAGGCTGACGTTGACCCGGTCCAGGCCCGCCCCGGCCAGCGCCGTGGCCGTCTTGGCGAGCCCGAGCGCGTTGGTCGTCGCGGAGAGGTTGAGGTGCTCGCCCAGGGCCCGCGTGCGGCGTACGACGTCGACGAGCCCGCGCCGGACCAGCGGCTCCCCGCCGGTGAAGCGGACCTCGTCGACCCCCAGGTGGTCGACGGCGATCCCGATCAGCCGGACCACCTCGTCGTCGGTGAGCACCTGCTCGCCCGGGAGCCAGTCCAGCCCCTCGGCGGGCATGCAGTAGCTGCAGCGGAGGTTGCACCGGTCGGTCAGCGAGACCCGCAGGTCCGTCGCGACGCGGCCGAAGCGGTCGGCGAGGGGGCGGGTGACCATGGTCGCAAGCATACGGCCGGTGCCTGAGGGTTCCCGGCGGCTCGCTAGCCTCGGGGCGTGCGTTCGTTCGGCTTCCTGCTGTCGCGGCGGTGGCTGCTCTTCGCCCTCGCCGTCGCCCTGCTGTCCTGGGGTGCCTGGTGGCTCGGTGAGTGGCAGTTCGACCGGCTCGAGGAGCGCCAGTCCGACAACGCGATCATCCGCGCCAACGAGACCCAGGAGCCGGCTCCCGTCGAGGATGTCCTGGCCGCCGGCCGCGAGGTCCGCGAGGAGGACGAGTGGCGGGTCGTCACCGCCACGGGCGAGTACGCCGTCGAGGACACGGTCATCGTGCGCTACCGCACCCGCGAGGGCATCGCGGGCGTCGACGTCGTGGTGCCCCTGGTGACCGGCTCGGGCACGTCGCTGCTGGTCGACCGCGGCTGGCTGCGCACCCAGAACGCCGGCACCGCCGAGCCCGACGACGTGCCCGCTCCGCCGTCCGGGACGGTCACGGTGTCCGGCTACGTCCGAGCGGACGGCTCCGGCGACAGCACGACGGTCAGCAACCGCTCCACCCGCGCGATCGACAGCGAGAGGGTCGGCGAGGCGCTGGACCGCGAGGTCTACGGGGGCTTCGTGGAGCTGCGCTCGGAGGATCCGACCCCGGCCACGCCGCTGGAGCCGGTCGAGCTACCCGAGCTCAACGACGGCCCGCACTTCTTCTACGGCCTGCAGTGGTGGTTCTTCGGCGTCCTGGCCGTCTTCGGGTTCGGCTACCTCGCCTACGACGAGCGCCGCCGCGGTCCTCGCGGCCAGCGGCCGCGCCGCGCCTCACGCCGCACCCCGAGCGCCGCCTCCTCCGCCTCCGACTGAGCGCTGCCGGGTCCCGTCAGGCCGGCGCGTCCGAGGTGTCGTCGAGGAACTGGGTGCGGTGGAGATCGGCGTACAGGCCACCCCGCGCCAGCAGCTCGGCGTGCGTGCCGCGCTCCACGATCCTGCCCTCCTCGAGGACCAGGATCAGGTCCGCGTCGCGCACGGTGGAGAGGCGGTGCGCGATCACCAGGGAGGTGCGCCCCTCCAGCGCGGCGTCGAGGGCGCGCTGGACCGCCGCCTCGGACTCGGAGTCCAGGTGGGCGGTGGCCTCGTCGAGCACCACGATGCTGGGCGCCTTGAGCAGCAGACGGGCGATCGCGAGTCGCTGACGCTCCCCGCCGGAGAGCCGGTAGCCCCGGTCGCCGACCACCGTGTCGAGACCCTCGGGGAGCCGACGGACGAGCGTGGCGACCTGGGCGGCCTCCAGGGCACCCCAGATCTCGGTGTCGTCGGCGCCGGGACGCGCGTAGAGCATGTTGGCGCGGATCGTGTCGTGGAACATGTGGGCGTCCTGGGTGACGTAGCCGACGACGTCCTCCAACGACTGCAGCGACACGTCGCGCACGTCGACACCGCCCACCCGCACGGCGCCGGCCGTGACGTCGTAGAGCCGAGCGACCAGGTGCGTCACCGTCGTCTTGCCCGCCCCCGACGGCCCCACCAGTGCCACCATCTGGCCGGGCTCGGCGGCGAACGACACGTCGCGCAACACCGGTCCACCGGGGCTGGACACGTCGGGGCGCTGGACCCCCTCCAGCGAGGGCAACGACACCTCGTCGGCGCCCGGGTAGGTGAAGTCGACGCTGTCGAGCTCCAGCCGGCCGGCGGTGCGCGGCAGGTCGACCGCGTCGTCCTTCTCCTGGACCAGCGACGGCAGATCGAGCACCTCGAAGACCCGCTCGAAGGAGACCAGCGCGGTCATCACGTCGATGCGGACGTTGGAGAGCCCCTGCAGCGGTCCGAGCAGGCGCAGCAGCAGCGTCGCGAGCGCGAGCAGGGTGCCCACCGACAGGGTGCCGGAGATGGCGAGCTGGCCGCCCACGCCGTAGACCAGGGCCGTCGCGAGTGCCGGCACCGCGAGCATGGCGGCGCCGAAGACCCGGGTCGTGAGCGTGATCCGGACACCCAGGTCGCGCACCCGGCCGGCCTTGGCCGCGAACGACTCGTCCTCCTCGTCGCGGCGGCCGAAGAGCTTGAGCAGCAGAGCGCCACCGACGTTGAAGCGCTCGGTCATCATGTTGCCGAGGTCGGCGTTGCCGTCCATCTGCTGCCGGGTCAGGCCGGCCAGCCGGGTGCTGACCCACTTCGAGGCGACCATCAGCAGCGGGAAGAGCATCAGGCACATCAGCGTGACCCGCCAGCTCAGCGCGAGCATGGTGATGCCCACGACCACGACGGCCACGCCGTTGGACACGGTGGTGGACAGGGTGCTGGTGAAGGCGCGCTGGGCGCCGATGACGTCGTTGTTGAGACGACTGACCAGGGCCCCGGTCTGCGTCCGGGTGAAGAACGCCATCGACTGGCGCTGGACGTGCCCGAAGACCTGGGTGCGCAGGTCGTAGATCAGTCCCTCGCCGATCCGGGCCGACAGCCAGGCGAGCAGGATGCTCATGCCCGCGGTGAAGACCGCCAGGCCGGCCATGGCCAGCGCCAGCCAGGCGACCAGCGACCGGTCGCCGTCCAGGATGCCGTCGTCGACGATGCGCTGGATCAGCAGGGGCGAGGCCACCACGAGGCTGGCGTCGACCACGGTCAGCGCGAGGAACACCGAGATGGTGCGGCGGTGGGGTACGGCGAAGCCGAGCACCCGGCGCACGGTGGCTCGGCCCACGCGCTTGTCCAGCGCGCTGCGGTCCGAGCGCAGGTGGCGCCAGGCGGCGCCGGCGTTCATCATCCCCGACACGTGTCCTCCTGCTGTTGTGAGCCGTCCCGGTGTGGCACGGGCCTGGGGACCAGTCCCCCGCTCAGCCCCCGGGTCAGCCCCCGGCGAGGGCGCGGAAGCGCCGGGCCTGTGCCTCGCGCTCGAGGCGTCGCTGGTCCTCGAGCGGCGTGGCGGCCGCCGAGAGCATCAGCGCCTTGGTCTCGCGGACCGCGTCCGGCGCGGCCGAGGTGAGGGCCTGCACCAGGCCCGCGACGGTCTCGTCGAGCGCCTCGGCGGGCACCACCTCGAGCGCCAGCCCGATCCGCAGGGCCTCCGCGGCGCCGACCATCCGGGCCGACACGCAGATCTCGAGTGCTCGTGCATAGCCAACGGCCTCGACCAGCGGCTTTGTTCCCGTCAGGTCCGGGACGAGCCCGAGCGCCGACTCCTTCATGCACAGCTGGGCGTCCTCGGCCAGCACCCGCAGGTCGCAGGAGAGCGCCAGCTGGAACCCGGCGCCGACGGCGTAGCCCTGCACGGCCGCGACCGAGAGGATGCGCGGGTCGCGCAGCCACGTGAAGCCCCGCTGGTAGTCATCGATCACCGCCGACATCGAGGCGTCGTCGAGGGCCAGCAGGGAGGCGACGGTCTCCACGCCGTCACCGGCCCCGGCCGGATCGAGCATGGCACGGTCCAGTCCGGCCGAGAACGTGCTGCCGGCACCCCGGAGCACGACCACGCGGATCGCGTCGTCGGTGACGAGCGACTCCCCCAGCGTGGCGAGCATCCGCCACATCGCGGGGGTCTGGGCGTTGCGGACCTCCCGGCGGTCCAGCGTCACGGTGGCGACCGGTCCCTCGACGGAGAGGACGAGCCCGGCCGCGGCCAGTTCCTGCGCGTCGGGACGGGGTACGGCGGTGGGCGTCATGTCCGGGAGTCTAGGAACCACCCGGGTGGGCGGCCCCACCGGTCGCCGCCCTGCCGCTGTCTGACTGGGGGCGGTCAGGCGAGCGAGACGAGGTCGGCGTACCCGTCGTTCCAGAGGTCCTCGTCGCCGTCGGGGAGCAGCAGAACCCGGTCGGGCTCGAGGGCGTGCACGGCGCCCTCGTCGTGGGTGACCAGGATGATGGCGCCCTCGTAGGAGCGGATCGCCGCGAGCACCTCCTCGCGGGAGGCGGGGTCGAGGTTGTTGGTGGGCTCGTCGAGGAGCAGCACGTTGGCGCTGGACACGACCAGGCTGGCCAGCGCCAGCCGCGTCTTCTCCCCGCCGGAGAGGACCTTGGCCGGCTTGTGCGCGTCGTCACCGGAGAAGAGGAAGGAGCCCAGCACGCTGCGCGCCTCGGTGTCGGTCAGCTGGGGCGCCGCGGACTGCATGTTCTCCAGGACGGTGCGCGAGGTGTCGAGGGTCTCGTGCTCCTGGGCGTAGTAGCCGACCTTGAGCCCGTGCCCGGGCACGACCATGCCGGTGTCGGGCTGGTCGACGCCCGCGAGGATCCGCAGCATCGTGGTCTTGCCGGCGCCGTTGAGCCCGAGGATGACGACGCGGGAGCCCTTGTCGATCGCCAGGTCGACGCCGGTGAAGACCTCCAGCGAGCCGTAGGACTTCGACAGCTCGCGGGCCGTCAGCGGCGTCTTGCCGCAGGCGGCCGGCTTGGGGAAGGCGATCCGGGCGACCTTGTCGGAGGCCCGCTCCCCCTCGACGCCCTCGAGCATCTTCTCGGCGCGCTTGAGCATGGACTGTGCGGCCTGGGCCTTGGAGGCCTTGGCGCGCATCTTGTTGGCCTGGTCGGTGAGGGTCTTGGCCTTGTTCTCGGCGTTCATCCGCTCGCGACGGCGACGGACCTCGTCGGTCTCGCGCTGCTGGAGGTAGTGCTTCCAGCCCATGTTGTAGACGTCGATGACCGAGCGGTTGGCGTCGAGGTGCATCACCTTGTTGACCGTGGCCGCCAGCAGGTCGTTGTCGTGACTGATGATGATGAAGCCACCGGAGTGCGCCTTGAGGAAGTCGCGGAGCCAGATGATCGAGTCGGCGTCGAGGTGGTTGGTCGGCTCGTCGAGGATCAGCACCTCGGCACCGGAGAAGAGGATGCGCGCGAGCTCGACGCGGCGTCGCTGGCCGCCGGAGAGGGTCTTCAGCGGCTGGCTGAGGATGCGCTCCTCGATGCCGAGGGAGGCGGCGATCGTCGCGGCCTCGGACTCCGCGGCGTACCCGCCCGCGGCGTGCATCTCGTCGTCGGCGCGCGCGTAGCGACGCATCGCCTTCTCGCGCACGGCCGGGTCGTCGGAGCCCATCTCCTCCTCCGCGCGCCGCAGCTTGGCGACGACCGCGTCGAGGCCCCGGGCCGAGAGGATGCGGTCCTTGGCGAGCACCTCGGGGTCGCCGGTGCGCGGATCCTGCGGGAGGTAGCCGACGTCGCCGGACGTCGTGACCTGCCCGGAGGCGGGCAGCCCCTCACCGGCCAGGATCTTGGTGAGCGTGGTCTTGCCGGCGCCGTTGCGGCCCACGAGACCGACCTTGTCGCCCGGTCCGACCCGGAAGCTGACGTCCTCCATGAGCAGTCGCGCGCCGGCTCGGACTTCCAGCTGGTGTGCGGTGATCATGGTGGTGCGATTCTAGGCTCGCGGCAGGGTCACGAGCGATTCGTCGACCCGTCCCCACGACGCCCCAGGAGGCTCTGTGCGGTTCAACACCAAGGCCCGGCTCGACACCGGTCGCACCCGTCACTCCGGTGGTGGCGGCGGCCGTGGCTCCCTGGGTCGTGGCGGCTCCCTCGGCCGCGGCGGTCTCCCCGGCGGCGCGCTCGGCGGCGGCTCGATCGGGGCCGTCATCGTCGTGGTGCTGGTGTGGGCGGCGGTGAACCTGCTGGGCAGTGGCCCGGCGTACGACGTCGATCGGATGACCGGTCGCAGCGACCGGTACGAGGCCTGCCAGACGGGCGCTGATGCCAACTCCTTCTCCGATTGCGCGCGGGTCGGCGTGGAGAACTCGCTGCACGACTACTGGACCGACGAGCTCGGCTCGCGCTACCGCCCGATCTCGGCGCTGACGACCTTCAGCGGCTCCACCTCGACCGGCTGCGGCAACGCCACCTCGGACGTGGGGCCGTTCTACTGCCCCGTGGACGCGGGCATCTACCTCGACTCCGGGTTCTTCGACTCGGTGCTCGAGCGGCAGCTCGGCGGGCCGGACGGCGGCTTCGTGGAGGCCTACGTGCTGGCCCACGAGTACGGCCACCACGTCCAGAACGTGCTCGGCACCATGTCGCGGGTGCGCACCCAGCAGGGGCCGACGTCCGACGCCGTACGCCTGGAGCTGCAGGCCGACTGCTACGCCGGCATGTGGACCCGCTCGGCCACCGGCACCGAGGACGCCTCGGGCCAGGCGCTGATCAGCGAGCTCACCGACGAGGACATCACGCTCGCGCTCGAGGCAGCCTCGGCCGTCGGCGACGACCGCATCCAGCAGCGCACCCAGGGCCAGGTCACCGAGGAGTCGTGGACCCACGGCTCGGCCGATCAGCGGATGCGCTGGTTCCGCGTCGGGCTGGACCGCGGCTCGCTGGACGCCTGCGACACGTTCGCCGCGGCACGGCTGTAGTGCGCGCAACGCCCGGCGGCAGTGTCATCGTCCGTCTCACGACGCTGCCGCCGCCGGCGCTACTGGGTGACCGAAACTGCCGCCTGCCTCACGGAGTTCCGGTCGGCAAGCGGCGGTTGGGCCCCCCCCCGGGGGGTAAACCCCCCCCCCCCCGCCGCCCCCCCCCCCCC
>JAYYWX010000096.1:0-100541 GCA_036341255.1 Actinomycetota bacterium | reverse complement strand
CGGCTCGACGTGGCCGACGCCCGCTACTACGGCGAGGTCGTGCGCCGCGAGCAGTACGACGTGGACGGCCAGGCCGTGCGCGCCTACTTCGACTCCGGCCGGGTCCGCCAGGGTCTGCTCGACGTGACGGGCCGGCTCTTCGGCCTGGAGTACCTCCCGGTCGACGCGCCCTCCTGGCACGCCGAGGTGGCGTCGTACGACGTGGTGCTGGTGGAGACCGGCGAGCGACTCGGCCGCATCCACCTCGACCTGCACCCGCGGTCGGGGAAGTACAACCACGCTGCGCAGTTCGACCTCGTCCGCGGGGTCGCCGGCCGCCAGCTCCCCGAGGGCGTGCTGGTGTGCAACTTCGGGCGCACCCGGATGGACCACTCCGAGGTCGTCACGCTCTTCCACGAGTTCGGCCACCTGCTGCACCACGTGCTGGCCGGGCGGCACCCGTGGGTGCGGTTCTCCGGCGTCGCGACCGAGTGGGACTTCGTCGAGGCGCCCAGCCAGATGCTGGAGGAGTGGGCCTGGGACCACGGCGTGCTGGCCGGCTTCGCCGTCGACGCCGACGGCACCCCGATCCCCGAGGCGCTGGTGGAGCGGATGCGGGCGGCCGAGGAGTTCGGCAAGGGCTACTACGCGCGCACACAGATGTACTACGCCGCCGTGTCCTACCGCTTCCACGCCGAGCTCCCCGACGACCTGACCGCACGCTCGCGCGAGCTGTCGGACCGCTACGCGGTGTGGGGGCAGGTGCCCGACACGCACTTCCACTGCGGCTTCGGGCACCTCGAGGGCTACGGCTCGGGCTACTACACCTACATGTGGAGCCTGGTCATCGCCAAGGACCTCTTCTCGGCCTTCGACGCGGGCGACCTGTTCGCCCCGGAGGTGGCCACGAGGTACCGCGACACCGTGCTGGCCGCCGGCGGCAGCAGGGATGCCGCCGACCTGGTGGAGGAGTTCCTGGGACGTCCCTACGACAACCGGGCGTTCACGGCCTGGCTGGAGTCCTGAGGCACTCGGCGCTCACCTGACGTTCGGTGCGCACGAACCCGGCGCCGAGGTAGAGATCGAGCGCGTGGTGGTCGGGATCGGCCACCAGCACCAGCGTGCGGGCGCCCAGCTCGCCCAGGGCGTGGGTGCCCGCGTGGTGCAGCAGCGCCTGCGCGAGGCCGCGGCGTCGGGCCTCGGGGTGGGTCTGCACGGTCTGGAAGCGCGCCAGCCCGTCGCCGGCGCAGAAGATCCCGAGGCCGGCGAGCAGGCGGTCGCCGTCGAAGGCGCCGAACCACGCACCGTGCCGATCCTCCACGGCTTCGCGCTCGGCGGTCGCCCGCCGGGTCGCGAACAGCTCGTAGTCGGGCCCGGCGCCCTCAGCGCAGGCCAGGTCGAGGGCGACCTTCTGGCTCCAGTCGCGGTCACCGCTCAGCTCGCGCACGACCGCGCTGCGCTGCTCCTGCCGCGGCGGTCGCACCGCGTCGGCGGTGAGCACGGTGTCGACGGCGACCCGCCAGCCGGGCTGGCGCAGGCGGTCGACGTCCTCACGGCCCGCGGTCGGGTCGTCGATGCCCACCGCGTGGTGGGCCAGGCCCGGCAGCAGCGCCTCGACCCGGTCCGCGAGGCCGGGCAGGTCCCGTAGGAGCGGCGTGCGGCGCAGCAGGACGAAGTTGCCCCAGCGGAACGACGGGTTGCCCGGCGTGCGCACGACGACGTACGCCGGGTGGTGCTCGACCTCGCTGCCCGACTGCTCGAGCAGCGCCAGGTCGGTGCGCCACGCCAGGGACAGGACCTCCACGCCGCCGAGGCTAGGGGTGCGGGGTGCCCGCTGCGGGGACGCGCGTGTCACGTCGGGGTAAAGTGGTGCCGCGCAGGGGTAGAACGGGGGCATGGACTCCGACACCTTCACCGTGCGCACCGGCTCCGCCGACGTGGTCCTGGACCTGACCGACCGTGCCCAGGCGTGGTGCCGAGGTCGCGGGGACGGACTGCTGCACGTCTTCGTCCCGCACGCGACCGCCGGGCTGGCGGTCCTCGAGACCGGTGCCGGCAGCGACGACGACCTGCTCGCCGCGCTGGGCGACCTGCTGCCCGCCGACGACCGGTGGAGGCACCGGCACGGCACGCCGGGCCACGGCCGGTCGCACGTGATGCCGGCTCTGGTCCCGCCGTACGCCACCCTGCCGGTCCTCGACGGCCGGCTCGCGCTCGGGACGTGGCAGAGCCTGTGCCTGGTGGACCTCAACGTCGACAACCACGAGCGCGAGGTGCGGTTCTCGTTCCTGGCGGGTTGAGGCGGGGGGAGGTCGGTTTAGTCCGCACGAGTTCTCACCCTGAGCTCGCACTGAGGGTGAGAACTCGTGCGGAATATCCCACCCCATCCTCGAACACATGTTCGACCACAGGCGTACGATCGCCCCATGGACCGACTCGTCGCCCCGCCCGGCTGGCCGCGTGCCGTGCGACCCCCCGACGCCCCCGACTGGGAGACCACGGCGTGCGCCTGGCTGCTCGACCAGTGCCCGCCGGAGTTCCGCGGCTACCCCACGCTGCGGCGCCACCCCGTGGTGCTGGCGCGCTTCGCGGTGCTGCACGTCGAGGGCTGCCACGCCGCCGTACGCCGGGGGCTCAGCGAGGCCCGGGCCGACCTGCCGCAGGTGGCCGACGGCGACGTCGTGGAGGCCGCGGTGCAGACCTTCCTGACGGAGGAGGCGCGCCTGGTAGCGCTGCGTCGCGAGGTCGGGCTGGTCGAGGAGGCGCTGCGCGGGCGTCGCTACCGGGCACGGCTCTGAGCCGCTGTCCCGCCGGGGACCGGCGCCTCGCGTGGGTCGGAGTGGTTGAGTGGGGGACATGCACCGCTTCGCCTGCGTCGTCCTGGTCGACCGCGAGGGGCGCCTGCTGCTGCAGGAGCGCGACGAGCACCCGGTGATCGACCCCGAGAAGTGGGGTCTGTGCGGCGGCCACCTGGAAGAGGGCGAGGACGCCGTGGTCGGCGCGGTGCGCGAGCTCGAGGAGGAGACCGGCGTGCGGCTCCCGGCCGAGGCGCTGGAGCTGGTCGAGGTGGCCAGCGTCTTCCACGAGGCCTACGACTCCTGGGACGAGCTGTCCTTCTACGCCGCGGCCGTCGACCTCACCGACGACGACATCGTCTGCGGCGAGGGGCGACAGGTCGTCTTCGTCGAGTCCGACCGCGTCCTCGATCTCGACCTCACCGGGTCCGCCCGGCAGGTCCTGCCGGGGTTCCTCTCCGGCCCGGTCTACAGCAGGCTGTGCGCGTGAGCACCCGAGTCACCGTCCACCAGGTCCACCACGACGGCGCCGAGGACGTCGTGGTCGCCCCACGGGGTCGCCACGAGGGCTCGGTCTACACCGGCACCGTCGACGGCGCCGTCCTCCGGGTGCGGCCGGACGGCTCCGTGGAGCAGGTCGGCTCCACCGGCGGGCGTCCGCTCGGCATCGAGATCGACCCCGAGGGCCGGCTGCTGGTCTGCGACGCCCACCGCGGGCTGCTGCGCATGGACCCCGACACCGGCGCGGTCGAGCGGCTGCTCGCCGAGGTGGACGGCACCGCGATGGTCTTCACCAACAACGCCGCGATCGGCTCCGACGGCACCGTCTGGTTCTCCGACTCCTCGCGCCACTACGGCATCGAGCGCTGGAAGGACGACTTCGTCCAGAACACCCGCTCGGGCCGGCTGCTGTCCCTGGCTCCCGACGGCACGGTCACCACCGTCCTCGACGGGCTGGCCTTCGCCAACGGCGTCGCGCTCTCGGCCGACGAGTCCTTCGTCGTCGTCGCCGAGACCCGCGCCCGCACCCTCGTACGCCGCTGGCTGACCGGGGACCGGGCCGGCACCCGCGACCTGCTGGCCGGCGACCTGCCCGGCTACCCCGACAACATCGCCCGGGGCAGCGACGGCCTGGTCTGGGTCAGCCTCGCCAGCCCGGTCGACCCGGTGGTCGAGCGGCTCGGGAGCGCCCCGATGTGGGCGCGCAAGGCGGTCACGCGCATCCCCGAGCGGCTCCAGCCCAAGCCTGCCCACACCTGCCGGGTGCAGGCCTACGACGACGAGGGGCGCCTGGTGCACGACCTCGACCTGGACACGCCCGACTTCCACATGGTCACCGGGGTGCGCGAGCACGAGGGGCGGGTCTGGCTGGGCAGCCTGCACGAACCCGCCGTCGCGGTCGTGGACCTGTGAGGACCTCCGTCTAGACTCATGGACTCGCCCTCTCACCACCGTGCGGGGGCACGCCACGCCCGAGGAGGACCCCCGATGGGAGTGCTGGAGTCGGTCACGGGACCCCGTGACCTCCAGGGACTCAGCGACGACGACCTCACGCTCCTGGCGAGCGAGATCCGCGACCTGCTGATCCGCACGGTCGCGACCAACAGCGGGCACCTCGGGCCCAACCTGGGCGTGGTCGAGCTGACGCTGGCCGTGCACCGGGTCTTCGACTCCCCGCGCGACCGCATCGTCTTCGACACCGGTCACCAGTCCTACGTGCACAAGCTGCTCACCGGGCGCGTGGAGTCCTTCGGCACCCTGCGCCGCGAGGGCGGGCTCTCGGGCTACCCCAGCCAGGAGGAGTCCGAGCACGACATCGTCGAGAACTCCCACGCCTCCACCGCGCTGTCCTACGCCGACGGCCTGGCCAAGGCCTACCGCATCCGCGGCGAGGACCGGCACGCCGTCGCCATCATCGGTGACGGGGCGCTGACCGGCGGCATGGCCTGGGAGGCGCTGAACAACATCGCGATCGCCAAGGACAGCCGGCTGGTCATCGTCGTCAACGACAACGGCCGCTCCTACACCCCGACCATCGGCGGCCTGGCGACCGCGCTCTCGAGCCTGCGCACCGACCCGCGCTACGAGCACGTGCTCGACGCGGTCAAGAAGCGCCTCAACGCCGTCCCCGGCGTGGGCCCGGCGGCCTACGACGCCCTCCACGCGATGAAGAAGGGCCTCAAGGACGCGCTCGCACCGCAGGGCCTCTTCGAGGACCTCGGCCTGAAGTACGTCGGCCCCGTCGACGGCCACGACCGCGCCGCCATGGAGACCGCCCTCACGCAGGCCAAGCGCTTCGGCGGGCCGGTGATCGTGCACGCGCTGACCCGCAAGGGCTACGGCTACGACCCGGCCGAGCGCCACGAGGCCGACCAGTTCCACGCGCCCGGTCCCTTCGACGTGCAGACCGGCGCGGAGAAGCCCAAGGGCCGGATCTGGACCGACCACTTCTCCGAGGCGATGGTCGACCTTGGCCATCGCCGCAAGGACGTCGTGGCGATCACCGCCGCGATGATGCACCCGGTGGGCCTCGACGCCTTCGAGCGGCACTTCCCCGAGCGCACCTTCGACGTCGGCATCGCCGAGCAGCACGCCGCGACGTCGGCCGCCGGCCTCGCGATGGGCGGCCTGCACCCGGTCGTCGCGGTCTACGCCACGTTCCTCAACCGCGCCTTCGACCAGGTCCTGATGGACTGCGCCCTGCACAGGTGCGGCGTCACCTTCGTGCTCGACCGCTCGGGTGTCACCGGCGACGACGGCGCCAGCCACAACGGCATGTGGGACATGTCGATCCTGCAGGTGGTGCCCGGCCTCCGCCTCGCGGCTCCCCGCGACACCACCCGGCTGCGCGAGCTGCTCGACGAGGCCGTCCTCGTCGACGACGCACCGACCGTGGTCCGGTTCCCCAAGGGTGCGCCCCCGGCCGACATCGAGGCCGTCGACCGCGTGGGCGGCTGTGACGTGCTGGTCCGCTCCGGCGCCAAGGACGTCCTCGTCGTCGCGGTCGGCTCCATGGCCACCACCGCCGTCGACGTCGCCGAGCGGCTCACCGCCCAGGGCATCGGCGTGACCGTCGTCGACCCGCGCTGGGTCAAGCCCGTCGACCCCGCGCTCGTCGACCTCGCCCGCGAGCACCGCCTCGTCGTGAGCGTCGAGGACAACGGGGTCCAGGGCGGCTGCGGCGCCTCGCTGCTGCAGGCCCTGGTCGCGGCCGACGTGCGCACCCCGGTGCGGCTGCACGGCATCCCGCAGGAGTTCCTCGGGCACGCCAAGCGCGACGTGATCCTCGACCGGGTGGGCCTCACCGCCCAGCACCTGGCGCGGGGCATCGTCGAGGCGATGGCCGACGAGTCGCTCCCCGACCTCGACGCCGTTGACCGGCGCGGCTGAGCGGTCCTGGGAGGGAGACCCGATCCGCCGCCGGCCGGTCGCACCGGGAGCGGTGCGACTGCTGCTGTCGGTCGTGCTGGCGCTCGGCGCACTGAGCGGCTGCACGCTGTTCGACGACGACACCGAGGGGTCACCGCTGCCGACCTCGGCGGCGCCACCGCCGCCGGGCGTCGTGGAGGACCTCACCCGGGTGCTGCGGCGCCGGGCCGTCGCCGTCCGTGAGGACCGCGCCCGGCAGTTCCGGTCCGGCCTCGTCGCGGCCGACCGCGCGTTCCGGCGCGCCCAGGCGGCGTACTTCGCCTCGGTCCGCCAGTTGCCGCTGGGCGTCTTCCGCTACTCCTTCGACCCCGCCGACATCCTGCGGGTCGAGGGGTCCTACTGGGTCGTCGTGCGCGTCCACCTCCAGCTCGAGGGGTACGACGACGAGCCGGTCGTCTCGCGCGACCGCTACCTCTTCACCCCTGACTCCCGGGGCCGCCTCCGGCTGGCGTCGGTGACCGACGCCGAGTGGGAGGAGCGCAACGGTGTGCTGGCCCAGCCGTGGGACCGCGGCCCGGTGGAGGTCCGCAGCGTGGCCGGCGTCCTGGGTGTCTTCGACGCCGGGAGCGTCGACCAGTCCGCGGAGCTGCTGGACTCCGCGCAGCGGGCCATCTCCGACGTGAGTGCGGTCGTGCCCTACGACTGGGACCACCGGGTGGTGCTCTACGCGCCGTCCGAGACGGGGTTCCTGGCGTCGCTGGAGCAGCTGCCCGGTGGCGACCCGGACCTGGTGGATGCCGTGGCGTTCCCGGTGCCCGTGGACGACGCGGACCCCTTCGCCGCGATCGCGGGTGTCCGGGTGGCGCTGCACCCCCGGATGCTGGCCCGCCAGGACGCCGCCCGCGACCGGCTCGTCCGCCACGAGCTGACCCACGTGGCCCTGGGGCGGCGCGACGACGACGTGCCGACCTGGCTCTCGGAGGGTCTCGCGGAGTGGGTCTCGGTGCGGCCGCTGGCGCCCCAGGACCGAGCCCTGTCCACGGCGTCGCTCGTGGCCGCGCGCGACGCGCTGGAGTCCGGGGAGCTGGACCTGCCGGCGTCGGTGGACTTCAACGGGAGCCTCCAGGGGGCCAACTACGGGCTGTCCTGGTGGGCGTGCGAGCACCTGGCCACCTCCTACGGCGACCGGGTCCTGTGGCAGCTGGTCGACGAGCTGGGCAGCGTGCCGGCCGACGGTTCGGTCGACGAGCGGGGCGCCCAGGCGCTGCGACGGCTCACCGGGCTGAGCCCACGCGACCTGGCGCGCAGGGCTGCCGAGCAGATGGTGGCGACGTACGGACCCTGAGGCCCGCACGCCGCCACCGATCAGTGCTGCGTGGGAAGGGTCGCGCTCAGTGGAACGAGCCCAGGCCCTCGCGCTCGAGCAGCATGGTCAGGCCACCGTTCCAGAAGGCGAAGCCCGCACCGGTGATCATCGCCAGGTCGAGGTCCTCGGCTGCCGCGACGACGCCCTCGTCCAGCATCAGGCGGGCCTCCTGCGCCAGGCCGGTGAGCACCGTGCGGCGCACCTCCTCCTTGGCCAGGACCTTCGGCTCGGCCGGCTTCTCCAGCAGCGCCTCGACCTCGGGGTCCAGCGACCCGTCGGGACCGAAGTAGGCGCCCTTCTTCGCGGCCACGACCCGCTCGAGGGCGGGGGAGACGTAGAAGCGGTCGGGGAAGGCCGCGGCCAGCGTCTCGGTGTTGTGCAGCGCGATGGCCGGGCCGACCAGCGCGATGAGCGTGAACGGCGGCATCGGGGCGACACCGGCGAAGGCGCCGTCGACCACGTCGATGGGGGTGCCCTCGTCGAGGATCCGGCTGACCTCGGACATGAAGCGGCCCAGGAGCCGGTTGACGATGAACGACGGGCTGTCCTGGACCAGGATGTTGGTCTTCTTCAGCGCCTTGCCGGTGCCGAAGGCGGTGGCCAGCGTCGCGTCGTCGGTCTTCTCACCCTGCACGATCTCCAGCAGCGGCATGACCGCGACGGGGTTGAAGAAGTGGAAGCCGACGACCCGCTCGGGGTGCTCGAGGTCGGCGGCCATCTCGGTGATCGACAGCGACGAGGTGTTGGTGGCCAGCACGCACTCGGCGCTGACGACCTTCTCCACGTCGGCGAAGACGGCCTTCTTGACGCCCATCTCCTCGAAGACGGCCTCGATGACGAAGTCGGCACCGGCGAAGCCCTCGGCCTTGTCGACCGACCCGGTGACCAGAGCCTTGTGGCGGTTGGCCTTGTCCTGGTTGATCCGGCCCTTGGCCAGCAGCTTGTCGATCTCGGCGTGGACGTAGCCCACGCCCTTGTCGACGCGCTCCTGGTCGAGGTCGGTCAGCACGACCGGCACCTCGAGGCGACGCACGAACAGCAGCGCCATCTGGCTGGCCATCAGGCCGGCGCCCACGATGCCGACCTTGGTCACCGGGCGGGCCAGCGACTTGTCGGGCGCGCCGGCGGGGCGCTTGGCGCGCTTCTGCACCAGGTCGAAGGAGTAGAGGCTGGCGAGCAGCTCCGGGGTCTGCGACAGGGCGTGCAGGGCGTCGTCCTCGCGGGCGAAGCCGGCGTCGCGGTCGCCGTCCTTGGCCGCGGCGAGCAGCTCGACGGCCTTGGCGGCGGCCGGGCTGGCACCACCGGTGCGGGCCAGGGCGACCTGCTCGGCACGGCGTACGGCGGCGTCCCAGGCATCCCCGCGGTCGACCTCGGGCCGCTCGACGGTGATCGTGCCGGTCAGCACGTCGCCGGCCCAGAGCAGGGACTGCTCCAGGAAGTCGGCACCGGAGAACACGGCGTCGGCGAGACCGAGCTCGAAGGCCTGCTGGCCACCGACGGTCTTGCCGTTGTTGAGCGGGTTCTCGATGATCAGCGTCACCGCGGTGTCGGCACCGACGAGGTGCGGCACGAGGAACGCGCCGCCCCACCCGGGGACCAGGCCCAGCATGACCTCGGGGAGGCCGAGCGCGGGTGCGGAGTCCATGACCGTGCGGTAGGTGCAGTGCAGCGCGACCTCGAGGCCGCCGCCCAGCGAGAGACCGTTGATGAAGCCGAAGGAGGGCTTCTGGCCGTCGCCGAGCTTGCGGAAGACCGCGTGACCGAGCTCGGCCACGACGCGCACGGCGTCGGGGCCGCCGCCGGCGATCGAGGTGAGGTCGGCGCCCGCAGCCAGGATGAACGGCTTGCCGGTGACGGCGAGAGCGTTTACCTCGTCGTCGGCCAGGGCCGCGTCGATCGCGCTGTTGAGGCTGATCAGGCCACGCGGACCGAACGTGTTGGGCTTGGTGTGGTCCTCGCCGTTGTCGAGGGTGATCAGGCCGATCACGCCGGCGCCGCCCGGGAGGGCGACCTTGCGCAGCTTGGCCTCGGTCACGCGCTCGGCGTCGGAGGAGATCTCCTCGGCGCGGGCCAGGAGGGTCGAGATGTCGCTCATGTCAGGCCTTCTCTCCGGTCCAGTGGGGGTTCTCCCAGATGACGGTGCCGCCCATGCCGATGCCGATGCACATGGTGGTGAGGCCGTAGCGGACCTCGGGGCGCTCCTCGAACTGGCGGGCGAGCTGGCTCATCAGGCGCACGCCGGAGGAGGCCAGCGGGTGACCCATCGCGATGGCGCCGCCGTAGGGGTTGACCCGGGCGTCGTCGTCGGCGATGCCGAAGTGCTCGAGGAAGGCCAGCACCTGCACGGCGAAGGCCTCGTTGACCTCGAAGGCCTCGATGTCGTCGATGGTCAGCCCGGCCTGCTTGAGGGCCTTCTCGGTGGCGGGGATCGGGCCCGCGCCCATGACCTCGGGCTCGACGCCGACGAAGGAGTAGGACACCAGCCGCATCTTGATCGGCAGGCCCAGCTCCTTGGCGGTCTCCTCCTCGGCGAGCAGGGCGGCGGTGGCGCCGTCGTTGATCCCGGCGGCGTTGCCCGCGGTGACCTTGCCGGCGGCACGGAACGGCGTCTTGAGGCCGGCGAGGCTCTCCATCGTCGTCTGCGGGCGCATCGGCTCGTCGGTGGTGGCCAGGCCCCAGCCCTGCTCGGCGGAGCGGGTGGCGACCGGCACCAGGTCGGGCTGGATCACGCCGGCCTCGTAGGCGGCCGCGGTCTTGGCCTGCGAGCGCACGGCGTAGGCGTCGACGCGCTCCTTGGTGATCGTGGGGTAGCGGTCGTGGAGGTTCTCCGCGGTCTTGCCCATCACCAGCGCATCGGGGTTCACGATGCGCTCGGAGAGGATGCGCGGGTTGGGGTCCACGCCCTCACCCATCGGGTGGCGGCCCATGTGCTCGACACCGCCGGCGATGGCGACGTCGTAGGAGCCGAACGCGATGCCGCCCGCGGTGGTGGTCACCGCCGTCATGGCGCCGGCGCACATGCGGTCGATGGCGTAGCCGGGCACCGACTGGGGCAGCCCGGAGAGCAGGGCGGCGGTGCGGCCGATGGTCAGGCCCTGGTCGCCGATCTGGGTGGTGGCCGCGATCGCGACCTCGTCGACCCGCTCGGGCGGGAGGCCGGGGTTGCGACGCATGAGCTCGCGGATGCACTTGATGACGAGGTCGTCGGCGCGGGTCTCGGCGTACTGGCCCTTGGCCTTGCCGAAGGGGGTGCGCACGCCGTCGACGAAGACGACCTCTCGCAGCTGTCGGGGCACTGGGTCTCCTGGAGGTGGGTGCTCTGGACGGAGTGATGTTACCTGTCGGTACTACCGGCGGGTAACGATTGGGTGGACGGCGTGGTGCGGCCCCGGGACGGCCGGGAATATCGTGGGCCGCTCCGGGCTTGCGCCCACCGAGGACGAGACCCCCCCCAGCCGTGAGGAGCGTGGACCCACCGTGGCCGACAACCGCCTGGTGCACATCGTGGACGAGGTGCCCGAGCTCGACGGCCCGCAGCGGCCGGAGTCGCTGACGATGGTGGTGGTCCTCGACGGGTTCCTCGACGCCGGCAGCGCCGCCGCCCGGGCCGCGCAGCACCTCGTGGACCTCGACGACGGTCCCGGCGCCGGGCGGGTCGTGGCCACCTTCGAGGTCGACGAGCTGCACGACTACCGCGCCCGCCGCCCCGCCGTGTCCTTCGTGGTCGACCGCTACCAGGACTACGACGCGCCCCGCCTCGTGGTGCGCCTGCTGCACGACACCGGCGGGACGCCGTACCTCCTGCTGCAGGGGCCCGAGCCCGACATCCGCTGGGAGGGCTTCGCCCGCGCGGTGCGGGACGTCGTCGAGCGCTTCTCCGTGACCCGCACGATCAGCATGGGCTCGGTGCCGATGGCGGTCCCGCACACCCGACCGATCGCGATCACCCACCACGCCAACGACCCCGAGCTGCTCATCGGTGCCTCGCCGTGGCGCGGCGAGTTGCGGGTGCCCAGCAGCGCCCAGGCCCTGCTGGAGATCCGGATGGGGGAGTGGGACCACCCGATGCAGGGCTTCGTCGCCCACATCCCGCACTACCTCGCGCAGCTGGCCTACCCACAGGCCTCCGCCGCGCTCCTGGAGCAGGTCGAGCTCGCCGGCCGACTGACCGTGGACCTGTCCGGGCTGCGCGCCGAGGCCGAGGACCGCGAGGCCGAGATCGCGACGTACCTCGCCGAGCACGACGACGTCGCCGACGTGGTGGCCGCCCTGGAGCGACAGTACGACGCCTTCGAGCGCGCCGAGGAGAGCGGCGCCTCGCTGCTGGCCCCCGACGAGCCGCTGCCGACCGGCGAGGAGATCGGCCAGCAGTTCGAGCAGTTCCTGGCCGGGCTCGACGAGCCCGGAGACCCCTCTGACCCCGACGACCGGAACGGTGGTGCCTGAGTGCCCCGCGACGTGGGCGAGCTGCTCTCGCTCCTTGACCTCGAGACGATCGACGACAACCTCTTCCGGGGCGCCCAGCAGGACTCGGTCCTGCCGCGCGTGTTCGGGGGGCAGGTGGCGGCCCAGGCGCTGGTGGCGGCGTCTCGGACGACCGACCCGGCCTACGTGGTGCACTCGTTGCACTCCTACTTCCTGCAGCCGGGCGACACCGGCGCCCCGATCGTCTACGACGTCGAGGAGCTGCGCAGCGGCCGCTCGTTCGCGACCCGCCGGGTGCTGGCGCGACAACACGGTCGACCGATCTTCGTGATGACGACCGACTTCCAGAAGCCGGAGGACGGGCTCGAGCACCAGGACGCCTTCCCCGTCGACGTCCCCGCGGCCGAGGACTGCTTCGACCCGCAGGCGGGCCGGGGCGAGGAGCTCTCGGAGTGGGGCGCGATCTCGATGCGGTACGTCGGCTCCTCGGCCGACCTGCTGCCCGAGGACCGGGAGCGTCCCGGCCGCCAGCGGTTCTGGCTGAAGATCGACGGCGAGCTCCCCGACGACCCGCTGGTGCACGCGGCCGCGTTCGCCTACGCCTCCGACATGACCCTGGCCGGGGCGGCGCTCGCCCCGCACGGCTACCGGCTCGGAGGCCCCGACATCATGATCGCCTCCCTCGACCACGCCGTGTGGTTCCACGAGGCCTTCCGGGCCGACCGGTGGTGGCTCTACGACCAGCACGCCCCGCGTGCGACCGGAGGCCGGGCGCTGATCAACTCGCGCGTCTTCACCGAGGACGGCCGGCTGGTCGGCTCCACGGCGCAGGAGGCCCTGCTGAGGCGTACCCGGAAGGGCTCGTGATGGAGGTCCCGGAGCCCACACCGCTGCGCGAGCCCGACCAGGCGGCTGTCGACGAGCTGGTCGACCTGCTCGACCTCGAGACGATCGACCAGGACCTCTACCGCGGCGGCAACGTCTACACCCCCCGCGGCCGGGTCTTCGGGGGCCAGGTCGCCGCGCAGGCGCTGTGCGCCGGCATCCGCACCGTGCCCGAGGAGTTCGGCGTGCACTCGCTGCACTCCTACTTCCTGCTGCCCGGCGACCCGAGCATCCCGATCGTCTACGACGTCGAGCGCATCCGCGACGGACGGTCGTTCCTGACCCGCCGGGTGGCCGCGCGCCAGCACGGGCGCGCGATCTACTTCCTCACCGCCAACTTCCAACGCGAGGAGGAGGGTTTCAGTCACCAGGACGCGATGCCGGACGTCATCCCGCCCGCTGAGGGGCTGGACCTCGTCGAGCTGATGGGCGCGCGCGGCAACAGCGACGCCGAGGCGCTGGGGCGGGAGTGGGCGGCTCTCGACGTCCGGTGGATCGGCAACTCCAAGCACGGCCTCGAGCCGGACCCGGTGCACCCCTCCCGCGCCCGGATGTGGGCCAAGGTCAACGGCGAGCTGGGCGACGACCCGATCACCCACGTCGCCGCCTTCACCTTCGCCTCCGACGTCTCGCTGCTCGGGGCCACGCTCGCGGCGCACCCGGTCAGCCCGCACAAGACCCAGATGGCCTCGCTGGACCACACCATCTGGTTCCATCGCCCCTTCCGCGCCGACCGCTGGTGGCTCTACGACCAGTGGTCGCCCTCGGCGCAGTCTGCTCGTGGACTGGCCATCGGCCGGGTCTTCACCGAGGACGGGACGCTGGTCGCCACGGTGGCCCAGGAGGGTCTGATCCGGCCCCGCTTTTAGCACGACAGCGATGTAATTCGTGACAGACACGCCGACGTGCCGTTACTTTTGTGACGAAAGTGGCGGCTGTGCCCTCCTGAGGTGGGTGTGACCGGGTCCGCCCCTGTCGACAGGAGGACCCGTGGCGCGGCTGCGGACAGTGGGTGCGGGAGCGCTGCTCGGTGGCGTCCTGGTGGTGGGGATACCCGTGGGAGCCGTGCCTTCCTGGGCGCAGCCGGTCAACGACTACGAGATGCCGTTCCCCTGCGGTCAGGAGTGGAAGGGCACGACCCGCTCGGGCCACAGCCCGAGCCCGCGCTCCATCGACTGGAACCGTGCCGACGACGAGGGCGACCCGGTCGTCGCGTCCGGCCCCGGCGTCGTGACGACCGCCGAGACGGCCTCGAACCGTGGCTACGGTCACCACGTCGTCGTCGACCACGGCGACGGCGAGAGCACCGTCTACGCCCACCTGGAGGAGGTCCACGTGGTCGTGGGCCAGCGCGTGGACCAGGCCGCCCAGCTCGGGACGGTCGGCTCCACAGGCAACTCCACGGGGGCGCACCTGCACTACGAGCAGCGCCTGGACGGCAAGGACGTCGAGGCGTGGTTCGACGGGGCGGCCTTCGTCTACGGGTCCACCCAGCGCTCGGCCAACTGCGTCGACGTCCCGCTCGCGGCGAACATGATCGGGAAGCCCGCGGCTGAGCTCGTGGTCTACCGGCGCGCCAAGCGCTCGCAGTTCCTGGTCCAGCGGCCCGGCAAGTCGCCCAAGCGGATGCGGCTGGGGGTGGCCACCGACGAGCCGGTGCTCGGCGACTGGGACGGCAACGGCAAGGCCAACCTCGGGGTCTGGACGCCCGACACCGGGACCTTCACCCTGCGGGTGGGCAAGAGGTCCACCTCGCAGGTGCCGCTCGGCTCGGCTGCCGACCAGCCGGTGGCCGGCGACTGGGACGGCGACGGCCTCTGGGAGGTCGGCGTGCGCAACCCGGCGACCGGCACCTGGCGGTTGCGAGCGACCGACGGCACGGTGCGCAGCGTCGTGCTCGGCGACGCCGGCGACATCCCGGTCACCGGGGACTGGGACGGCGACGGCCGCACCGACCTCGGTGTCTTCGACCAGAGCACGGCCACCTTCACGCTGCGGCGCGAGGACGGCGACGGTCTGGTGTGGACAGCCCAGGTGCAGTTCGGCCAGCCCGGTGACCTCCCGGTGGCCGGCGACTGGGACGGCAACGCGACCACCGAGGTCGGGGTGTGGACACCGGCCACGGCCACGTTCTCCGAGCGACGGGCCGCCTCGGCGACCGCGGCACGCGAGAGCACCGCCGCGCGCCGGTTCGGCCGCCCGCGCTGAGCACGGGCGGCCTCGGGTGCGCCGACCGCTCGGTCAGTGGGCGGCGACGCGCCCCACGACGTGCGGGGCCGACGAGCGCGGGTCGGTCAGCGAGAACAGGTAGCCGGCGTCGTACCGCTCGGAGCCGAAGGCGACCTTGCCGGGCAGCAGGATCGGCTTCTTGAACGCGCAGTCGACGGTGACGGCCTCGGGCAGCCGGTTCTCCAGCGCCGCCACGCAGCGCGCCAGGCTCCACATGCCGTGTGCGATCTGACGCGGGAAGCCGAGCGCCTTCGCCGTGACGGGGTAGAGGTGGATCGGGTTGTGGTCGCCGGAGACCGCGGCGTAGCGACGACCGAGGTCGGCCGGGAGCTTCCAGACCACACCGTTGGACGGCGTCGTCGGGACCTCGAGGCCGGCCGGGGCGTCGGAGTCGCCCTTGCCGCGACGAAGGTAGGAGCTGGTGCTCTCCCAGACCGGGGTGCCGTCGGCGTCGGTGATGGCCGTGGTGAAGTCGAAGACCCTGCCCTTGGCGTGGGGACGCGACGGGGACACGCGCGCCGAGACCTGCAGGGTGTCCCCGATGCTGATCTGCCGGTAGCGGGTGACGGAGTTCTCCAGGTGCACCGTGCCGATGGCCGGGGCGGGGAACGCCGGGTCGGTCATGATCGCCATGTGCAGCCCGAAGGCCAGCATGTGCGGGTAGGTCAGCGGCACGGTGTCCTTGTGGGGGAAGCCGCAGACCTCGGCGTACGCGCGGACGTGCTCGCCGTCGACCGTGACCGGCGGCCGGTCGTAGGACAGGCCGCCGAAGCCGTCGGCCGACGCCTTGCGCACGCCGGGGAGCGAGCCGACCACCGGGATGCTCGGCAGTGCCGCGCGCAGCAGTGTGCCGAGCCCGGCGGAGCCGTCGTGCGTGGTGCTGCCGGAGGAGGCGGTCATCTCAGGCGCCCAGCATCATCTGGCCGCAGACCCGCACCACGTTGCCGTTGACGGCGGTGGAGCCGGGGGAGGCGAACCAGGCGATGGTCTCGGCCACGTCGACGGGCAGACCGCCCTGGGACATGGCGTTGAGGCGCTGGCCGACCTCGCGGGTCGCCAGCGGGACCGCCGCGGTCATCGCGGTGATGATGAAGCCCGGGGCGACGGCGTTGACGGTGATGCCGTCCTTCAGCTCGTCCTTGAGGGAGTCGACGAAGCCGATCACGCCGGCCTTGGAGGCGGCGTAGTTGGTCTGGCCGACGTTGCCCGCGATGCCGGCGATGCTCGCGACGCCGACGATCGAGCCGCCCTTGTTGACGACCTTCTGGTCCAGCAGCTCGCGGGTGATCCGCTCCGGAGCGGTGAGGTTGACCGCGATCACCGACTCCCAGCGGTCCTCGCCCATGTTGGCGAGCTTCTTGTCGCGGGTGATGCCGGCGTTGTGCACGACCACGTCGACGCCACCGTGCTTGGTGGAGAGGTGGTGCGCGATGCGCTGCGGGGCGTCCTTGGCGGTGATGTCGAGGGTCAGCCAGTCGCCGTCGAGCTCCTTCATCAGCGACTGCAGCTCGTTGGCGGCCTGCGGCACGTCGACACCGACGACGGTGGCGCCGTCGCGGTGCAGGACGCGGGCGATCTGCTCGCCGATGCCACGGCTGGCGCCGGTCACCAGGGCGACCTTGCCGGCCAGCGGCTGCTGCCAGTCGGCGACTGCGGCGGCCTTCGTCGTACCGGTGGCGCCGATGCGCACGACCTGGCCCGACACGTAGGCGGACTTGGGGGAGAGCAGGAAGGCCAGCGTGCTGGTGGCCGCGCCCTCGGCGCCCTCGGCGACGTAGACGAGCTGCGAGGTGCCGCCGCGGCCGATCTCCTTGCCGAGGCTGCGGGTGAAGCCCTCAAGCGCGCGCTGGGCGACGCGCTCGGAGCCGCTGCACTGCTCCGGCGGGGTGCCGATGACCACCACGCGCGGGCAGGACTCCAGGCTGCGCATGAGCGGGGTGAAGAACTGCTGCAGGGCGACGAGCTGGTCGGCCGACGTGAGACCGGTGGCGTCGAAGACCAGCCCCTTGTACTTCTGCCCGTCCTCGGTCACGACCGTGCTCGCGATGCCGACGGTGTCGAGCAGGCCCGGCAGGGACTCCACGAGGCGGCCGGTGCCGCCCACGACGACGGTGCCGTCGACCAGCGGGTCGCCGGCGGTGTAGCGCTCGAGCGGGGTGGGGGCGGGGAGTCCGAGGTTCTTGACGAGGATCTTGCCCAGCGGGGACTGGGTGAAGCTCTGGTACTTGTCGCTCATGGGCGCGCGGTTCCTCCGTCGGGTCGACTGCTGACGCGGGTGCTGCCCGGGGTGGCAGCGGTGGCACGGGTGGCCACGAGCATGTAACTAGACGTGTAACTCAGTGTCCACATTTCGTGACGTGCCACTCACAGCCTTCTCCGTGAGCCGCTTCGGCGCAAGGATGGGGGCATGCAGACCCAGACTCGTCGTGTCGCCATCGTCGGCGGCAACCGGATCCCCTTCGCCCGCTCCAACACCCACTACGCCACGGCCTCCAACCAGGAGATGCTGACCGCGGCCATCGACGGCCTCGTCGACCGCTTCGGCCTGGCCGGGGAGGCGGTGGGCGAGGTCGTCGCCGGCGCCGTGCTCAAGCACTCCCGCGACTTCAACCTGACCCGCGAGGCGGTCCTCGGCTCCAAGCTGGCGCCCGAGACCCCCGCCACCGACATCCAGCAGGCCTGCGGCACCGGCCTCCAGGCCGCCATCCAGGTCGCCAACAAGATCGCCCTCGGCCAGATCGAGGTCGGCATCGCCGGTGGCACGGACACCACCTCCGACGCCCCGGTCGCCATCAGCGAGAAGCTGCGCAAGAAGCTGCTGAAGGTCAACGCTGCTAAGGACACCAAGGGCCGCCTGACTGCCCTCGGCGCCATCCGTCCCGGTGACATCGGCTTGTCCATCCCGCAGAACGGCGAGCCGCGCACCGGCATGTCGATGGGCGAGCACGCCGCCCTGACCGCCTTGGAGTGGCAGATCACCCGCGAGGCGCAGGACGAGCTAGCCGCCTCCTCGCACCAGAAGCTCGCCGCGGCGTACGACGCCGGCTTCCTCGACGACCAGATCACCCCGTTCCGCGGGCTCGAGCGCGACTCCAACCTCCGCCCGGACTCCTCGGTCGAGAAGCTCTCCAAGCTCAAGCCGGTCTTCGGCAAGGGCGAGGCCGCCACGATGACGGCCGCCAACTCCACCCCGCTGACCGACGGCGCCTCCGTGGTGCTGCTGGCCTCGGAGGAGTGGGCCAAGGAGCGCGGCCTGCCGATCCTGGCCTACATCACCGAGTACGAGACCGCCGCGGTCGACTACGTCCACGGTGGCGAGGGCCTGCTGATGGCTCCGGCGTACGCGATGGCCCGGATGCTGACTCGTGCCGGCCTGTCGCTGCAGGACTTCGACTACTACGAGATCCATGAGGCCTTCGCCTCCCAGGTGCTGGCGACGCTGGCGGCCTGGGAGGACCCGGTGTTCTGCAAGGAGCGCCTGGGCCTCGACGCCCCGCTGGGCTCGATCGACCGCGCCAAGCTCAACGTCAACGGCTCCTCGCTCGCCGCGGGCCACCCGTTCGCCGCGACCGGCGGCCGGATCCTCCCGGTGCTGGCCAAGCTGCTGGCCCAGAAGGGCTCCGGCAAGGGCGTCATCTCCGTGTGCGCGGCCGGCGGTCAGGGTGTGACCGCGATCCTCGAGCGCCCCTGACGTTCACCGCTCACTGCTTGCTCACCGCGGCCCCGTCTCCTGCGTGGAGGCGGGGCCGCGGTGCGTGGTGGGGGTGGGCGGTGAGTCCTCAACCGTTCCCAGCCGTGGTTCGGTTCACGGCACACCGCCAGCGGTGCCGGCGGTGGTGGGCGGTGAGTGGTCAACCGTCGCTGGCCGCGAATGGGTTGAGGACTCACCGCTACCGGTGCCGACTTCGGTACGGCGGTGCCTGCTCAACCTGAGCCTGTCAACGATCGGTTGAGGACTCACCGCCCCCCGGTCAGGCGCGGCCGCCGCCGCGGGCCAGCGCGAGCGCGGAGACGACGAGGTAGTCGCGGACCTGGTCGTGGGAGATCTCGCCGACCGTGGGGACGCCGGGCGCGGCCTCCTTGACCAGGATGCCCACGCGGGCGAGCTGGAGGGCGCCCAGGCCGCTGGCGTAGAGGGTGTTCGCGAGCAGGGTCGGATCGCTGACCGAGAAGTCACCCGCACGTACGCCGTCCTCCAGCGCGCCCGACAGGATCGACAGGCACCCGGAGATGCCGCGGCCGAGGCGGAAGAGCGCGCTCTCGGAGATCTCGTCGAGCAGCTCGGGACCCGAGCGACGCATCAGCGCCTGCGCGCAGTCGACGAACGCCGGGTGCTCCAGGGCGTAGTCGACGAACGCACCGACGATCCGGGCGAGCCGCTCCTCGGCCGGGCCACCCGCGGCGGAGGCGGTCTCGAGCGCGCCGCGCATCTCCTCGAGGTAGCCGACCAGCGTGAGGGCGAAGAGCTCCTCCTTGCCGCTGAAGTGGCGGTAGACGATCGCCCGGTTGATGCCGACCGCCTTGGCGATGTCCTCGATCTGGGCGTCGCGCACGCCGCGCTCGTCGAAGAGCGCGCGGGTCGCCTGCAGGATCTCCGCCTCCCGGGCGCGGCGACGGGCCGCGGCGGCGGAGCGTCGGCCGTCGGTCTCGGGGGCACGCGAGGTCATGGGTTTCACGATACGCACGTGCAACTCGGAGTTGCACGCATGTGACAGCAACATCACGCCCCTCGTTCCGACCCGTTCGCGCCGAGCCGGCGTATTGCTGCGCCGGCTCGGCGGGAGCGACGGGTCGAGCCGGCGTATTGATGCGCCGGTTCGGCGGGAGAAGGCGTCAGGAGGCGAGGTGGGCGCGGACCGTGGTGAGGGTGTCGGCGTCGGCGGGGGACTTGTCGTCGCGGTAGCGGACGACCCGGGCGAAGCGCAGGGCGACGCCGCCGGGGTAGCGGGTGGAGCGCTGGACGCCGTCGAAGGCGATCTCGACGACCTGCTCGGGGCGCACGTGCACGACGTGAGCCTCGCGGTGGGTCTCCAGCTCGAGGAACCGCTCGGTCTGCCAGGCCAGGACCTCGTCGGTCATCCCCTTGAACGTCTTGCCGAGCATCACGAGCTCGTCGCCGTCGCGCGCGCCGAGGTGGCTGTTGGACAGCAGCCCCGAGCGACGGCCCGAGCCCCACTCGACGGCCAGGACCACCAGGTCGAGGGTGTGGACCGGCTTCACCTTCACCCACGCCGCACCCCGCCTGCCCGCGTCGTACGCCGCTGACGGGCTCTTGACCACGACCCCCTCGTGCCCGGCGCTGATCTGGGCGGCCAGGAACGCCTCGGCCTCCTCGACCGAGGCGGTCTCCAGTCGCTGCACCCGGTGCTCGGCGGGGACGAGACGCTCCAGTGCGGCCGCGCGCAGGTGACCGGGGGAGTCCATGAGGTCCTCGCCGTCGAGGTGCAGCACGTCGAAGAAGAACGGGCTGATCACCGCCCCGCTCGCCTGTGCCGTGCGCGAGGAGGTCTCCTGGAACGGCCGGGGCCGCCCGCCCTCGGCGACTGCGAGCGCCTCGCCGTCGAGCACGAACCGCTGCGAGGGCAGCGACCGGGCCACCGCGACCACCTCCGGCAGCCGGGTCGTGATGTCGTCGAGGCTGCGGGTCACCACGAGCACGTCGTCGCCGTCGCGGTGCACCTGGACCCGGATGCCGTCGAGCTTGGCGTCGACGACGACCGCCCCGCCGTCGCCACCGGCCTTCGCAACGGCCGCAGCGACGTCGGGGGCCGAGGAGGCGAGCATCGGCAGGACCGGTCGGCCCACCTCCAGCCGGAACCGCGCGAGGCCCTCCTCGCCCTCGGCCAGCGCCGCCTCGGCGATCGCGACGGTCGAGCCGGCCAGCATCGCCGCGCGTCGTACGACGGTGAGCGGCACGCCTCCAGCCACCGCCAGCGCCTCCTGGACGACCGCGTCGAGCGCCCCCTGGCGCACCTCCCCGGTGACCAGGCCACGCAACCACTGCTGCTCCTCGGCCGTCGCGCGACCGAACAACGAGGCCACGCCGGTCGCCCGCGCGCCGGCCGAGCCCGGCCCGGCCAGCGCCGACAGCGACTCGAACGCCGCGTGGACCTCCACGACCGTCAGCGACGGCTCGTCGGCGGGGTCGGGGAGCGACGTCAACGACCGCCAGCCCACCCCGGTGCGGCGCTGCAGCAACCGGCCGCCGAGGTAGGACACCACGAGCCCGACCTCCTCGGCGTGGGTGCGTGAGAGCAGGGCCGCCAGCGCCACGACCTTCGCCTTGCGCGAGCGGGTCGAGGCGACCTCGGCGGACGTGGTGACCAGGTCGTGGAGCAGCACGCACCCAGCCAAGCACCGGCCACCGACGGTGCCCACACCCGCGACGCACGGCCTGTGAATCTGTGCACAAGCACCCTGAGAGCGTGACTTACTCACGGGGACCTCGTTGCAGCAGGCAGTGAGATCACCGGGTCCCGACCGGTCCCACCCGGACCGGCCGCCGGCCACGATCCGCCGCCACGACCCGACTCACCCCCAAGGGCCCCACGTGTTCCTCTCCCGCAAGATCGCGCTGGCAGGCCTCGCGGCCGCCATGGTCGCGACCCCCACGCTCTCGCAGGCGGCCCAGTCGACCGCCCCGACCACCGGCCCCGTGCGCGACCTGCTGGTCTCGGCGAGGGACTCGCTGGTGCTGCCGCTGGGCGGGGAGCTGCTGCCGGACCTGGCCTTCGACACCCGTGCCGGCGACAGCGCCGTGGCGCCCACGAGCTCGCAGCGCACGGCGCTCGGGTCGCTGCGTGGGGCGGACGTGACCTGGAACGCCACCGGGACCCCGCGCAGCATCGAGGTCGCCGGCGGCTTCCTGAGCGGCAAGCGCAGCGGGGCTGCCGAGACCATCGCCCGGGAGTGGCTGACCGAGCACGCCGCGGCGTTCGGCCTCTCGGCCCGCGACATCGCCCGGCTCGAGCTGGTCCGTGACCACGAGCTGCCGAAGATCGGCGCCACCGTCATCAGCTACGCCCAGACCTTCGGCGGGGTGACGTCGGGCATCGGCGCGATCCTCACCGTGCTCGTCGACCGCCAGGGTCGTGTGGTGCGCTACGCCGGTGACCCGGTGCGGGCCACCGGTCTGCTCGGCTCCTTCGACCTCTCCCCGGCACAGGCGCTGCAGCGCACCGTCCGGGCCCTCAGCCCCGACCTCGCCTCGTGGACCGCCGTCGCGACCGGGAGGACGCAGGGCGGCTACGAGGTCTTCAAGGCCGGCGGGCTCGGCACCACGCAGTACGTCCGCAAGGTCGCCTTCCCGACCGCTCAGGGCGGCCGGGCCGCCTTCGCCGCCCTGGTGATCAAGAGCATCGACGAGGCCTACGCCGTGATCGTGGACGCCCAGACGGGCCGTCCGCTGTTCCGCAAGAGCCTGGTGCAGCACGCCGAGGGCACGATCTACGAGAACTACCCGGGGGCCAAGAAGGGCGGCGAGCCGGTCGTCAAGAGCTTCGGCCCCACCGACACCAGCCCCGGCGGCTGGCTGGACCCGACGGGCCTGCTCGGCCTGCCGGGCATCACGACGCTGGGCAACAACGCCAACACGGCCATCGCCTGGACGGTGCCCCTGGTGGCGGCCGACCAGTACAACCGCCCGGTCGCGCCGACCGGCGACTTCAACTACGAGTTCCCCGACTCCTGGCGCACCAGCGACGGCTCGACCGGCAGCTTCATCCCGGACGCGAACGCCGCGGCGACCAACCTCTTCTACCACCACAACCGGATCCACGACGAGCTCTACGAGTTCGGGTTCACCGAGACCGGCGGCAACTTCCAGCTGGTCAACGACCCGACCAGCGGCTCCCTCCCGCTCGGTGGTGACCCGGTGATGGGCGGCGCCCAGTCGGGTGCGCTCAACCTCACCGAGGCGGTGCTGCCGCTGGGTCGCAACAACGCCAACATGCTCACGCTGCCCGACGGCATCCCCGGCTTCACCAACATGTACCTGTGGGAGTTCGTCGACGACGTCTTCGAGGCTGAGCCCCGCGACGGCGACTTCGACACCTCGATCATCCAGCACGAGTACGTCCACGGCCTGAGCAACCGCTACGTCGGCGGTGGCGGCCTGGGCTCGCTGGCCGGCGGCCAGTCGGGCGCGATGGGCGAGGGCTGGGGCGACTGGTACGCCATGAACGACCTCTTCCGACGCGGCCTCACGCGCACCGCCGTGACCGCGGCGTACGTCGGTGACGAGAAGCGCGGCATCCGGAACTGGAACTACGCCTCCAGCCCGCTGACCTACGGCGACTACGGCTACGACATGTCCGGGCCCCAGGTGCACTCCGACGGCGAGATCTGGGCCACGACCCTGTGGACCGTCCGCGACAAGATCCGCAGGGCGGTCGGGGGCAACCACAAGAAGGCGAGCGACATCGCCGAGCACATGGTGACCGACGCGATGCCGTTGAGCCCTCCGTCGCCCAGCATGCTCGACATGCGCGACGCGATCGTCGCCGCCGCGGAGCTGCGGTACGGCAAGAAGTACCTCGACGAGGTCTGGGCCGGGTTCGCCGAGCGCGGCATGGGCGCCTCGGCCTCCACCACCGGCGAGTCGGACACCGCTCCGGTGCCCGGCTTCGACGTGCCGACGGCGTCCCGGAACGGCACCGTCACCTTCCGGGTCGTGAACCCCTCCACCGGTCGACCGGTGAAGGGCGTGCGCGTGCTCGGCGGGCTCTTCGAGGGCCGCACCACCCCGATCACCACCACGAACGGCTCCGGTGTCGCCACGGCGCGGATGGCCGCGGGCCGCTACACGCTCACCCTGCAGGCGCCCGGCTTCGGCCAGCAGCGCCTGAAGGTGACCGTCCCCCGCGGTCGCAAGGTCACCCGCACGGTCGCCCTGCGCCCCAACCTGCTCTCGCAGTCGTCCGGCGCGAAGCTGACCAAGGTGTCGAGCCAGGCCGCCGCGCTGCCCGCCCAGAACGCCTTCGACGACACCGAGGCGACCGGCTGGCAGACCGAGGACGCCGGCGTCGCCTACAACGAGGGCAAGGACGCGACCGCGGTCGTGAAGCTCGCCAAGCCCAGCGTGATCGACACGGTGAACGTGAGCGTGGTCAAGCCGGTCGGCCTGCCGCGGTTCGCAGCGGCCAAGAAGGTCACCGTCCAGACGTCGAGGAACGGGAAGTCCTGGCGCACCGCCGAGATCGCGACGTTCCGGATGAAGGGCCCCCGGCCGGCCGTCAGCGACCTGATGATGAAGAGCCTGCGGCTGAAGAAGCCGGTCCGCGCGTCGTTCGTCAGGGTCGTGCCCAACGCCGCGTTGGGTGACACCGTGGACTACGCCTCGACCGCGATCATCGCCGAGGTCCAGGCCTTCGGGCGGGTGTCCGGCATCGACCCGAAGCAGCCCAAGCCCGACAAGCCGGTGACCACCTCCGGGTCGGTCGCGGTGGGCAACATCGCCCAGGGCTCGCTGCTCGGCCTGGACCCCTACCGTCCAGGCGTCACCGAGCTGTCCTGGACCGGTGCCTGCGGGGAGGTGCCCGCGGCCAACGGCGTCGACGCCTGGATCACCAAGCTCCCCGAGGGTGCCGGTGACGGCCTGCACGCGGTCACCTACGAGGGGACCGTCCCGATCGGCGAGTGGTTCAGCTTCGCCTACGACGAGGACTGCGCGCCGATGACCGGCGGGTTCGCGCTCTTCGGCGAGACGAACCCGATCCCGGCCGGAGCGGCGTACGTCGGCTTCCTGCTGCTGTACGGCGCCGGCGCCTCGTTCGACGTGACCATCAGCGAGCCGCGCTGACCCGGTCGACCTGCACGACCCGCACGACCCGCACGATGGCTGCCGCCGGGCTCACCAGCCCGGCGGCAGCGTCGTGAAGTCGGCCTCCCGGCCCTCGGCGAACGCGGTGAGCGCCTCGGTGTTGGCCGGCCCGCCCATCAGCTCGGCGAAGGCGGCGTTCTCCCGGGCCCGCGCGGCGTCGATCCCCGCCCGGAGCGGCTCGATGATCGTGCGCTTGACGGCCACGAGCGAGGAGATCGGACGACTGGCCAGCAGCTCGGCGTGCTCGCGGGTGACCGGGAGCAGCTCCTTGGGCTCGCAGACACCGCGCACCAGGCCCATCTCGAGCGCCTGCTCCGCGTCGAACCACTCCGCGGACATCAGCAGCCACGACGCCGCCTGCCGGCCGATGAGCAGTGGCAGCAGGTAGGAGGACGCGGCCTCCGGGGCGACCCCCAGGGAGGTGAACGGGCACTTGAGCCGGGCGGTGGTCGACATGAACGCCACGTCGGCGAAGCCGAGGACGGTGCAGCCGATGCCGAGGCCCAGCCCGTTGACCGCCACCACGAGGGGCTTGGGGAAGTCCACGAGGGCGTCGACGAGGTTGACGAAGCCACCCTCGCCCTGGTCGAAGTCGGGGTCGGCCGCGATCTGGGCCATCTCCAGCAGGTCGGTGCCCGCGCTGAAGGCGCGGCCGTTGCCGGTCAGCAGCACGACGGCGACCCCCGGGTCCGTGGCGGCCTCGCGCAGGGCGCGGGCCGTGGCGTCGTACAGCTCGATGTTGAACGCGTTGAGCGCATCGGGGCGATCGAGGGTCAGGGTGCGCACGCGCTTGTCGTCGTGGATCTGCAGGACCATGCCCCGAACACTAGATCCAGAAGTAGAACGTGTTCCACTATGTCCGGGTGACCCAGACGACCGTCTCCACCTACTGCCGCATCTGCGAGCCCCTCTGCGGGATGATCGCGACCGTCGAGGACGGGCGGCTGGTCTCGCTGCGGCCCGACGACGAGCACCCGTTGAGCCGGGGGTACGCCTGCCCCAAGGGGCTGGCCTTCCCGGAGGTCCAGCACGACCCCGACCGGGTGCTGCACCCGCTGCGCCGGGTGCCCGGTGGGGCGCCGGGGGAGTTCGAGCAGGTCTCGTGGGAGGAGGCGCTCGACGACATCGCGGCACGCCTGCGCGCGCTGGTCGACACGCACGGTGGCGGCTCGGTCGGGCAGTTCTTCGGCAACCCGGTCGGCTTCAACATCAGCGGCACGCTGTGGGCGGGCGCCATGATGACGGCGCTCGGCACCGGCCACCAGTACTCCGTCGGCAGCCAGGACATCAACAGCCGGTACGTCGCCAGCAAGCTGCTCTACGGGTCGATCTCCCAGGTGCCCTTCCCCGACCTGCGTGGCACCGACCTGCTGCTGGTGCTGGGCGCCAACCCGCTGGTCTCGCGCGCCAGCGGGGTGCGAGCCCCGCGCGTGAAGGAGCACCTCTCGGCCATCGTGGCCGGTGGCGGCCGCGTGGTCGTGGTCGACCCGCGGCGCAGCGAGACCGCCAGGGCCTTCGAGCACGTCTCGATCGAGCCCGACGGCGATGCCTTCCTCCTGGCGTCGCTGATCCAGGTGGTGGCCGAGGAGGGCCTCGTCGACCGGGAGGCCGTCGCCCGCCAGGCCGTCGGAGCGGAGACGCTGCTCGCGGCGGTGGCGCCGTTCACCCCCGAAGTGACGGCGGCCCGCACCGGGATCGAGCCGGAGGCCGTCCGGTCGTTGGCGCGCGACCTCGCAGCGGCCCCGCGTGCCGCGGTCTACGGCCGCACCGGCACCTGCCTGGGCGAGCACGCCACGTTGGTCAGCGTGCTGATCGACGCCCTCGCGCTGCTGACCGGCAACCTGGACCGCGAGGGTGGGGTGCTCTTGGGGCAGGCGGTCGTGCCGTTCGAGGAGACGGCGGAGAGGGCCGGCCGGCTCGGCTACGACGACCAGCGCAGCCGGGTCGGCGGGTTCCCCGACGTCATGGGCACCTGGCCGGCCGCGATCATGGCCGACGAGATCACCACTCCTGGCGACGGGCAGCTGCGCGCGTTGTTCGTGCTCGCCGGCAATCCGGTCCTCAGCAGCGTGGACGGCCCCGGCCTGGAGGCGGCTCTGGAGCAGCTGGACCTGATGGTGGCCCTCGACCTCTACGTCAACGAGACCAACCAGCACGCCGACTACGTCCTGCCCGCCACGACCTGGCTGGAGCGCGAGGACGTGCCGTTCGCGATCGTCGCCTCCAGCCCGTGGCCGCACGTCCAGCACACCCCGGCCGTGCTCGACCCCGCCGGCGAGGCCCGCCATGAGTGGGAGGTGTTCGACGAGATCGCCCGACGTGCCGGCATCCCGCTGTTCGCACCGGGGTGGCTGCACGTGCTCTCCGCCCCGCTGCGCCGCGTCGCGCGACGTCTCGGCGTCCGTGGGCCCACACCCTGGACGCTGGTCGACCTGCTGCTGCGCACCGGGCCGCACGGCGACCGCTTCGGCCTGCGCCGGGGCGGCCTGAGCCTGAAGCGGCTGCGAGCCGAGCAGCACGGCGTGATGCTCCCGCCCGCGCGCGGCGACCGGTTGGCAGAGGTGGTGCGGCACGCGCACGGCAAGGTCGACCTCGCACCGGCCCAGCTCGCGGCCGAGTGGCAGCGGTTGCGGTCGGCCCTCGAGGTCGAGGCGGATCCGGCGTACCCGCTGCGGATGATCGGGCTGCGGGAGATGCGCTCGCAGAACTCCTGGATGCACAACAGCCCCACCCTGATGAAGGGGCGCAACCGCCGGCACGCCGCCCGCATCCACCCCGACGACGCGGCAGCCGCCGGCGTCCGCGACGGCGACACGGTGCGACTGACCTCGACGGTGGGGGCGATCGAGACCGCGGCTCTGGTCACCGACGAGGTGCGCCCCGGCACGATCGCCTGCCCGCACGGCTGGGGCCACGACGCCGGCTGGACGGTCGCCAACGCCGCCGGAGGGGCCAACACCAACCGACTGGCCTCGGCGCGCGTGGAGGACGTGGAGTTCCTGGCCGGCATGGCGCGGCTCAACGGGATCCCCGTGCGCCTGGAGCGCGTCGCCGCCGAGGAGGGTGTCGGATCGGTCGGCTAGCGTCGTCGGGGTGAGTGGCACGGAGGTCGAGCGGCAGCGCACCTGGCGCCCCGACTGGCCCTGCTCGGTGACCGGCCCACTGCGCCCCCTGCGCCGCGGTGCGGGCGACCCGACCTTCCGCATCGACGACGCCGGGCACGTCTGGCGCGGCACCCGCACCCCCGAGGGCTCCGCCACGCTCCGGGTCGGCTCCGCCCCCTCCGTCGGCGAGGTCCGGGCGTCGGCCTGGGGCCCGGGCGCCGAGTGGGTCCTGGACTCGCTGCCGGGCCTGCTGGGTGCCCACGACGACTGGAGCGGGTTCGAGCCCCGGCACCCGGTGCTGGAGGAGGCGCGCCGCCGGCACCCGCACCTGCGCACCGGCCGCACCGGGCTGGTGATGGAGGCGCTCGTCCCGGCGATCATCGAGCAGAAGGTGACCGGCCAGGAGGCCTTCGCCGGGTTCCGGATGCTCGTGCACCGCTTCGGCGAGCGGGCTCCCGGTGTCGGTCGGGAGATGGGGCTGTGGGTGCAGCCCGACGCCGCGACCCTGCGCACCATCCCGTCCTGGGAGTGGCTGCGCATGCACGTCGACCACGCCCGCTCCCGCACCATCGTGACGGTCGCGCGGGTCGCCGACTCCCTCGAGCGGCTCTCGAGCCTGGACGGCGAGGAGGCCGAGCGTCGGCTGCGGAGCCTGCCGGGCGTGGGGGAGTGGACCAGCGCCGAGGTGCGCCAACGCGCCCTGGGCGACCCCGACGCCGTCAGCTTCGGCGACTACCACGTCGCCAAGGACGTCGGCTGGGCACTGACCGGCACGCCCTTCGACGACGAGGAGATGCGCGCCTACCTCGAGCCGTGGCGCCCCCACCGCGGTCGCGTGCCGCTGCTCCTCGGCGTAGCCGGGCTCCACCGACCGCGTCGGGGGCCGCGGATGGCCCCACGGACGCACCTTCCTGCGCGAGTCACCCGCCGCTGAGCCCCGGGGCGGTTATCGTGACGCTGTGACACAGGTAACTCTGGACGTCCTGCACCTCGCCACCGCCGACGAGGCCACGCGGTTCTTCGCCGACGCCGACGCCGAGGCGCTGGTCGAGGCGCTCCGGCACACCGGCGACGACGAGCTGCGTGCCCTCGTGGGCCGCGACGAGATCCGGCTGCCGGCGGTCCGGGGCGTCCTCTCCCGCCTGCACGAGTACGCCGACCCCGTCCGCCTCGCCGCTCTGAGCGGCACCGTGCGGATCGACCTCACCCGCGACGACGCACGGCTGGGGCACCACCTGCTGCGGATCGGGTTCGGCTCGATCACGGTCGAGGCCGACGCACCGGCCACCGCGCCCAGCGACGTGGTGCTCGGCACCTCGGTGATCGGCTTCGTCCGGCTGGTCAGCGGCCAGGGCAATGCTGCGCTGGACTACCTCGCCGGTCGGCTGCACGTGGAGGGCGACGCCGGCCTCGCCCTGGCCGTGGGCGGTCTGTTCACCATCCCCGGCACCGACGAGATCGCGGTGGACCCCAGTGCCCTCGACCCGGTCGATGTCGCCCGTGCACTCGCGGGCGTCCCGGTCGAGCACCTGCGGGAGGTGATGGCCAGCGGGTTCCGCCCGGTGGTGCTGGAGGAGATCTTCCGGCGACTGCCCGACTTCGTGAACCCGCGCCGCGCCGCTCGGGCCGACCTGACCGTCGGGTTCAAGCTGCTCGGAGCACCCGGCGGCGAGCCCGAGCGCTACGTCGTGCGCGTCGACCACGGGGCGTGCAAGGTCGAGCCCGACGATGTCGGCGGCGACCGCGACGCCACGATCACCTGCGAGGGCTACGACTTCCTGCGGCTGGCCACCGGGCACCTCGCGGCGGTCAAGGGGGTGCTCCGCGGTCAGCTCAAGGTGCGCGGTGAGAAGGCCAAGGCGCTGCAGTTGGCCTCGGTGCTGGACATCCCGAAGGCCTGAGCGCGACCTTCACGTCCGTCGCGTGGGAGTGATCAGAGCAACGGCCGCAGCGGTGCCAGCACGAACTCGGTGAACTTGCGGTGCAGGTCGCGGGCCTCCCACTCACCGACGGTCAGCTCGAGGCAGTGCGACTGGTCGGCGCGGAAGACCTCCTCCATCTGGCGGGCGAGCCCGGCGTCGATGACCTCGACGTTGATCTCGTAGTTGCCCGAGAGGCTGAGCCGGTCGATGTTGGCGGTGCCGACGGTCGTCCAGGTGCCGTCGACGGTGGCGGTCTTGGCGTGCACCATCGCGTCGCGGTAGCGCAGGATCCGTACCCCGGCCTCCAGCAGTTGGGAGAAGTACCCGCGCGAGACCCAGTCGGCCACGATGTGGTTGGACTTCAGCGGGACCAGCAATCGCACGTCCACGCCGCGCCCCGCCGCGTCCTTCAGGGCCTCGACGAAGTCCTGGTCGGGCAGGAAGTAGGCGGTGGTGATCCAGATGTTGCGGCTGGCACGGTTGATGGCCTCGAGGTACATCGAGCGGATCGGGAACATCCACAGCCGCGGCACGTTGCGCTGGATCCGGATGCGGGGCTCCCAGTCGGAGGAGGTCTCCAGCAGCAGCGGCCGCTCGCTGGGGCGCAGCCGGCGCCGGCGGTGCAGGTTCCAGAAGTCGGCCACGGCGCGCTGGAGGTCCCACACCCCGGGCCCGGTGATGCGCACGTGGGTGTCGCGCCACTCGGTGGCGTAGGCGTCACCGATGTTGAACCCGCCCACGAAGCCGATCTCGGAGTCGACGACCAGGATCTTGCGGTGGTCGCGGCCGTAGCGGCGCAGGTCGAAGAAGCGCAGACCGGCGGAGTAGACCGGGAAGCGGAGCACCTTCATCGAGCGCGGGAAGCGCTTGAACACGGGGGAGACCACGAGGTTCGCGAAGCCGTCGTAGATGCAGTAGACCTCCACGCCGCGCGCGGCCGCATCGGCCAGCGCCTGCTTGAACCGCTCGCCGGTGGCGTCGCCCTTCCAGATGTAGGTCTCGAAGAGGATCTGCTTCTGCGCGCCCTCGATGGCCGCGAGCATGTCGTCGTAGAGGTGCTGGCCGTAGGTGTACGTCGTCACGGTGCTCTCGCCGATCGGTACCTCGGCCGGCGGGGTGACCGGGAACTCGCCCGGCTTCTTCCCGCGCCGACGGTAGGAGTCGACCAGCGTCATGGCCATGGCCAGCCCGAGCTGCACCCCCACCACGGTGAGCAGCGTGCGACGCAGCACCCGCAGCCACCGGTCGGGCCAGGTCCTCGTGCGCGTCACGCTCACAACCTAGTGGGCCGCCCCCAGCGTGGGGGGCGCACCCGCCGTCGGGTGCGCCCCCGCATTCACAGTCGTCGGTCGTCCCCGCGGACCAGCGTCCGGTCGGGGCAGTTGAGGATGACCTGGCTGTGAACGACCAGCGGCACCGCGAGGTCGACGGTCCGGGTGACCGGTCGACCGAGCACGGAGCCGGAGAGTCGCACCTGCTCGTAGGCGTTGTTGGCGCGCTCGTGGTAGAAGCGGCAGTTGGTGAACTCGAAGGTCAGGTCCACCTCCCCGGACTGGCCGGGCAGCAGCGTGAAGGGTTCGACGGGCGAGCCATCCGGCGTCGGCGCCATCAACGGGTAGGCCGGCTCGACGAGCTCGACCGACTCCACGCGCAGCGGCACGGGCGAGTGGTTGGCGACCGGCACGGTGACGCGTACCTGCTCCCCGAAGCGGTAGTCCAGCGCGAAGGTGCCCGCGGGGCCGTACCCCTCGACCATCAGGCCCGCGTCGCCGTCGAGCGCGAGCCGGGGCGGCTCGACACGGACGGCGTACGGCGCCAGCAGCCAGCCTCCGAGGACCAGCGCGAGGACCGCGGCCACCCACGGCCGCAGCCTGCGTCTCCCGCGTCCGGCCGGCTGCCCGGGGGGCAGCGGGGCCGTCGTGTCCCGGGGACGGTCCAGGACGCTCACGCCGCCTCCGCGGGGTCGGCGACCGCGTCGCGACGGTTCCGGCGGCGGACACCGGCGACCCGGATGCCCAGCGCTCCGACCAGGGTCACGGCCACCAGTGCCGCGGGGGCGCCGGGGCCGTCGGACGCTGCGCTGCGGATGGTCGTGCCGGCGGCCCCGGCGTCGGTCGCGGGCTGCTCGGGGGTGTCGAGCCAGTCGCAGGCCGGCGGGTCGGGGTTGGAGAACCGGTCGTAGGTCGCGCACGGGATCAGCTGGGTGGTCTTCAGCAGGTTGCCGATCGGCCACTGGGACGGGTTGCCGCAGTCGGGCAGGTCGAGGGCGTAGTTGTGGGTGACCTCCTTGCCCGGGGCGGTGAGGTTGTCCTGCCAGCAGTTGCCCTGGCCGGCCTCGTCCCAGAAGAAGTCGATGCCGTTGGGCAGTACCTCGCCCTTCGGCGAGTAGCCCAGTTCGTTCTTCGTGAAGGCGTTGAAGTTGGAGTTGTCCTGCTGGTGCGTGGGGTCGTAGTCGTCGCGCATCAGTGCCGGCGGGACCCAGAAGAGCATGAAGCCCTGGCGCCAGTTGTCCCAGACGTGGTTGGACGAGACGAAGTTGTGGTTGCCGATGATCATGCCGCCGGTGCCGACCGGGAAGCCGAAGGCCGGGCACACCACGCCCTTCTCGAAGCCGATGTCGGCGGGCAGCTCCTCCTGGCAGGCGGCGTCGTCGCCCTGGACGTACTGCTCGTAGTAGTTGGTGTTGTTGCTGTAGATCTTGTTGTTCTCGAACCACCCGTGGTCCTGGGGCATGCCGGGGTGCCCGCCCAGGATCGACTCGACGATGAAGCCGAGGCCGTTGTCGTGGATCTTGTTGTGGTGGACGTAGACCGAGTTGCCGGCGGTGCCCGAGAAGCCCAGCGCGTTGTGGTGCATCCGGCAGCGCTTGACCTCGACGGCCCAGCGCGTGAGTGGACCGGTGTTGGTGTTCTGGGTGTTCACGTCGGCCGCGGAACCGGGATAGACCCCGGAGTCGCCGTTGTGGTGGGTGTTGCAGTTGGAGATGACGCCGTGGTCGGAGGTGAAGGTCAGCACGCCGTAGAGCTGGTTGTAGGAGCCCTCGAAGCGGTCGAGCACGTAGCCGTCGGTCTCGTGGACGTAGAAGGCGTTCTCGCGGAAGAGCGTGGCCTTCATGTTGGCGAGGTAGAAGCCGTCGGCGCGGTCGGCCTTGATGCCGTTGTGCTTGACCCAGTCACCGTCCTCGCGGAAACCGCCCTTCAGGGTCACGTCGGACGGCTTGGCGCCGGTGCCCAGCATCTGCAGGTGGCAGAGCTGGTTGTCGCACTTGATGTCGGGGTCGTCGGGGTCGTCGCCGGCGATGGTGACGAGGTTGACCACCTCGCCGCAGGAGACGATGAGGTCGTACTCGACGACCCCGCCGTCGTAGTCCTCGGCGCACGGCGGCTCCCAGCTCGGCTGCTCGCGGTACACCCCGGGAAGGACGTAGATGTTGGTGCGCTGCTTCCTCACCGCGTCGACCGCGGCCTGCATGTGCCGGTGCTCGCACTTCTTCAGCAGGCGCTTGTTGAAGGCGCGGAGCTTCTTGCTCTTGATCTTCTTGATGCGCTTCTTGGAGTCGGCCTTGCAGACGACGATCACGTCGGCGGCCTGCTTCAGCGAGCGTTTCTCGGGGACCTTCCCGTCGCCGGCGGGAAACACGGACTCGCGTTCCTCGTGAGCCGACGCAGGGGTGGTGCTCGCCAGGCTCAGGGCCACGGCGAGCAGCAGGAGGGACAGGACGCGGACGGCCATGCGCATGGGCGCTCCTGGGAGGGAGGGGTGAGGGAGCAGTGGGGGGAGAATATGAGCGATGTTCAGGTTTGTGAAGGCCCCACCCCGTATCACCCGTGGTGTCGGTGGCGGCTCGTAGGCTCGACGCATGCGTCCCGTCACCGATCTCGAGCGCCGCGTCGCCCCCTTCAAGGTCGTCTCCGACTACGAGCCCTCCGGCGACCAGCCGGCGGCGATCGCCGAGATCAGCAAGCGGATCTCCGGCGGCGAGAAGGACGTCGTGCTGCTCGGGGCCACCGGCACCGGCAAGACCGCCACGGTCGCCTGGGTGGCCGAGCAGCTGCAGCGCCCGATGCTGGTGCTGCAGCCCAACAAGACGCTGGCCGCGCAGTTCGCCAACGAGCTGCGCCAGCTCTACCCCGACAACGCGGTGGAGTACTTCGTCTCCTACTACGACTACTACCAGCCCGAGGCCTACGTCCCCCAGACCGACACCTACATCGAGAAGGACTCCTCGATCAACGAGGAGGTCGAGCGGCTGCGGCACTCGGCGACCAACTCGCTGCTGACCCGGCGCGACGTGATCGTGGTCAGCACCGTGTCGTGCATCTACGGCCTCGGCACCCCGCAGGAGTACGTCGACCGGATGCTGCGGTTGCGGGTCGGCGAGGAGCACGACCGTGACTCGATCCTGCGACGCCTGGTGGAGATCCAGTACACCCGCAACGACATGTCGTTCACCCGTGGCACCTTCAGGGTCCGCGGCGACACCCTCGAGATCTTTCCGGTCTACGAGGAGCACGCGGTGCGCATCGAGTTCTTCGGCGACGAGATCGAGCGGCTCATGACCCTGCACGCCGTCACCGGCGAGGTCATCACCGAGGACACCGAGCTCTACGTCTTCCCCGCCACCCACTACGTCGCCGGCCCGGAGCGGATGGAGCGGGCGATCAACGGCATCGAGGCCGAGCTGGAGCAGCAGCTGGCCCGCTTCGAGCGCGAGGGCAAGCTGCTGGAGGCCCAGCGGCTGCGGATGCGCACCACCTACGACATCGAGATGATGCGCCAGGTCGGATCCTGCTCAGGGATCGAGAACTACTCGATGCACATCGACGGCCGTGCCCCCGGCTCGGCGCCCAACTGCCTGCTCGACTACTTCCCCGAGGACTTCCTGCTCGTGGTCGACGAGTCCCACGTCGCAGTGCCCCAGATCGGCGGCATGTACGAAGGCGACATGTCGCGCAAGCGCAACCTGGTCGACCACGGTTTCCGGCTGCCCAGCGCGATGGACAACCGGCCGCTGCGCTGGGAGGAGTTCCTCGAGCGCATCGGGCAGACGATCTACCTCTCGGCCACGCCGGGCGACTACGAGCTCGACCTGGTCGGCGGCGACAAGCCACCGCACGTGGTCGAGCAGATCATCCGGCCCACCGGGTTGATCGACCCCGAGGTCGTCGTCAAGCCGACCAAGGGTCAGATCGACGACCTGATCCACGAGATCAAGCAGCGCACCGAGAAGGACGAGCGCGTCCTGGTGACCACGCTGACCAAGAAGATGTCCGAGGACCTCACCGACTACCTCCTCGACGCCGGCATCGACACCCGCTACCTCCACTCCGAGGTCGACACCCTCAAGCGGATCGAGCTCCTGCGCGACCTGCGGATGGGCGCCTACGACGTGCTGGTCGGCATCAACCTGCTGCGCGAGGGCCTCGACCTCCCCGAGGTCTCCCTGGTCTCGATCCTCGACGCCGACAAGGAGGGCTTCCTGCGCTCGGACAAGTCGCTGATCCAGACCATCGGTCGCGCGGCCCGCAACGTGTCCGGCCAGGTGCACATGTACGCCGACAAGATCACGCCCTCGATGGAGGCCGCGATCGACGAGACCAACCGGCGTCGCGCCAAGCAGATCGCCTACAACACCGCCCACGGCATCGACCCCACACCGCTGCGCAAGAAGATCGCCGACATCACCGACATGCTCGCCCGCGAGGACGAGAACACCCAGGCGCTGCTGGAGACCTGGGCCGGCACCGAGGCCAAGGGGCGCGCGGGCAAGGCGGGCAAGCGCCAGCCCGTCCCCGCGCTGGCCGAGGGGGCGGCCGGCAAGCACGCCAAGGACCTCGCCGGCATGCCGAGCTCGGACCTGGCCCAGCTCATCCAGGACCTCACCGACCAGATGAAGGAGGCGGCCACGGAGCTGCAGTTCGAGCTGGCCGCCCGCCTGCGCGACGAGATCGGCGAGCTGAAGAGAGAGCTCCGCCAGATGATCGAAGCCCAGAAGTGAACGCCTGGCACGCACGCTGGCTGCGTTGTCGTCACTCGACGGCCGCTCCGCTCACAGGCCGCCTTCGCTCCTCCGCCTTGCCATCGCACGCACCAGACGTCCACTCCGCTTCAGCGAGTCAGCCCTCGTCCGGCCGGTCGTCGACCGCCTTCATCGCCTGGCGGCTGACGACCAGCCCGACCAGCCGGGAGACCACGAGCGCCACGTAGAGCACGCCGGCCACCATCTCCACGGCCACGAGGGAGCGCGCGTGCGCGCCGACCGGCACCACGTCGGAGAGACCGACGCTGGTGAGCACGGAGAAGGACAGGTAGAGCAGCTCGAACCAGCTGCGCGTCCCCTCGGTCCCGGTCCCAGCGAAGGAGTCGGGCCACACGACCTGCACGGCGGCGTACACATAGGCGAAGCCCCACGCCACGACCGTGAACGCCGCGCCGGTCGCGTAGAGCTCGTCGCGGGTGACCCGGTCGTCGTGGAAGACGTAGCGGATCATCGAGTAGGACACGTAGAAGTAGAACGGTGCGTGCAGCAGGGCCGAGGTCAGGATGACCCAGCTGGTGTCGGTGGCGAGGGCCTCGGCGACGGTGAACACCGCAGCCGGCGCGCCGAGGGTCAGTGCGACCCAGGTCAGGGCGGGCGTGCGGCGTACTGCGGCGACCGCGACGCCGACCGCGACCATCTGGATCACTCCCAGGACCGCGCGGCCGGCCGGGCTGTCCTCCAGGAACGGGTAGGCCAGGACCACCACCAGCTGCACCGAGAGCAGCACCGCCGAGGGGCGTGGGCCCAGCACGCCGCCGGGTCGTGGGTCGTGGGAGTGGCTGCGACGGGACACGCCGCGACCCTAGGTCGCCGGCACGACCCGGGGGGAGGTGGACCGGTACACCGGCGCGTGGGAGAGAGGAGCACAATGGCGCTCGTGACCCTCCCGACCCCGCCCCGCGCAGCGGCCTGGGCGGTCTGGGGATCCGCGGTCTCGCTCTACCTGCTCGCGGTGTTCCACCGCAGCTCGCTGGCGGTCGCAGGCCTGGAGGCGGCCGAGCGCTTCGACATCACCGCCGCGCAGCTGGCGACCTTCACGATGCTCCAGCTGCTGGTCTACGCCCTGATGCAGGTGCCGGTCGGACTGCTGGTCGACCGGTTCGGTCCGCGGAGCGTCATCCTCACCGGCGCGTTGGTCATGACCGTCGCCCAGGTGGGCTTCGCGTTGGCCGACAGCTTCGTGCTGGCTCTGCTCGCGCGCACCCTGGTGGGCATCGGCGACGCCATGACCTTCATCTGCCTACTCCGGCTGGTGGCGACGTGGTTCCCGCCGCGGCGCATCCCGTTCCTCACGCAGGTCAGCGGCACGCTGGGGCAGAGCGGGGCGATCCTCGCGGCGGCCCCGATGACGTGGGCCTTCGGGGCGCTGGGATGGACGGGGGCCTACCTGGTCTCGGCGACGGTCGGGGTGGTCCTGGCCCTGGGTGGGGTCGTGCTGCTGCGCGATGCCCCCGGGGAGCGGCACCATCGCGGCGCGGCCATGGCGTGGGCTGCGGTCCGTTCCAGCCTGCGGGCGTCGTGGCGGCACCCGGGCACCCGCCTGGGCTTCTGGATCCACTTCAGCACGCAGTTCAGCGCCACCAGCCTGGGGCTGCTGTGGGGCTATCCCTTCCTCGTGCGCGGTGAGGGCCGCACCCCGACCGAGGCGGGCGTCCTGTTGACCCTGCTCGTGGTCGCGGTGGTGCTGGCAGGTCCGGTGCTCGGCTGGCTGGTGGGCCTGCACCCGTGGCACCGCTCGTCCATGGCGCTGGTCATCGTCGGGGCGATCGTCGTGGTGTGGAGCGTCGTGCTGGCGTGGCCCGGTCCCGCCCCGCTCGCGCTCCTCGTGCTCCTGGTCGTGGTCGTGGGCGTCGGCGGCCCGGCCTCGATGATCGGCTTCGACGTCGGTCGAACCTCCAACCCTCCCGAGCGGCTGGCTTCCTCGACAGGGATCATCAACGTCGGCGGCTTCTCGGCCAGCCTCGTGCTGGTCGTGATGATCGGGCTGGTGCTCGACTGGCGCACCCCCGGCGGTGGGGCGGACTACCCGCCCGAGGCGTTCGTGTGGGCGATGTCGACCCAGTACCTCCTGTGGGCCCTCGGCCTCCTGCAGCTGGGGCGTTACCGCGGCCGTGCCCGGCGGGTCATCGACCGGGCCACGCTGCAGGCCGAGCGCGCAGCGGGCTGACGGTCAGCCGGGTACGCCGGGCACCACGGCGGCCAGCAGGACGAGCAGCAACACCTGCCCGGCCAGCACCGTCGTGCCGCGTGTGCCCACCGCGGCCAGCGGACGCGCCACGGTGCTCGCCAGCGGGCGCCAGCACCGAGTGAGCAGCAGCCAGGCCGTGAGGGAGGTGAGGGTCACGAGCAGCAGGCGGACGGGCGGCAGGTCGCGACCGGAGGACAGCTCGACGAGCCGGTCCGCCAGCCCCGCGTCCGTGGCCGCCGCCGTCAGGGTCACCAGCCACCAGGCGACGGCCGCCAGGCCGAGGAGCGACCCGGCGACCAGCCGCACCCGCGGCCGGGCCAGGAGTGCGGCCAGCTCGTGCCGGTGGTGGGCCAGCACCACGGCGTGGACGAACACCACCTGCCACAGCAGCGGCGGGTACGCCGTCTCCCACGTGCCCAGGGTCCAGTCGGGGGTCCACAGCACGCCGGCGGCGTACGCCGTCCACGACAGCGGGAGGACCGCCCACCACAGGCGTGCCCGGAGCGCGGCGACGACGAACGGGGCGAGCACCGAGAGCACGACGAGCAGACCGAGCATCGACAACGGCCAGGGGATGGTGCGCAGCTCGAAGAGCTCCCGCACCGCCCACCACGGCGGCGGGTAGTCCAGCAGCGGCGCCGACCGCTCGTAGAGGTCCACCCCGCCGGTGCCGGGGAGCCAGCGGGTCACGGCGGTGGCCGCCGTGCCGGGCAGGTAGCCCAGACCGAGCACGACCAACGCGACGAGGACGGTCAGCACCCAGTACCGGACGGCGAGTGCCCAGCGGGCCGAGGCGGCGGCCAGCGCGCCGGCTCGGGCTGCGACCGACTCGTGCTGCAGGGCCACGGCGATCCCGGCGACGACCAGGAAGGCCTCGGGTCCGACGACGGCGCCCATCAGGTGGGCCATCGGCCCGTCGGTGGTCCTCAGCACCTCGCCGTGCGCGGCGACCAGGCCCACCAGGAGCAGTCCGCGAGCGGCGTCGAGCCGCGCGTCACGGCGCTGGCCGTCCCCGGCACCTCCGGCGGGATCGGTGCCCGGCACGTAGGCCCACTCGGGCCGGCGGCGGCCCGCGAGCCAGGCGCCGGCCAGCACCAGGAGCAGGGCACCGGCCCCGATCGCGAGCCCCGCCGACGTGGGTCGGGGCAGCACTGCCGTGGGCGGGAGCGGTGGGGGCGGGGTGGAGCCAGCGGCCGGGTCGTCGGCCGGCGTCGGCTGGTCGTCGGCCTGGTCGGTGCTGCTCGTGACCGGAGGGGTCACCGGCCCCAGGTCGACCTCACCCTCGAGGTCGGCGAGCAGCGCGTCGGCGAGCCGCTCGTTGCGGGTGGCCCGCCAGTCGACGGTCCGGTCGCGGACCTCGGCCTCCCTGCGACGCTCCTCGACCCAGAGGATGCCGCCGATGAGCGGCCAGTCGGTGTCCGCCCGCAGGACCTGGCGCCACCAGGTGCGCTTGATACGCATCTCCGGGTCGCCCTCGGGGTCCGGCAGCCACACTGCGCCGGTGTCGACGAGCAGGGGCTTGTCGAAGCGCTCCGCAAAACGGTCGTAGAACGGGCGGCGGCCACCACCGGTGCCGTAGCCGTAGACCTCGGTGAGCCGGGCCCGGAACGCCCCCGCCCGAGGCGCGACGTCGGTCTCGAACCCGGTGCTGGTCTCGACGTCGCCGGTCTCACCTCCCGCGACGGGGTCGTCGAGCTCGTTGTCGATCCGGCCCCGGTCGGGCCCGAAGTGGTAGAGCGTGAGCCCGACCCAGTCGACCGTGTCCTCGCCGGGCCAGAAGGGACCGTAGGGATCATCGCCGGAGTCGAGCCGCCGGTTGCCGTCGGTGTCGAGGGCCTCGACGTCGGCCTCACGGTCGGGGTCCACGTCGCCGTACGCGGCGCCGTAGGGGTAGCCGGCGCCGTAGACGGGGGACCACACCATGGCTGCGGAGGGGACGTCCTCGTGCACGACCTCAGCGAGCCGACGGAACGCTGCGACGTAGGCGTCGGGCTGCTGGCCCCAGGAGTACCAGGTGCCGTTCATCTCCGGTGCGAAGCGCAGCAGGTACGTCGTGCCCAGCGCGTCGTGCAGGCCCGCCAGCTCCCCGGCCAGCTCCGCCGCGTGCTCCTCGGTGAGCTCGGCGAGCGGCAGGGACGGCTCGAGGCTCAGGACGGGGACGGCGCCCTGGGCCGCCGACTGCCGCACGAGCCGCTGGAGGAAGAAGCGGGAGTCGGGGGTCAGGGGGTAGGCGACCCGCTGGCCGTACAGCGCGGCGCTGCTTCCCAGTCGCTCCTCGTAGTCGTCGGCCGAGTCGGTCTCCCAGTCCAGCTGCGGGCCGAACCAGGGAGCTCCGGTGGCGGGCAGCGGCCGGTCGGCGTCCGTCACCGGGTGGGTGGCCGCCTGGGCGGGGACGCCCAGAAGGACCAGCACGACCGCGGTGAGGACCAGGAGCGCGGCGCGGGGGTGTCGCCCTGGACGCGTCGGGGAGGGGAGGGGCACGTCGTGGGGGTCCTCAGTCGAGGCGGCAGGCGAGCCGCCAGTGGTTGCGGGCGCCGGTGCGTTCGAACTCGAAGACATCCAACGCCGCGGCGGCGAGGGCCAGGCCACGGCCGGACTCGGCCATCTCGTCGGGCATCGGCAGGTCGTCGAGGTCCAGGCTCACCGGCATCCCGTTGTCGCTGAGCGAGGCCACGAGGTGGGTGCCCGTCGCAGCCAGCCGGATCTCGAAGCGACGGACCTCGGAGGCGTCGACGTCGGGGAGCGCCGCGTCGTGGGCGTAGGCGTGCTCGACGATGTTGCCCAGCACTTCGATGACGGCCATCTCGAAGCGCATCTTCGCCGACGGACTGACCTGGACCCCGCCCACGTGCAGGTGCTCGAGCATCGAGTGGACCAGGTCGAGCACCTCGGGGTCCGCAGGTGCGGTGAGCACCAGACGACCGGGGCAGGTGGCCAGCTGGTCGACCAGGCCCGCCACCACCTCCGGCGACGGCCGGTCCGACGCCTCACTCATCGAAGGCCGTCTCGACGCTGTCGCGCGCACGGAGCACCCGGTCGAGGTTGGTCAGCTCGAAGACCGAGACGACCGCGGGCGTGGGCCGGGCGACCCGCAGGTCGCCACCGGCCTGGCGGGCCGCCTTGAGCCCGCCGATCAGGGCGCCGAGACCGGAGGAGTCCAGGAACGAGGTCTCGCCCATGTCGACCACGATCCGGGTCGTCCCGCCGGCGACCAGCTCGCTCAGCGTCTCCTTCAGGTTCCGCGCGGAGACCATGTTGAGACGACCACGGGGGACGACCACGGCGATGCCGTCGGGGCGGGTGGTGACGTCGAGGTCCATCAGTGGGCTCCTTCGGAGGCGGGTAGCGAGGCGGGGTCGTCGGCGGGCGGTGTCGGCGGGTCGGGTGGCTCGTAGCCGCGGTAGAGGGCGGCCTTGATGATGACGGAGAAGATGAGCAGGTCGAAGACGACCCAGATCATGTTGAAGACCGCACCCGCGGTGTTGGCCTGACCGGCCAGGATGCGGATGACACCGATGACCATGGCCGCGACCAGCAGCCCGATCGCCCACAGCTGCGGCTTGACCAGGTGCCACGCCGGACCCTGGGGCTCCTGCTTGGTCTTCGGGGTGACGGCGAAGTCGAGGGGGCGCTTGAGGAAGACGTTGCCGAAGGCGGAGGTGAAGGACTTGATCCACACCGGGAAGAGCGCGAGGGAGTACTGCTGACCGCGCCAGGTCGGTCTCCCGTCGGCGACCAGCCAGAACAGCAGCTGGTTGACGACGAGGAAGGGCACCAGGCGGAGGAAGAACTCGGTCGAGAGGGCCTGGACCGGCAGCACGCCGATGGTGAGGTAGACGACCGGGGCGCCGATGTAGACGATGGCGGCGAACCCCGAGAGGTAGCTCCACATCGTCGAGAAGTACATCAGGCGCTGGGCGAGGTTCAGCCCCTTCTGCACCAGCGGGTTCTCGCGGAACATCACCTGGACCGTGCCCTGCGCCCAGCGCAGCCGCTGGACCAGCATCGTCTGCAGGTCCTCGGGCGCCAGGCCGTGGGCCAGGACCTCGTCGTGGTAGGCCGAGTGCCACCCGAGGGTGTGCAGGCGCATGCAGGTGGCCATGTCCTCGGTGACCGAGATCGTCGCCAGGGGCATGATCGCCTGCGCCTCGCCGGCCCGGTCCACATCGACCGCGCGCACCAGCGTCTCGACGGCCTCGACCGCGGCCAGCGGCGACAGGTCGCGGGCCAGGACCTGACCGAGGTCGCCGGCGTCCATGGCCCCCAGCGTGGTGTCCGGGTCGGCTGCGATCTCCTCGAGCTCGGCCAGCACCGACAGGTCGGCCTGGAGCGTGGCCAGGTCGTCGGCGACGAGTGACTGGCGCACGGCGGCGACGCGCTGCTGGAACCTGAAGGTGACGTCGAAGAGCGGCACGCCGCGCGCCAGCTCGCGACGGGCCCGGCCGATGTCGGCGAGGATCGCGTCGAGCGCCGCCCGGACCTCGACCTCGGCGGGGTCGAGCGCGGCGCGGGAGCGGCGTACGACGGATCGAGCGCTGCGCAGGGCCTGCTGGACGCCGGTCTCGACCTCGTGGACGTACCGGCTGATGCCCAGCTGCATCAGGGCCTCACGTCGGATCACGGCGTTGGAGCCGCAGAAGAACGCCGAGTTCCACCCGTCCTTGCCCTGCTGGATGGGGCCGTAGAACAGCGGCGCCTGGCTGCCCAGGGGGTCGTCGTCGGGGACGTTGACGAAGTACTGCGGCGTCTGGACCAGCGCCATCTTCTCGTCGTTGAAGTAGCCCAGGGTGCGGTCCAGGATCTCCGGCAGCGGGATCTGGTCGGCGTCGAGGATGAGCATGAACTCGCCGTCGGTGTGCAGCAGGGCGTTGTTGAGGTTGCCGGCCTTCGCGTGGCGCGGCATCCCCGCCCAGTCCGCCGAGCGGGTCAGCCAGCCGATGCCCTCCGCCTCGGCCGCGGCGCGCATCTGGGGGCGGTTGCCGTCATCGAGGATCCAGGTGCGGTGCGGGTAGCGGATCTGCTGGGCCGCCCTGGCCGTGGTCATGACCAGGTCGATGGGCTCGTTGTAGGTCGCGATGAACACGTCCACCGTCAGGCCCGGCGGCGGATCGGGCGGTTCCCCGCGCTCGCGGAGCCGCCACATCCCCAGCCCGAAGAGCAGCGAGTCGATGAGGCTGTAGGTCTCGGCCAGCACCAGGGGGACGCCGATCCACCAGGCGTCCCAGTTCACTGAGAACAGCCAGCGCCACGTGACGTAGTTCAGCCCGAGGAGGGAGGTCAGGACGACGACGACCCGGATCTGCAGCAACCGGTGGCGACGGCGTCGCTCGGCCGCGTCCGGGGAGAGGGCTGGACGTTCGCGACGGGCCATCAGTCCAGGATCTCCGGGACCTGGCGGAAGATCGCGACCATCGTGATGTCGTCGAGGGCCGAGACGTCGGTGACGTGGCGTACCGCGTTGGTCAGCAGGGTGGGGATGTCGGGTGACTCCGCGACCCAGCCACCCACGGCGGTGGGCCACGCCTCGGGATCGGGCAGCAGGTCCAGCACGCCGTCGCTGAACAGGATGAGGCGGTCCCCGGGCTCGAGCGTGACCTCCACCTGCTCCCACCAGTCGTCGGGAAGGACCCCGAGGGGCCGGTCGCGGCCGGAGAGGCGGTGGGGGGTTCCGTCAGCGCGCACCAGCAGCACCAGCCCCGAGCCGGCGTCGACGAAGCGCGCGACGCCCGTCTCCAGGTCCAGGGCTAGGTCGATGAGGGTCACGAAGGACTCGGCGCGCTCGAGGTCGTCGAGCATCGAGTGCGCGACCTGCGTGATCGTGATGCCGAGGTCGACGCCGGCGGACACGGCGTGGGCGGTGCCGCGCAGCGCGGTCCGGGTGGCGGCACCGATGAGGGCGGCCCCGGTGCCCTTGCCCATCACGTCGCCGAGGCTCACGTGCAGCACGCCGCCCGTCACCTCGTAGTCGTAAAAGTCGCCGCCGACCGCCATCGCCGGCAGGCAGAGTCCGTCCACGTCCCACTCACCGACGCGGATCGGCCGTGAGGGCAGGAGAGAAGCCTGGACCCGGCTCGCCTGCTGCATCTCGGTCGAGGCGACGAGCTCGCGCTCGGCCCACGCGGCGAGGTCCTCGAAGGCCTCCCGCTGCTCGGGGGTGAGCTCGCGGGGACGCCGGTCGAAGACGCAGAAGGTCGCCACCGGGGTGCCGGTGTGGTCGCGCAGCGGCATGCCGACGTAGGACCGGACCCCGTCCCTGACGACGGGCAGGTCGCGGAACCTGTGGTCCTGGGGGGCGTCGATCACCTCGAGCGGGACGTCCTCCGCGCTGTCGATGGTGGTGCGGCAGAACGCCTCGTCCTCGGGCATCGAGACCGGGTCGAACCCGTGGGCACTGGGGAACCTCGCCCGGCCGTGATCCAGCACCGTCACCGCCGACATCGGCACGTCCAGCGCCAGGCAGGCGAGCCGGGTGATCCGGTCCAGCCGCGGGTGGGTGCCCGGCTCGGACAGCCCGAGTCCGTCCACGGCACGTTGCCGCCGCAGGTCCTCGGCCGCACTCACGTCGGGGGGCTCCTCGTCATGCCGTCAGGGGGATTGGCTGTCCGGAGCGCCCAGGCTATCCGCACCGCACACACGTCGGTACCGACTGATCGGTGCGTGTCCGACCGTCCGCGCACTACCGTGGGGCACGTGCTCGACTCCTTGATCCTCCAGTCCTCGCCGCGCCGTCCCGGAGCGCCGTCGTGAGCACCGCACGGCACCGAGCGCTGGTCGTCGACGACGATCCGGACATCGCCGACCTCGTGGTGATGGTGCTCGAGGGCCTGGAGATGGACGTCAGCGTCGCCACGACGGGTGAGGAGGCCCTGTCGCTGGCACGCGAGAGGCACCCGGACCTGGTGACGTTGGACCTCACGCTGCCCGATGCGGACGGCACCGAGATCTGCCAGCAGCTGCGTCGCTTCACCGACGCCTACATCGTGATGATCACCGGCCGCGATGCCGAGACCGACAGGCTGATCGGCCTCGAGGTCGGCGCGGACGAGTACCTCGCCAAGCCGTTCTCGCCCCGAGAGCTCCGGGCGCGCGCCTCCGCGCTCCTGCGGCGCCCGCGCAGCGGCATGCGCGCCCAGGACGGCGAGGACGACTCGGTCGTGGTCGTCCGGTCCGCCGACGTGGCGCTGACCGACCTCGGTGCGGGCCTGATGGTGGACCCGCTCACCGGTGCGACCCGGTACCTCGACGAGAACGTGCCGCTCACCCCGACCGAGGCCAAGCTGCTGGTGACGCTCACGCGGCACGCCGGCGAGCCGATGGAGCGCGGCGACCTCGCGACCGAGGTCCGCGGTGGCGACTTCATCGCCTCCGACTTCCTCATCGACGTCCAGGTCGCCGGCCTGCGACGCAAGCTCCGGGCCGCGACCGGTCGGGACCGGCTCACCGTGGTGCGGGGCACCGCCTACCAGCTGTCCGTGACGAGCTGAGCACGGCCGGTCGCCGCAGGCAGGTCCGCTGCTCGGGTGGCCGGCTCAGGGTCGGGGCGGGCGGAAGCGCTCGTTGACCCGTCGGACGACGTCGGCCTCGATGGCCTTGGCCGCCTCCCGGATCTTGGCCGAGGGCAGCTCCTCCCGCGCCGCTGCGCGCTCCTCGCGGGCGATCGCCTTGGCCTGCTTCCTCTCCAGGGACCTGACGTGGTCGGCGAGGATGTCCTGACGTTGCACGAGCACGCGCAGCAGGTTCATCAGTGTCACGGCCGAGACGATCAGCGGCCAGGCGAAGCCGCCGGGCATCACCAGCGCCCAGATGGTCCAGCAGATGATCGAGGGCACCAGGAAGCCCATCACCGCCGCGCGGCGTTCCTTGGCGTACGACGCCGACGCCCGGTCCCGCAGCTCCGCTGGCGTCGCGCGGGCGAGACCGGCGCTGCTGGAGGGCTCGGGCATCGACGGTGGCACCAGGTCCTCGAGCAGGGGTACCAGCTCCCCGAGCAGCCGTGCGCCGGTGGCGGCCGAGGCCCGCTCGTCGTGCTCGGCGGGATCGAGCCGCCCCTCGGCGTACGCCTCGCCGAGGAGGTGCGCGGCCGTCGCCCGGTCGCGGTCGCTCGCGCGCAGACCCCGGTGCGCGGGCAGTCGGGGGTCGAGGTCGAAGCTGCTCCACGCGCCCGGCACCAGCCCCACGGCGACCACCCCCGTCCCTCGTCTCGGCCCGCTCCGTCGGTGTCGCGCCGACGAGGTCGAGTCTAGGTGCGCGACGAGTTGCGCCGGAGGGGTGTGGCGGGCGGGCGGCCGCGGGATGTTTGGGCGCGTCGCGGATTGAGCATTACGAGAACACGTTCTAGTGTGGGCGCGCCACACGCGATGGGGAGGTCACGGATGGCTGTCAGTGCTGCCTCGGTCATCCGGGGGCCGGGGGAGATCGCGGCGATGGTCGTCGACGTGACCCGCCGCATCTTCACCACGCGGTTCCAGCTGCGCGAGTTCATCGAGCAGGCCTGGTTCATCACCAGCGTGACCCTGATGCCCACCATCTTGGTCAGCATCCCCTTCGGCGCGGTGATCTCGCTGCAGGTCGGCAACCTCACCGGTCAGCTCGGCGCCCAGTCCTTCGCGGGAGCGACGGCGGTCCTCGCCGTCGTGCGCGAGGCGGCACCGATCGCCGCGGCGCTCATCATCGCCGGCGCTGCCGGATCGGCGATCTGCTCCGACCTCGGGGCACGCAAGATCCGCGAGGAGATCGACGCCATGGAGGTGCTCGGCGTCGACCCGCTGGCACGTCTCGTCGTGCCGCGCGTGCTGGCCACCATGTTCGTGGCGCTGATGATCAACGGCATCGTGATCGGTGCCGGCATCGGCGGCGGCTACTTCTTCACCGTGATCATCCAGGGAGGCAGCGCCGGGGCGTTCCTCAGCTCCTTCACGGCGCTGGCGAGCATCACCGACCTCTACATCTCCTGCATCAAGGCGGTCGTCTTCGGGTGGCTGGCCGCGATCGTCGGCGCCTACAAGGGCCTGGGCGCCGGTGGCGGGCCGAGCGGCGTCGGGCGCGCGGTCAACGAGTCGGTGATCATCGCGTTCATGCTGTTGTTCTTCCTCAACGCGGTGATCACGGCCATCTACTTCCAGGTCGTCCCCCCGCCGGGGCTGTGAGCAGGAGCATCGGATGAGTACCCTCGGCGCGCTCGGAAGCGCCTTCGTCTCCGGCCAGCGGGCCTCGCTGGAGCAGAAGGGCGACCAGCTGCTCTTCTACGTCAAGGCGCTGGCCTGGGCGCCCCGCGCCATCAGGCGCTACCCCCGTGAGATCGTCAACACCCTGGCCGAGGTCACCTTCGGTGCCGGCGGGCTCACGCTGATCGCGGGCACGGTCGGAGTCATCGCCTTCCTGGCGTTCTTCGCCGGCACCGAGGTCGGCATCCAGGGCTACGCGTCCCTGAGCCAGCTCGGCGTCGCGAAGTTCTCCGCCTTCATCTCGGCCTACTTCAACACCCGCGAGGTCGCGCCGCTGGTCTCCTCGATCGCGCTCGCGGCGACCGTCGGCTGTGGCTACACCGCCCGCCTGGGCGCGATGCGGATCTCGGAGGAGATCGACGCCCTCGACGTCATGGGCATCCCCTCGCTGCCGTTCCTGGTGACCACACGGATGATCGCGGCGTTCGTGGCGGTGATCCCCCTCTACATCGTGGCGCTGTGCGCGTCCTACCTGTCCCCGCGTCTGATCGTCACGCTCATCTACGGGCAGAGCCCGGGCACCTACGACCACTACTTCCTGCAGTTCCTGCCGCCGATCGACATGATCTGGTCCTTCGGCAAGCTGCTGGTCCTGGCCACCGCGGTGATCCTCATCCACTGCTACTACGGCTACACCGCCTCGGGCGGCCCTGCCGGGGTCGGCATGGCCGTCGGCCGGGCCATCCGCACCAGTATCGTCACCATCGTCGTGGCCGACTTCTTCCTCAGCTTCGCCATCTGGGGCTCCACCACCACCGTCCGGATCACCGGGTAGGCGGGGCTCATGCTGGTCAACATCCACCACGGCTCGAAGGCCGAGCACCGCCGTCTGCTGGTCGCGGGCGTCGCGTTCCTCGCCCTGCTGGGGCTGCTGCTGTCGTTCTGCGTCGCGGTCTACGCCAAGGTCTTCGAGTCCTCGACGACGGTGGTGGTCGAGGCCGAGCGCGCCGGCCTGCAGCTCGCGAAGTTCGGCGACGTCCGGATGAACGGCGCGCTGGTCGGGCAGGTGCGCGGCATCGAGCAGCGCGACGACGTCGCCCGCATCACCCTCGCACTGGACCCGGAGTCAGCGCGGCAGGTCCCCGAGGACGTCAGTGTGGAGATCCTCCCCACCACCCTGTTCGGGCAGAAGTTCGTCTCCCTGGTCGTGCCCGACGACGGCGGGGGAGGGGCGATCTCCGACGGCGCGGTCATCGCCTCCGACCGGGTGGAGACCAACGTCGAGCTCAACCGCATCCTCGCCCGGCTGTTCCCGCTCCTGCGCGCGGTCCGCCCCGCCGACCTGAACGCCACGCTCAACGCGCTGGCGACCGCGCTCGAGGGGAGGGGCGAGGTCCTGGGCGAGACGCTGGACGACCTCGACGGCTACCTCGTGGCGATCCGGGACTCGCTGCCGACGCTGCGCGAGGACCTCGCGGCCCTCGCGGACGTCGCGGACGCCTACGACGACGCCGCGCCCGACCTGCTCGACGTGCTCGGCAACCTCACCGTCACCAGCCGCACGGTCACCGAGAAGCGCGCGCAGCTCGACACCTTCTTCAGCGACCTCGGCGGCCTGGCCGACACCTCCGCGCGGGTCCTGGCCGACAACGAGGCCGACCTGATCCGGGTCGGCGAGGTGACCGCACCGCTGCTGCGGTTGCTGGCCGTCTACTCGCCGCAGCTGCCCTGCCTGCTGGAGGGGGCCGAGAACTACGAGCCGCGGCTGTCGAAGGCCTTCAGCGGCAACCAGGTCAAGCAGTACCTCGAGCTCTTCAGCGCCCAGTACGAGGCCTACGACGAGGACGACCGTCCGGAGTACGGCGAGGTCGGCCGCGGGCCGTGGTGCCTGGGCCTGCCGAACCCGCCGGAGCCGATCGGGCCCCAGCCGCTGCGCGACGGGTCGGACAAGGACAGCCGCCCACCCGACAGCAGGTTGCCCTACCTCGGTGCGCTGCTCGACCCCGTCTCGATGGGGTACGCCGGCACACCCGGCGACCAGCAGGTCCTCAACGCCCTGCTGGCCGGCCGGTCGGGTCGTGACGCCGGCGCCTACGGCGCGCTCGGCTCCCTGCTCTACGGGCCGGTCGTGCGGGGGGAGGCGGTGTCCTCGTGAGCACCCAGCAGCGCAACGTGGCCACGATCGCGGCGGCGATCAAGCTCGGCGTCTTCACCGTCGTCTCCGTGCTCGTGACGGGCCTGCTCGCGGCCATCATGGGCAACGTCGGGTTCGGGGCAGGCCAGGAATACACCGCGGTCTTCACCAGCGCCTCGATGCTCGAGAAGGGCGACGACGTCCGCGTCGCCGGCGTGAGCGTCGGCGAGGTCCGCTCGGTCGAGCACCACGAGCGGTCGCAGGCCCTGGTCACGTTCCGGGTCAAGACCGACGTGGAGCTGACCACCTCCTCCCGCGCCGAGATCCGCTTCCTCAACCTGGTCGGGGACCGGTACCTGGCGCTGGAGGAGGGCCGTGACGGCGACACCGCGCCGGCGCAGGACCCGGGCGAGCCGATCCCGGCCGCGCGCACGAGCCCGGCGCTCGACCTGACGACGCTGTTCAACGGCTTCAAGCCGCTGTTCCAGGCCCTGCAGCCCGAGCAGGTCAACGAGCTCTCCCTCAACCTGGTCCAGGTCCTGCAGGGCGAGGGCGGCACCGTCGCCGGGCTGCTGCGGCGCACCGCCTCGTTGACGGGAGACCTCGCCGAGCGCGACGAGCTGATCGGACGGGTCGTCACGAACCTTGACGAGACGCTGCGCACCGTCGACTCCCGTCACTCCCAGCTGACCCGCCTCATCGTGGAGCTCAAGCGGTGGATGGGCGACCTCGCCCGCGACCGCCGCCTCATCGGTTCCTCGTTGGGCAGCATCTCCGAGCTCACCGAGGAGGTGGCCGACCTGCTCACCCGGGGACGCCCGTTGCTCGAGGACGACGTCGCCGAGCTGCGCCGCCTGGCCAGGCTGCTCAACCAGCCGCGCAACCGGGAGGTGCTCGTGGAGCTGGTCGAGCGGCTGCCGGAGTCGATGACCGACCAGACCCGCACCGGCACCTACGGCAGCTGGTACAACTACTACCTCTGCGGCTTCTCCGGGAAGATCACGCTCCCCGAGCTGGAGGGCATCCCCGGCCTCGACGTCCTGCTGGACCAGCTCAACAACCTCGAGTTCCAGTCCACCGCACCGCGCTGCAACGGCGCCGGCGAGGACGGCTCCGAGGGGGGCGAGGACTGATGGCACGCCACTCCGACGCCCAGATCCTGCGCCTGGGCACCATCACCCTGGTCGTGATGGCGCTGATCATGGCGGCAGCGTTCAACCTCTCGAAGTTCCCCGGATTCAGCGGGACCACCTACCAGGCGTGGTTCGCCGAGGGCTCCGGACTGCGGGCCGGCAACATGGTCCAGGTCGGCGGCATCCGCTCGGGCCGGGTCCAGGGGCTCGAGCTCGTCGACGACCGGGTCCTCGTCACCTTCGAGGTCGACAACGACGTCGACTTCGGCACCGAGTCGCGCGCCTCCGTCGAGGTGCTCAACCTGCTGGGGGAGAAGTACCTCCAGCTCGACCCGGCGGGTCCGGGTCAGCAGTCGGAGGACGAGCCGATCCCGCTGGAGCGGACGGACTCGGCCTACGACATCGTCGGTGTCTTCGGCGACCTGACCACGACCACCGAGGAGATCGACACCGACCAGCTGGTCGAGGCGCTCGACGTGCTCGCCGGGACCGTCGACGAGGCGGCACCGGAGCTCGAGGCCTCGATGCAGGGCATCGCGGACCTGAGCCGGGCGGTCGCCTCCCGCGACGAGGAGATCCGCTCGCTGCTCTCGTCGGCCAAGGACGTCTCGACGCTGCTGGCCGACCGCAGCGAGGACGTCGTGACGCTGATGTCGCGCAGCGAGCTGGTCTTCGAGGAGGTGCGTCGGCGCAAGCAGGCCATCCACCGCCTGCTGGTCGGTGCCCGCGGCCTCGCCGACGAGCTGCGCGGGGTCGCCGAGGACAACCAGCGCCAGATCGCCCCCGCGCTGCGCGAGGTCGAGGACCTCCTGGACTTCCTGACCAGCAAGGAGAAGGAGCTGAAGGCGACGATGGCGGCGCTCGGGCCCTACGTCTCGATCCTCGGCAACATCATCGGCACCGGTCCGTGGTTCGACGCCTACGTCGTCAACCTGCTGGCCATCCCGACCGGCGAGTTCCTGCCCGGAAGCCTGGAGGACTGATGGCCACCACCTCCCACGCGACCGGGTCGCTGCTGCGCGGCCTGCGGCACCGCGGTGTCGCGGTGGCGCTCGTCGTCGCCCTCCTCGCCACGGCCGGGGTCCTGGTGCTGCGCGACGGCGAGGAGCCGCACACCGTCACCGCGCACTTCCCCCGGGCGGTCAGCGTCTTCGTCGGCACCGACGTCCGCGTGCTCGGCGTGACGGTCGGGCGGGTCACCTCGGTGACCCCGGACGGCGCCTCGGTCGCGGTCGAGATGGAGTACGACGCCGACGTCCGCCTCCCCGCCGACGCGAAGGCCGCCATCGTGACCCCGACGCTCGTGGCGGACCGCTACGTGCAGCTGACCCCGGCGTACTCCGGGGGTGACGTCCTGGCCGACGGCGCCGACATCGCCCTGCCCGACACCGGCGTGCCGGTCGAGCTGGACCGCATCTACCGCTCCCTGCGCGACCTCTCCCAGGCGCTGGGTCCCAACGGGGTCAACCGCGACGGCACGCTGGACAACCTGCTGCGTGCCGGCGACGAGGCGTTGGCGGGCCAGGGGGAGCGGGGCAACGAGATGATCCGGCAGCTCTCCGCGGCGGCCACGACGTTCGGCGAGGGCAGTGGCGACCTCTTCGACACCGTCACCGAGCTCGCGACCTTCACCGGCACCCTCGCCGAGAACGACCGGCTGGTGCGTGCCTTCCTCCAGGACCTCACCGGGGTCTCGGCCGACCTCGCCGACGAGCGTCAGGAGATCTCCGCCGCGCTGGCGGCCGTCGCCCGCGCCGTGGGCAGCGTCGAGGACTTCGTCGGCGACAACCGCGAGGCACTCGTGACCGACGTCGAGAAGCTCACGCGGGTCGTGAAGAACCTCGACTCCGAGCGCGACTCCCTGGACACCGCGCTGACCGTCGCGCCCGTGGCGATGGGCAACCTCGCCCTGGCCTTCAACAACGAGTCCAACTCCATCGGCTCGCGGATCGGCATCGGCGGCAACGTCTGGGACGCCGACGGGTTCCTGTGCGGGATCGTGCAGCAGGCCGGGCTGCCCCGTGTCTCCGCGGACCTGGCGTGCGAGCTGTTCGAGATGCTGCTGGAGCCGGTCACCACCCAGCTCCCCTTCATCCCGCCCGAGCACAGCGGGCGACCCTCGGGGACGGCCAACCGGCCGGCGCCCGGCGGTGCCGACCTGGCCGATCTGCTGGCGGGTGGCCGGTGATGGTCCTGGGACTCACTCGCGCTGCCCGAGCGGTGGCCCTCGCGCTGGCCGGCACGCTCCTGCTGACCGGCTGCGACTTCGACGGCGCCTACGACCTTCCGCTGCCGGGATCCCCGGTCGACGCCGACGAGGCGTTCGAGGTGACCGCCGACTTCGCAGACGTGCTCAACGTCGTCCCGCGCTCCCCGGTCATGGTCGACGACGTGACGGTGGGGGAGGTCGTCGACGTCGAGCGGATCGGCTGGCACGCCCGGGTGACCCTGCGGGTGCGCGACGACGTCGAGCTGCCCGACAACACCGTCGCCGACATCCGGCAGGTCTCGCTGCTCGGTGAGAAGTACGTCGCCCTCGAGGCACCGGCCGGGGAGCCGGTCGGCCGGCTCGAGGACGGCGATCGGATCGAGCTGCCGTCCACCGGTCGCAACCCGGAGGTGGAGGAGGTGCTCGGTGCGCTGTCCTACCTCCTGAGCGGCGGTGGCGTGGCGCAGCTCGGCACGATCACCCGCGAGCTCAACGACGTGATGGACGGACGCGAGGAGCGGCTCAAGGCGCTGCTCGGCAACCTGTCCGACGTGGTCGGCACCCTGGACCGGCAGAAGGCGGAGATCATCCGGGCGATGGAGTCCATCGCCGGCCTGACGCGCACCCTCAACCGCGAGAAGCAGGTCATCACCGACGCGATCGACGCCACCGGGCCGGCTGTCGGGGTGCTGCGCGAGCAGCACGACGAGCTCGTCGCCATGCTCGGCTCGCTCGACGAGCTGGGCACCGTCGGCACCCGGGTCATCCGGGCCAGCAAGGAGGACCTGCTGGCCTCCCTGCGCGACCTGCGCCCGGTGCTGCGCCAGCTCAACGCCGCCGGCGACCACCTCGCCCCGGGGCTCAACCTGCTGATCAGCTTCCCCTTCCCCCAGGAGGCCTCGGAGATCGTCAAGGGCGACTACGCCAACACCTCGATCCGCGCCGACATCAGCCTTGAGAACCTCCTGCCCGGCGGCGGCCTGCTGCCGCCGGTCGAGGTGCCCGATCCCGTCGAGACCGTGGGCCTGGTGTTGCAGTGCCTGGCCTCCGGCAGCCTCACGAGCAAGCCGTGCACGAAGGTCCTCGGCGACCTCGACCTGCTGACGCAGCTGAAGAAGAAGTGCCGGCGACCCGCGCACGAGGAGAAGGCGGTGTGCCAGGTGCTCAACCTGCTGCCCGACCTCCCCGGCCTCGAGGACCTCGGGGGCCTCCTGGGAGGTGGCCTCGACGGCCTGCTGGACGGGCTGCTGGGCGGCCCCAGCGCCCGCGGCGGCGGGGACGGCTCGGCGAGCCTCGCCGACCTGGTGGCGGGTGGTGCGGCATGACCCGCGGGACGCGCATCCGGATCGCCGCCTTCCTGGTCCTCTCCGCGGTGGGCGTCGTCTACATCACCGGCACCTACCTCGGTGTCGTGGACCGGGTCCTCGGCCGGGGCATCACGGTGCAGGCGACGCTCCCCGGCAGCGGCGGCCTGTTCGAGGGCTCCGAGGTCACCTACCGCGGCGTCAAGGTCGGCCGGGTGACCAGGATGGAGCCGACCCGTGAGGGCCTGACCGTGACGATGCGTCTGGAGGAGGGCACGCGGCTGCCGCTGGACTCCCCGATGTACGTCCACAACCTCTCCGCCGTGGGCGAGCAGTACCTCGACTTCGAGCCGGCCGACGACGAGGGCCCCTACGCCGAGGACGGAGACGTCCTCACGGGCGGGCCGGACTCACTGCCGGTCGACGAGGGCGACCTCCTCGTCGAGCTCGACGAGTTCGTCTCGAGCGTCGACCGGCGCCGCCTGCGCTCGGTGGTCGAGGAGCTCGGCACGATGTTCGACGACACCGGCGGGGCGCTCCAGGCGCTGGTCGACGACGGCGGGCGGTTCATCCGCGAGGCGGCCGAGCACACCGACGAGACGATCGACCTGCTCGAGAGCGGCCTGACGGTGCTGCGGACCCAGCGCGACAACCAGGAGAACATCCGCTCGCTCTCCCGCGACCTGCGGCTGCTCACAGGCTCGCTGCGACGCTCGGATCGGCCGCTGCGGCAGGTGCTGCAGGGGACCCCGGGCACGGCCCGCGAGCTGGACGCGCTGCTGACCGACCTCGAGCCGACGCTGCCGATCCTGCTCGGCCACGCGGTGTCGCTCAACCAGGTCGTCGTGAGCCACCTCGCGGGGCTCGAGCAGCTGCTGGTCACCTACCCGCGGGTGATCTCCTCGGGGTTCACCGGCACCCCCGCGGACGGCTACGGGCACGTGAACCTGCAGCTGGACTACTCGGTGCCGCCGTGCACCGAGGGCTTCAAGCCCCCGGAGGACTGGCGGCCGGGCAACGACCTGACCGACGGGCCGATCTTCCCGGCCCGGTGCGAGTCGGGGCCGCCGTACGGTATGCGTGGTCCGCGCTACTCCCCGGACGCCGACGGCACCAACACCGGGCCGCGTCGGGTGGCCCCGGGGGCGAGCGGCGCCACGGTGACCGGGACCTACGACCCGCTCACCGGTGTCCTCTCCGGGGCGGTGGACGCCGCCGGGGAGCCGGTACGGTTCCTCGGGACGCCGGACCTGTCGATCCTGGGGGAGGACGCGTGGACGTGGTTGCTGGTCGGGCCGGTGAGGAGCCGGTGAGCGCCGGACCCCGGTTGGTCGCCGCCCTGGGGGTGCTGGCCCTCGTGCTGGCCGCCGCCGCTGTCGTGCTGGGCGTCGCGGCCTGGCAGGCCCGCGGTGAGCAGGCCGACGAGTCGGCGACGACCGACCGGTACGCCGACGTCCTGGCTGCCGCGACCGCGCAGACCGAGGCCTTCGTCAACATCCGCTACGACCGCGCCGAGGAGAGCATCGAGGCGGTCGCCGAGGGTGCCACCGGTGACTTCGCGGAGCAGTACGACGCATCGACCGAGGGAGTGCTGACCGTGCTGGAGGAGAACCGCTCGGTGATGGAGGGCGAGGTCGTCTGGATCGGCGTCGTGGACGCCGATGCGGACTCCGCGACGGTGCTGGCGGCGACGACCGGCACGGTCGCCAACGTCACGACCGACGACGAGCCGGTCGCCCGTGCCTTCCGGTTGCGCCTGGAGCTGGTGCTCGTCGACGGGCGCTGGCTCACCTCCGACCTGCAGTTCGTGGCCTGAGATGGCGCAGCGACCCACCGGCCGGTCCTCTCGTGCCTCCACCAGTCGTCCGCGTCGCCTCGCCGGCAGCGGCCCCCGGCCCGGCCGGGACGTCCGCCCCGAGACCGAGGCCGAGACCGAGACGATGGAGGGATCGAGCGAGGTCGAGGAGTCCGGTGACCCGCTCGTGCCCCCGCCACCGCCCATACCCGGTGAACCCGAGGTGCTCGACCAGCACGAGGAGCGTGAGGGGCATGCTGCTTCGGCGGACGAGCAGACGACGGTCGCGCGGCGCGGTCTCGGCCGCCGCGGCCTGCTGGCCCTCGTCGCGGTGATCACGCTGCTGACGGCCACCGTGGTGGTCGAGGCGGTCGTGCTGTGGCGCGACGACGACGGGGCGAGCGTGAGCGCTGAGCGCCCCGTCGTGGTGCCCGAGCGCACCTGGCGACCTGCGGTCGAGGCCGCGGCCCAGGGCGCACAGATCGTGCTGGGCGCGAGCTGGGAGACCTACGACGAGGGCATCGAGCGCGCTCGCGGCGTGATGACCGACGAGTTCGCCGAGACCTACCTCGCCACCAAGGAGGACGTCCGCGAGGACTTCGTGGACCAGCGCACCGAGGTCGAGGTGCGGGTGCTGGGCCAGGCCGTGACCCGGGCGACGGGCAGCACGGTGCAGGCGCTGCTTTTCTTCAACCAGTACGTCACCAAGAAGGGTGCGCAGACCTCCTTCAGCGAGTACCGCGCGCTCGTCACCGTCGTCGACACCCCCGACGGCTGGCTGATCGACCAGATCGACACGCAGTAGCGGACCTGGTTCCACCCGGGACTAGAACACGTTACAGTTCCGGCGCGGACATGACCCGACGGTCATGGCGCGAACGACGAGACCAGTGTCGAGACGGGCCCTAGCGCGGTCCGCGTGCCGAGGGGAGGATCACGCGTCGTGACCCAGCACCCCTCCGGCCCCCACGCGGGCCCGACCGTGGACGTCGACCTCGTCATCGTCGGCGCCGGTCCCACCGGCCTGTTCGCCACCTACTACGCCGGCTTCCGCGGCCATCGCATCGCCCTCGTCGACTCGCTGCCCGAGCTCGGCGGCCAGGTGACCGCGATGTACCCCGAGAAGCAGATCCTCGACGTCGCGGGGTTCCCGTCGGTCAAGGGTCGTGACCTCGTGAGCGGCCTGGTCGCCCAGGCGGCCACCGCCGACGCCGTCCACCTGCTCGGGCGCACGGCCTCCTCGCTCCTGCACGGCCCCGACGGCATCGAGCTCGGCCTGGACGACGGCACCCTCGTGCGCGCCGGCGCCATGATCATCACCGCCGGCATCGGCAAGTTCAGCCCGCGGCCGCTGCCGGCGGGGGAGGGCTGGCTCGGGCGGGGGCTGGAGTTCTTCGTCCCCTCCTTCGAGCCGTACGTCGACAAGGACGTCGTCATCGTGGGCGGCGGCGACTCCGCGTTCGACTGGGCGGTCCACCTCGAGCCGATCGCCCGGTCGGTGACCCTCGTGCACCGCCGTGACGCCTTCCGGGCCCACGAGCGGACCGTGGAGCAGGTGCGTTCCTCCTCGGTGCGCATCGTGACCCGCGCCGAGGTGACCGCTCTGCGCGCGGCGGCCGACGACCCGACCGGTCCGCTGGCCGAGGTCGACGTCACCGACCCGGACGGCGTGACGACCTACCCCTGCCAGGCCGTGGTCGCGGCGCTCGGCTTCGTGGCCGACCTCGGGCCGATTCAGCAGTGGGGCGTCGAGGTGCACAAGCGGCACGTGGTCGTGGACCCGTCCATGCGCACGTCTCTCGAGCGGGTCTTCGCCGCAGGCGACATCACGGAGTACCCCGGCAAGGTGCGGCTGATCGCGGTCGGCTTCGGCGAGGCCGCGACGGCCGTCAACAATGCCACCGTGGCGATCGACCCGACCGCCAAGGTGTTCCCCGGACACTCCTCGGAAGGTGGCTGACATGGCAGGCGGCAACAGGGACAAGGTCAAGATGACCGACGCGGAGGTCGAGGCGCTGCTGGCCGAGAACCTCAAGGTGCAGATCGCCTGCAACGGCCACGACGGCATCCCCCATCTGTCCACGCTGTTCTACGTCGTGGTCGACGGCAAGATCGCGTTCTGGACCTACGGTCGCAGCCAGAAGATCCGCAACCTCGAGCGCGACCCGCGGGTCAGTGCGCTGGTCGAGGACGGCGTCGACTACTTCGAGCTGCGGGGCGCCTCCATCACCGGACGTGCCGAGATCGTCCGCGACCACGACCGGATCGTCGAGATCGGGTCGTTGGTCGCCACGCGGATGGTCGCCGCGGAGTCCTTCGAGGCACTCGGGGACCTGGGTCGCGAGACCGTGGCGAAGCAGGCGACCAAGCGCGTGGCCGTGGTCATCCATCCCGACCACGTGGCGACCTGGGACCACCGCAAGATGGTCTGACCTCCCGGTCAGACCCACCACCTGAGGAGACCGACATGAAGATCAAGGTCGACTTCGACCTGTGCGAGTCCAACGCCCTGTGCGAGGCCATGGCCCCGGAGGTGTTCGAGCTCGACGACGACGACTTCCTGCAGCTGAAGACCGAGCACACCACCGACGAGAACATCGAGGACGTCAAGCGGGCCGTGGCCGCCTGCCCGCGCGCCGCGATCACGCTGGTCGAGGAGTGAGCCGATGACGACCTCCCCCCTCAGCCTCGACGGCAGGGTCGCCGTGGTCACCGGTGCCGGCGCCGGTCTCGGACGAGCCGAGGCGCTCGCCCTGGCCGACGCGGGCGCCCGGCTCGTGCTCAACGACCTCCTCGGTGCCGCGGACGGCGTGGCCGAGGAGATCCGTAGCCGTGGCGGCGAGGCCGTCGTGGCCGCCGGCGACGTCTCCGAGCGGGCGACCGCCGACGCCATGCTGGCGGCCGCGGTCGACGGCTTCGGCTCCCTCGACGTCGTGGTGAACAACGCCGGGATGACGCGCGACCGGATGCTGTTCAACCTCTCCGACCAGGAGTGGGACGACATCATCCGTGTGCATCTGCGCGGCCACTTCCTGCTCTCGCGCAACGCGGCGTCCTACTGGCGCAGCAAGGCCAAGGAGACCGGCGCCCCCGTGGACGCCGCGGTCGTCAACACCGCCTCCGAGGCGTTCCTCTCCGGGCCACCGGGACAGGCCAACTACGCAGCGGCCAAGGCCGGCATCGCCGCCCTCACGGTGAGCACGGCTCGGGCCCTGGCCTCCTCGGGCGTGCGGGCCAACGCCATCTGCCCGCGTGCTCGCACCGCGATGACGGCGCAGGTCTTCGGCGAGGACACCTCCGGCGAGGAGATCGACCCCTACTCGCCCGAGCACGTCGCCCCGGTGGTGTCCTACCTGGTCAGTCCTGCGGCCGCGCGCATCACCGGGCAGGTCTTCGTCGTCTACGGCGGGATGGTGGCGCTGGTCGCCGCGCCGGTCGTGGAGGAGCGCTTCGACAAGAGCGGTTCCGTCTGGACCGCCGAGGACCTCGACAAGCAGCTCGGCGGCCACTTCGCCGACCGCGACCCCAGCGTCGGCTTCGCGGCCGACTCCATCATGAAGCTCTCGGTCTGAGGCAGGAGCAGGGATGAGCAGCAGCACCACAGGCCAGGGCCGACTGGCCGGCAAGGTCGCGATCGTCACCGGCGCGGCGATGGGGCAGGGTGCCGGCATCGCCCGCGCCTACGTCGCCGAGGGCGCCCGGACGGTCCTCGCCGACGTCGCCAAGGACGAGGGGGAGGCACTGGCCCAGGAGCTGGACGCCTCCCACCCCGGGATGGCGGTCTTCCGCCACCACGACGTCTCCGACGAGGGCGCGTGGACCAGCCTGGTCGAGGAGACCGTCGACCGCTGGGGACCGGTGACCGTGCTGGCCAACAACGCGGGGATCCTGCGCTTCGGCAACGTCGGCCGTCTCGAGCTCGGCGATGTCGACCTGATGTACCGCGTCAACCAGCTCGGCACGCTGCTCGGCATGAACGCCGTGGCCCGCACCATGCGCAAGGCCGGGGGCGGCTCGATCATCAACGCCTCCTCCACCGAGGGGCTCGGCGGCATGTCCGGCTGCGTGGCCTACGGCGGCACCAAGTTCGCGATCCGCGGGATGACGAAGGGCGCCGCCCACGAGCTCGGCCCGCACGGAATCCGGGTCAACTCGGTGCACCCCGGCATGATCGACACCCCGATGACCCGGGTGCACGGCGGTGACGCGGCCATGGAGTACGGCGCGTCGAAGATCCCGCTGCGCCGCGTGGGCCACCCCGAGGACGTCGCGCCGCTCTACGTCTTCCTGGCCAGCGACGAGTCGTCCTACATCAACGGCGCCGAGATCGCCGTCGACGGTGGTGTGACCGCCACCCACGGCTTCGGGGGCTGACCCGCGAGCGATCGCCCAGCCGACCGCACTGCTGAGGGGGCCGTTGTGGACCGGTCCGGTCGCTATGTGCGAATTCCGTCGAACCCGCTCCTCGCTCCTCACAGCGTCTTTACGGTAGGAGGATGGAGGGGGACCACGTCTGGCGGGCTGCGCTGGACCAGGACGGCCCGGAGCGTGCCGACTGGACCTCGCAGGTCGAGGACTACGCGATCATCCGCCTGGACCGCGACGGCCTGGTGCTGTCGTGGAACGCCGGGGCGGAGAAGGTCAAGGGCTACGCCCGCGAGGAGGTCCTGGGGCGCAGCTTCCACGTGTTCTACACGCCCGAGGACCGGGAGGCGGGCCTCCCGCGGCGACTGCTGGCCGCCGCCGAGCGCGAAGGTCGCGTGGAGAACACCGGGTGGCGGCTGCGGCGCGACGGCAGCCGGTTCTGGGCCGACGTCGTCATCACGGCGGTCCACGACGAGACGGGCAGCCTGCTCGGCTTCGTCAAGGTCACCCGGGACCTGACCGAGCAGCACCGGCTCGAGCGCAGTCGCGAGCAGTTCATCGCGGGGCTGACCCATGACTTCCGCAGCCCACTGACCAGCATCGAGGGGTACGCCGCCATGCTGGCCTCCGAGCTGTCCGACCCGGTCATGGGCGACTTCGCCGCCCGCATCCGGTCCAACGCGGTGCGACTGATGAAGCTGGTCGACCTGATGGTGGAGCACTGCCACATGCCCGTCGGCGGCGTGGGTCTGACCCTCGAGCCGGTCGGTCTGGCCACGGTGCTGCGCACGGTCGTCGACGACCTGAGCACGACCGTCCAGGGTCACGAGGTGACGGTGCAGGAGACCGACGTGGTGCTGCCGGCCGACCTCACCGCCCTGGCCCGGGTCTTCACCAACCTCGTGGGCAACGCGGCGAAGTACTCCCCGCGGGGCAGTCGCATCGACGTGCTCGTCGAGCCCGGTGAGGGCGTCGTGGACGTCGTGGTCGCTGACCGTGGCCGCGGCATCGACCCGGCGGACCGGGAGTCGATCTTCGACGAGTTCAACCGCGGTCGTCGAGCAGCCGACGACGGAGGGTTCGGTCTGGGACTGGCGGTGGTGCGCAACCTCGTGGAGCAGCACGGAGGGTCGGTCCGGATCGACGACGGACGGTTCGGTGGCACCGACGTGACGGTGCGCCTGCCGCTCGAACCCGCACGGAACGTGCGGGGTGGCGTGGAGACCGACGGCCTCCAGTCGACGCCCGGCTGAGGGGCGGCCGACACGTTCTGCTGCTGGTCAGTCGCGCAGCAGCAGCTTGACCGCGACCTCGATCTGCTGGGCGGTGTCCGCGGCCGACGAGCGACCGGTCACCCAGCCGACGAGGGCGGAGAGCCACACGTCGCCGATGACCTTGGCGATCGCGACGTCCTGGTCGCCGAAATCGGTGCGACCGGGGTACATGGCGCGGGTGACCATCGAGGTCATCAGCATCCCGACCTGGTTGATCTCGGTCTGCACCGAGGAGTCGGCGAACATGAACGCCCTGGTCAGCGCCTCGGTGAGGTGCGGGTCGCCCTGCAGCCCGCGACTGGTCAGCTTGAGCACCTCGATGACGCGTTCGGCGGGGGTGTCCCCGGCGATCTCGCGACCGCGCAGCGCGCCCTCGGCCTTCTCGAACTCACGCCCGAGAGCCGAGACGAGCAGGTGGATCTTGGAGGGGAAGTAGCGGTAGAGCGTGCCGAGGGCGACCTCGGCACGGTCGGCGACCGCTCGCATCTGGACGGCGTCGAAGCCACCCTGGGAGGCCAGGTCGATGGTGGCGTCGAGGATGCGCTTGCGACGCTCGCGCTGGGCCGAGGAGCCGAGCTCCTCGGTCGCCGTGCCGGTCGCCGTGCCGGTCGCCGTGCCGGCGGGGCTGTTCGTCGTGGTCATGAGTTCCCCATGCTCCGTGCGTCGAGACTCTGGTGGGTTGAACGTTCAAACACGGTACCGCTACCGACGGGGTGAGCCGTGGACCACCTCGCGGGGCCAGCTGCCGTGTCCTGCTACTAGGCTGGTGCTGCGTGGTCCATAATAGGAACACGTTTCACTTCTTCGGCTCGACGCCGCGCCCGTCCGGCGTCGACCAGCAGTCCGGGAAGTGCTTCCGGACCATTCCAGATCAGCCGAAGGAGGGCCAGCACATGCGCATCGCGATGCTGTCCTACCGCTCCAAGCCGCACTGCGGTGGCCAGGGCATCTACCTGCGTCACCTCTCCCGCGAGCTCGTCGCGCTCGGGCACCAGGTGGAGGTGTTCTCGGGCCAGCCCTACCCCGAGCTCGACGAGGGCGTGGCCCTGACCAAGGTGCCGAGCCTGGACCTCTACCGGGAGCCGGATCCGTTCCGGGTGCCCCACCCCCGCGAGTTCCGCGACCGCATCGACGTCGAGGAGTTCGCGACGATGTGCGTGGCCGGGTTCCCCGAGCCCAAGACCTTCAGCAGCAGGGTGGCCCGCCTCCTGCGCGAGCGTGCCGACGACTTCGACATCGCCCACGACAACCAGGTGCTCGGCTACGGCATGCTCGACATCGAGCAGCAGCTGCCGCTGATCACGACCCTGCACCACCCGATCACCTTCGACCGGCGCATCGACATCTCCCAGACCCGCAACCCGTGGCGCAAGTTCACCCTGTCGCGCTGGTACGGCTTCCTGCGGATGCAGGGACGGGTCGCGCGGGCGGCGCGGCACATCATGACGCCCTCGGAGACCTCCAAGCGCGACATCGCCGCCGACTTCGGGGTCGACCCGGCGCGGATGCAGGTCATCCTGCTCGGCGTCGACGACGGCTTCGTGCCGCCCAGCGCACCGCGGGTCCCGGGCCGGATCCTGGCGATGGCCAGCGCGGACGCGCCGATGAAGGGGATCGCCACGCTGCTGGAGGCCTTCGCCAAGCTGCGCACCGAGCGCGACGTCGAGCTCCTGCTGGTGACCAAGCCCAAGCCGGGCGGCCGCACCGAGAAGCTCATCGAGAAGCTGTCGATCGGCGACTCCGTGCGCTTCGTCCACGGCATCTCCGACGCCGAGCTGGTGGCTCTGATGGGCTCGGCCGAGGTCGCCTGCGTCCCCTCGTTCTACGAGGGGTTCTCGCTCCCGACGGCCGAGTTGATGGCCTGCGCGACGCCGCTGATCGTCTCGCGCGCCGGCGCGATCCCCGAGGTGACCGGTCCCGACGGGCTGTGCGCCGACATGGTCACCGCCGGCGACGTCGGCGAGCTCGAGCAGGCGCTGGCGGCGCTGCTGGACGATCCCGAGCGCCGTGCGCGGATGGGCGCCGCAGGTCGCCAGCGTGTCGAGGAGATGTTCAGCTGGCGCGCCGTGGCCGTGAAGGTCGCCGCCGCCTACGAGCAGGTCGTGGCGTCCTGGCACGCCGAGGGGCCGATGCCCGACCCGGGCCGCAAGGGCCGACGTACCAAGAAGTGGAGTGCTGCACGTGCTGACCGTTGACTTCGACCGGCTGGGCCTGAAGCCCGGCGAGCGGATCCTCGACATGGGCGCCGGCGCCGGCCGGCACGCCTTCGAGGCCTACCGCCGCGGTGGTGACGTGATCGCCTTCGACATGGACGCCGAGGAGCTCGGCCGGGTCCGCGACCTGTTCGTGGCCATGAAGGAGGCCGGCGAGGCACCCGAGGGCGCGGAGGCCGACGTCAAGGAGGGCAACGCCCTCTCGCTGCCCTTCGCCGACGGCGAGTTCGACCGGATCGTGGCCGCGGAGGTGCTCGAGCACATCCACGAGGACGTCCAGGCGATCCGCGAGCTGGTGCGCGTCCTGCGCCCCGGCGGCACCATGGCCATCTCGGTGCCGCGCTGGCTGCCCGAGGTCATCAACTGGAAGCTCTCGGCCGACTACCACCACGCCGAGGGCGGTCACATCCGGATCTACACCGACCACGAGCTCATCGACAAGGTCACCAAGGCCGGCCGCTTCAACGACGGCACGCCGGGCGAGGCGATGATCTTCGAGGGCAAGGACTACGCCCACGGGCTGCACGCGCCGTACTGGTGGATCAAGTGCGCCGTCGGCGTCGAGAACGACGAGCACCCGGCGGTGAAGGCCTACCACAGGCTGCTGGTCTGGGAGATCATGAAGCAGCCCACCGCGCTGAAGCTGGCCGGCAAGGTGCTCGACCCGCTGATCGGCAAGAGCATGGTGCTCTACTTCCGCAAGCCCGGGGCGCCGGCGGCGCAGGGCGCTGCCGGGGGAGCCGCGTGAGCCCGGTCCCCTACGTCGAGGGGCTACTGACCTCCGAGCAGGTCGCCGACACCGCCCGCGCCATCGCGGCGATGCAGGAGCCCTGCGGCGCCGTGCCGTGGACGACCGGCGAGCACGTCGACATCTGGAACCACGTCGAGGCCGCCATGGCGATGCTCGTCGGCGGTGAGGTGGAGGCCGCCGAGCGTGCCTACGCCTGGGTGCCGACCATGCAGCGCGAGGACGGCTCGTGGCCGATGAAGATCGTCGCGAACACCGTCGAGGACGCCCGCGGTGAGTCCAACATGTCGGCGTACTTCGCCGTCGGGGTCTGGCACCACTGGCTCGTGCGCCGCGACCTCGAGTTCGTGCGGCGCTACTGGCCCTCGGTCCGTGCCGGCCTGGACTTCGTGGTCTCGCTGCAGAGCGAGTGGGGCGGCATCGCCTGGACCCCGGTCGACGACTTCTGCCTGCTGACCGGCTCCTCGAGCATCTACCACTCGCTGCGCGCCGGCGTGGCGCTCGCCGACCTGCTCGACGAGCCGCAGCCGGAGTGGGAGCTGGCCGGTGGCCGCCTGGGGCACGCCGTGCGCGAGCACCAGGACCGCTTCGCCGACAAGTCGACCTACTCCATGGACTGGTACTACCCGGTCCTCGGCGGTGCGCTGCGTGGCACCGCGGCCTTCGACCGGATCGCCGACCGCTGGGACGACTTCGTGGTGCCGGGGCTGGGCATCCACTGCGTCGACACCAACCCCTGGGTGACCGGGGCGGAGACCTGCGAGTTGGCGATGGCCCTGGACGCGATCGGCGACCACGAGCGGGCGCTGGCCCTGGTGCGCGACATGCAGCACCTGCGCGAGGGCGACGGGCGCTACTGGACCGGGTGGGTCTACGACACCGGCCGCACCGACGAGCCCTCGGACGTCTACTGGCCCCACGAGCACACCACCTACACTGCGGCCGCCGTGGTGCTGGCCGTCGACGCACTGGGGGAGACCCACGGTCACGCGACGCCCGGCTCGGGGATCATGCGCGGCACCTCGCTGGCCCCGCACTTCGCCGAGATCGCGCTGGAGTGCGGCTGCGAGTCGGTCCGCTCCTAGGGGCGGGGTGCGCGCTCGCCCTCAGCCGACGGGGTCGCCGGCCTCGCCCGACGTACGCCGCAGCACCCGCATCGATCCCAGCGCCTCCTCCTCGGTGAAGGCTCCGGAGGCCAGCGCGCGCTGGTAGACGTGGTAGGGCGCCTGCCCGCCGTCGGCGGGGTCGGCGAAGACGTCGTGGATGACCAGGAGGCCCTGCGGCGCGAGGTGGTGGGCCCAGCCCGCGTAGTCGTTCTGGGCGTGCACCTCGGCGTGGCCGCCGTCGATGAACAGCAGGGACAGTGGCGTGTGCCAGTGGGTGCTGACCGTGGTCGACTGACCGATCACGGCGATCACGACGTCCTCGAGCCCGGCGTCCTCGATGGTGCGACGGAAGACCGGCAGGGTGTCCATCCGGCCGGTCCGCGCGTCGACGAGGCTGGCGTCGTGGTGCTCCCACCCGGCCTGGTTCTCCTCCGACCCGTGGTGGTGGTCGACGGTGAAGACGACGGCCTGCGGACCGCCGACGATCCGCGCAGCAGCGCCCATGTAGACCGCCGACTTCCCGCAGTAGGTGCCGACCTCGAGCACCGGGCCGTGGGCCAGCTGCTCCAGCGCACGGCGGTGCAGCAGCATCCCCTCGTCCCCGGGCATGAAGCCCTTCGCGGCCAGGGCGTGGTCCAACCAGTCGTCACTCACCGGCACAGCCTATAGAGTGAGAACACGTTCTAGTTTTCGCCACCCCGTCACGGCTCGACCGCGTGCGGGACGAAGGGACCTCCATGTCGATCGGCATCTCCGAGGAGCACACCGGACTCGCTGACAGCCTGCGCGGCTGGGCCGCGTCGGTCGGGGGCGTCGAGGCCGCCCGCGCCGCCGAGGGCGACCCCGGGGCGCGCTTCGAGGACGTCTGGAAGGGCGTCGTCGAGATGGGCCTGGCCACCATCGCCGTGCCGGAGTCCGTCGGCGGCGGGGGCGGCACGACCCTCGACCAGGCCGTTGCCCTCGAGGCCTGCGCGGCCGAGCTCGTGGCCGGCCCGCTGCTCGGACCGGCCGTGGTCGCGGGCGTGCTCGCGCGGGCTGGCCGGGGCACGGGGCCGGACGCGGGTCTGACCGCGCTCGCCGGTGGGTCGGTGGTCTCGTTCGCGCTGCCCACCCCCGAGGGGAACGTGCTCCTCGACGCGCCCTCGACCGCCCACGCACTCGTGCGCGGTGAGGACGGCTGGGTGCTCACCTCGGCTGACGCCCTCTCCGCCACCGCGTCCACCGGGCTCGACATGTCCCGACGGGCGGGGGTGCTCGGCGAGGTGCCCGCGGGCGAGCCGGTCGCCACCGACGACGCCACCGTGCGACGGCTCGCGGTGACCCTGGCGGCCGCCGAGGCGGCGGGCGTGGCGCGCTGGTGCCTGCGCACGGCCGTCGCGTACGCCGGCGTGCGCGAGCAGTTCGGGCGCAAGATCGGCTCCTTCCAGGCCGTCAAGCACCTGTGCGCGGAGATGCTGGAGATCGCCGAGGCCGTCACCGCTGCCGCCTGGGACGCCGCGGCCGCGGCCGACGGGCGGGGCGAGCACGCCGACGAGCAGTGGTCCTTCGCCTGCGACGTCGCCGAGGTCACCTGCTTCGACGGGGCCGTCGAGGTCGCCAAGACCTGCATCCAGGTCCTCGGCGGCATCGGCTTCACCTTCGAGCACGACGCACACCTCTACCTGCGCCGCGCGCTGTCGCTGCGGGCGGCCTTCGCGCGCCCGGACGCCGCGGCCGGTCGCCTCACCGGGTCCGCGGTGGCGGGCACCCGTCGCCGGGTGGCGGTCGACCTCGAGGGCCGCGACGAGGCCGTGCGGCCGTCCGTGCGGGCCGACGTGGAGTCGGTGGCCGCGCTGCCCGAGACCGAGCGCCGAGCGGCCCTGGTCGACACCGGCCTGCTGATGCCGCACTGGCCGGCGCCGTACGGACGGGCCGCGGACGCGGTGACGCAGGTCGTCATCGACGAGGAGCTGGCCCGGGCCGGCGTCGTGCGCCCCGACATCGTCATCGCCGGCTGGGCACTGCCCACGATCCTCCAGCACGGCACGGACGCCCAGCGGGAGCGGTTCGTGCGCCCCTCGCTGCTGGGGGACCTCGTGTGGTGCCAGCTCTTCTCCGAGCCCGGCTCCGGCTCCGACCTGGCGTCCCTGCGCACCAAGGCGGTCCGGGTCGACGGCGGGTGGCGGATCACCGGCCAGAAGGTGTGGACCTCGGTGGCCGAGCAGGCCGACTGGGCGATCTGCCTGGCCCGCACCGACCCCGACGTCCCCCAGCACAAGGGCATCACCTACTTCCTCGTCGACATGCGCAGCCCGGGCATCGACGTCCGGCCGCTGCGCGAGATCACCGGCGAGGCGCTGTTCAACGAGGTCTTCCTCGACGAGGTCTTCGTCCCCGACGACTGCGTCGTGGCCGAGCCCGGCGACGGGTGGAAGTTGGCTCGTACGACGCTGGCCAACGAGCGCGTGGCCATGGCCACGACGCGCCTGTCCGCCTCGACCGAGCGCGCGGTCGAGCTGGCCTCGGCCGGCACTCTCACGGCCGCCGAGCAGGTCGCCGTGGGGCGCGCCGTGGCGCTCTCGACGGTCTGCACCCTGCTGGGCGTGCGCTCCACGCTGCGGTCCCTGGCCGGCCAGGGACCGGGCGCGGAGTCGAGCGTCGCCAAGCTGCTCGGCGTCCGCAACCGTCAGGACGCCAGCGAGCTCGTCGTCTCCCTGCAGCAGGAGCGCCTGCTGCTGGTCGACACCACGGCCCGTGGGGAGGACCGCTTCGCCGCGGACGTGTGGGAGATGCTCAACACCCGCTGCCTCTCGATCGCCGGTGGCACCACGCAGATCCTGCGCAACGTCGCCGGTGAGCGGATCCTGGGGCTGCCGCGCTGAGGCTGAGGCCGGCGGGGATCAGCGGCGTCGGTGCTGGTTCCAGTGCCAGTGCAGGTAGCGGTCGATGGCACGGACGATGTGCGAGCTGCGGATCGACGGGAACACGTCGAAGGCGTGCTGGGCTCCCGGGAGCTCGGCGTAGGTGACCGTGCGCTTCGACGTGCGTCGCAGCTCCTCCACGAACAGGCGCGCCTGGTCGACCGGGACGAGCGTGTCGTACTGCCCGTGCAGGACGAAGAAGTCCGGGGCGTCCTCGCTGACCTGCAGGATCGGTGACGCGGCCTCGAAGGCCTCCGGCTCCTCGGCCCAGGTCGTCTGCAGGATGCGTGGCGCCAGGAACAGGTCGCGCAGCTGCTCGGCCGAGCGCAGGCCGGTGCTGCCGGCGAAGTCGTAGACGCCGTAGTGGGGGACCGCCACCTGCACCGAGGTGTCGGCGTCCTCGAAGCCGGGCTGCCACTCCTTGCGGTCGGGCGTGAGCGCGGCGAGGGCGCACAGGTGCCCGCCTGCCGAGCCGCCGGTGATGGCGACGTAGTCGGGGTCGCCGCCGTAGGCCCCGATGTGCTCCTTGATCCACGCGATCGCCTTCTTCACGTCGATCACGTGGGCGGGGAAGGCGTGCTTGGGGGAGAGGCGGTAGTTGATGGCCACGCAGACCCAGCCCTTGGCGGCCAGGTGCTGCATCAGCGGGATGCCCTGCTGGTCCTTGTTGCCGATGGTCCACCCGCCGCCGTGGACCTGCAGCAGGACCGGGGCGCCCTGGGGCGGCGTCTCGGCGGGGACGTAGACGTCGAGCAGCCCGCGGCGACCCGTCTCGTCGTCGTAGGCGATGTTCTTGTGCACCGTGACCCGCGGCTCGCGCATCCGGAAGGGGTAGACCAGCTTGCGCCACGGCACCGCCAGCTCCGCGGGGGTGGGGGCGGTGTCGAGCTGCTCGACGTAGTCGGCGCCGAGGCCGTCGACCAGGGCCTCCTCGGCGCGGGTGGCGACCTGACGGCTCTGGGCGATGAGGTAGCCCAGGCCCAGGACGCTCGCGCCGGCGAGCGCCAGTCCACGGGCGTCGCGTCGGGAGCCGGTCGCGTGGGCCAGCGCGTCAGCGGTCGTGACGGCCAGCACGTGCGGTGCCAGCTCGCCGGTGAGCCAGCCGGCGAAGAAGGCCGGGATCCCGGTGCGGAAGCCCGGCAACGGGCGGATCGCGTTGGCGGTCAGGGCTGCGGTGATGACCTGTCGGCGCAGGAACGACATGCCTCGACCCTAGAGGGCCGGTCGGTGGAGGATGACGAGCGCCACACGACCGTGCCCGGGGGCCGACTCGGTCGTTGGGTGGTAGAACCTGTTCTCGGCGACGGTCGTCCCGGCCGCCCGCCGCACAGCGAGGAGGACTGACGTGGACCGACTCTCGGGGCTCGACGCGAGCTTCTTGTACCTGGAGACGCCCGCGCAGCTCATGCACGTGTGCGGCCTGTTCGTGCTCGATCCGAGCACCATGCCCGAGCCGTACTCCTTCCGTCGGGTCCAGGACCAGATCGAGCAGGCCGTGCGCGACGTCCCCACGTTCACGCGCAAGCTGCGCCGCGTCCCGCTCGGGCTCGACCACCCCGTGTGGGTGCCCGACCGCAGCTTCGACATCGAGCGTCACGTCCACCGCCTCGCGCTGCCGACCCCCGGCGGCTACGAGGAGCTGACCGCGCTCACCGCCCACCTCGCGGGCCTGCCGCTGGACCGCTCGCGCCCGCTGTGGGAGATGTGGGTCATCGAGGGGTACGACGACGGCAAGGTCGTCGTGTTCTCCAAGATGCACCACGCGACGGTCGACGGCGTCTCGGGCTCGAACCTGATCAGCCACCTGTGCAGCCTCTCGCCCACCGACGCACCGCTCCAGCTCGAGGAGCCCCAGCCGCACGGCCGGGAGGCCGGGCCGATGGAGCTGCTGGGCCGCGGCGTCCTCACCAACCTGACCAAGCCCGTGGCCGTGGCCAAGCTCGTCACCCCGACGACCCAGCTGGTGTCGCGGACGGTCGGCCGGGCGCGGGCCGGCACCGCGATGGCGGCGCCGCTGACCGCGCCACGCACCTCGTTCAACGGCACGATCACCGGCCACCGCAGCATCGGGTTCATCGACATCGACCTCGAGGACGTCCGGGAGGTCAAGAACGCCACCGGCACCACCGTCAACGACGTGGTGCTGGCGCTGGCCGGTGGCGCCCTGCGCTCCTACCTGGAGGACCGCGGCGAGCTGCCGGAGGAGTCACTGCTGGCCACGGTGCCGGTCTCGGTGCACAGCTCCACCCGGCGTACCTCCGGGGCCAACAAGGTCTCGGCGCTGTTCACCAAGCTCGCCACCGACCTCGACGACCCGCTGGAGCGGCTCGCGGAGCTCTCCGAGCGCAACAAGCACGCCAAGGACCACCACAACGCGATCAGCGCCGACTCGCTGCAGGACTGGGCGGAGTTCGCCGCACCGCGCACCTTCGGGCTCGCCGTCCGGGCGTACGCCGGTCTCGGGCTCGCCGACCGGTTGCCCGTGGCCCACAACCTCGTGATCTCCAACGTCCCCGGCCCGCCGGTGCCGCTCTACCTGTGCGGCGCTCGGATCGAGGCGCTCTACCCGCTGGGTCCCGTCTTCCACGGGGCGGGGCTCAACATCACGGTGCTCTCCAACGCCGGGCAGCTGCACGTCGGGGCGATCGCCTGCCGTGAGTCGGTGCCCGACACCGACACGCTGGTCCAGCGGTTCCCGGCCGAGCTGGCGACGCTGAAGGCCGCGGTCGCCGCGAGGGACCTCACGCTCCCGCTGCGCCGGCGCCGCGGGAGCAAGGCAGCGCAGGCGCCGGAGGCCTGAGGTCCGCTGTCGAGCCGGCTGGTCAGGCCTGCTGGGGCTCCTCGACCGGCGCGTGCCGCCCGAAGTCGCGCCGGCGGGCTGCGACCGTGCTGGCCGCCTGGACCATCACGGGCACGAACCGCTCGGCCTGCATGACGCAGCTCGCGTGGCCGGCGTCGACCTCGTGCATCGTCGCACCCGGGATGGCGCGCGCCAGCGCCACCTGTCGCGACGGCGGGATGACGTGGTCGCCGGTGGTGACGACGACCGCGGTGGGGACGTCGATGCGGCCCAGCCACGGTCGGGCGTGGTGCCGGCCCAGGGCCGCGAGCGCCTGGCCGACGGCCCAGGGGCTGGTGCTGCGGAACTCCTGCATCGCCCAGTCGTGGATGTCGGACGGCGCGAGGTGCAGGGCCCGTGCGGCCGAGCGGCTGGCGGTCATGGCCGCGCGGGAACCGGAGATGCCGCGCGCGGCGATCATGCCGGCCTCCAGCCCGGTGAAGAAGAGCCGCTCCCACGGCGTGAAGCGGAAGGCCGCGGAGGTCGCGGCCAGGACGAGACCCTCGACGCGGTCCGGGTGCTGGCGCCACACGCGCTGCGCGACGGCGCCCCCCATGGAGTAGCCGGCGGCGACGAAGCGCTCGATGCCGAGGACGTCGGCCAGCGCGGCCACGTCGTCCGCACAGTCGTAGAGCGACATCTCCGGCGCCTGGATGCCCTGGCCGTGCCAGCGCAGGTCCAGCGTGATCACGCGGTAGCGCTCGGAGAGGGGAGCGATCGCGGGGTACCAGGTGAGCAGGCCGGTGCACCCCAGCGCGTGCAGCAGCACGATCGTGGGGGAGGACTCCGACGGCCCGGGCGTGTCCGTGACGTAGGTGCTGCCGCGGCCGGGGAGCTCGACGACCCGCCCCGGCGGGATGTGGGCGAAGGGCATGTACACGGCGCTGCGCAGCAGCTGGCGGGGCGAGAACACGGAGTGCCTCCTGGTCGACGCTGCCAAGGTCAGGTAGAACACGTTACAGTTTCGTGAGCGGGTGCAGCCAGCATCCCACCCCAGCAGCCCCACCAGCAGGAGGATCCGTGACCACCGACGGCTACGACCCCCAGGAGCACGCCGAGCAGATCGACGCCGTGCGTGCCGTCGCCCGCGAGGCGCTCGAGCGGGAGTCCGATTGGTCCGCGCTGGCGCAGGCGGGACTGCTCGGGCTCGGGATCCCCGAGGAGCACGGCGGCGACGGGCTCGGCCTCCTCGAGGTCGGCGTCCTGCTGCGCGAGGCCGGCACCCGTGCGCGGCACCTCCCGCTCTGGGAGACCCTGGTGTGCGGGGGACTGGTGCTGGCCGCCCACGGCACCGACACCCAGCGCAAGGAGCTGCTGCCCGGCATCGTGAGCGGTGAGGTCGTGCTGACGCCGGCACTCCGCGAGGTCGGCACGCCGCTCGCGGCCGCGCCCTCCACGACGTACGCCGACGGGTCGGTCTCCGGTCGCAAGATCTCGGTCAGCCACGCCGCGGACGCCGCGCGGCTGCTGGTCACCGCCCGCGACGGCGACCGCACGGTCGTGGCGCTGGTCGACCCCCACGGTCCCGGCGTGCGTCTGGAGGCCTCGCCCACGTCCGCCCGGATCGACCGGCACACGGTCGTGCTCGAGGACGCACCGGCCGAGCTGCTCGAGGGTGACGCGGCCACCTCGCTGCTCGACCACGCGGTGGCGGGTCTGTGCATGATCGGAGCCGGCCTGCTCGCCGGTGCCCGGGACCTGACCGCCGGCTACGTCAAGGGGCGCACCCAGTTCGGTCGCTCGCTGGCGGAGTTCCAGGCCGTGGCGATGCAGGTGGCCGATGTCTACATCGCCTCCCGGACCACCGACCTGGCGGCCGACAACGCGGCCTGGCGGGTCGCGGAGGGGCTCGACGCCACGGACGACCTGGCGGTGGCGGCGTACTGGCTGTGCACGGAGGGCCCCAAGGCGCTGCGCACCTGCCACCACCTGCACGGCGGCATGGGCGTCGACGAGACCTACCCGCTGCACCACTACTTCTCCTGGGTCACCGACCTGGTCCACGACCTCGACACCGTCGCTGCCGACGTGCCGGTCGAGGGGCCTGCGACCAAGAACCTCGAGCTGACCGGGGCCCAACGGGCCCTGAAGGCCGAGGTCCGTGCGTACTTCTCCGGCCTGGCAGCCGAGAACGAGCACCGCGACTCGACCGCCGAGGGCGCCCGCGACCGGCACGGCGAGACCTACCAGCGGGTGATCCGGCAGATGGGCACCGACGGCTGGATGGGCGTCGGCTGGCCCCAGGAGTACGGCGGTCACGGGCTCGGCGAGGTGGAGCAGACGATCTTCGCCAACGAGGCGCAGTGGGCCGACGTGCACCTGCCCGCGGTGACCCTGCAGACCGTCGGACCGACGCTGATCCGCTACGGCACCGAGAAGCAGAAGGAGATGTTCCTCGGCCGCATCCTGGCCGGCGACGTCCATTTCGCGATCGGCTACTCCGAGCCCGACGCCGGCACCGACCTGGCGTCGCTGCGCACGACCGCCCGCCGGGACGGTGATCACTACGTGGTCAACGGGCAGAAGCTCTGGACGACCGGTGGCCACCAGGCCGACTACCTGTGGCTGGCGGTGCGCACCGACCCCGACGCCCCCAAGCACAAGGGCATCTCGATCCTCATCGTCGACACCTCGGACCCGGGCTACTCCTGGACGCCGATCATCACCGCCGACGGCTCGCACCACGTCAACGCGACGTACTTCAACGACGTGCGGGTGCCGGTCGACATGCTGGTCGGCGAGGAGAACCAGGGGTGGAAGCTGATCACCACCCAGCTCAACCACGAGCGCGTGATGCTCGGCCCGGCCGGCCGCATCGAGGGACTGCGCGACAAGGTCGCCGGCTGGTTGGCCGAGCGGGACCTGCTCGACCGCCCCGACGTGCGGGAGGTGCTGGGCCGGGTGACGGCCGCCTTCCGGGTCAACGAGCTGCTCAACTGGGAGGTCGCCCGGGCGGCCGCGACCGGCGAGCTGTCGGTCGCCGACGCCTCATCGTCGAAGGTCTTCGCCGCCGACCAGGTGCAGCACCTCTCGGCCGACCTGGTGGGCTTGGTGCACCGCTACGGCGATCCCGGCGAACCAGCCACCGCACAGCTGATGGCCTACCTCGACGCGCAGGCGAAGCGGAACCTCGTGCTGACCTTCGGCGGCGGTGTCCAGGAGGTGCAGCGCGAGCTGATCGGGATGTTCGGGCTGCAGATGCCCCGGGTGCCCCGATGAGCGAGCTCTTCGGGGTGGACGAGTCGGTCCACGAGAAGGTCATGGCCGAGGCCGAGCGGATCAAGGCGCTGGGCGAGGCCGCCGAGCGCGAGGCGCGCGACCCGGTCAACCAGCCGACGATCAACAACTGGCTGGAGGCGATGGGCAACACCGACCCGCGGTGGAGGGCCGGTGAGGCGCCGCCGTCGATGGCGCAGGTGTGGACGATGTACGGCCTGGGCGGCAGGCCTCCGGCCGACGACCCGCTGCACGGGATGATGGGCGTCCTCACCGAGTCCGGGTTCACCGCCGTGCTGGGCACCAACTGCGAGCAGGAGTACCACCGCACGCTGAAGGTCGGTGAGCAGGTCCGGGTGACCACGGCGCTCGACTCGGTGGTCGGCCCCAAGCGCACCGGCATGGGCGTGGGCTACTTCGTGACCTCCCGGAACACCTGGTACGTGGGGGACGAAGTGGTCGCGACGATGCTGTTCCGCGTGCTGAAGTTCGTGCCCCGGTCGCGCGAGCAGGCCAGCGCATGAGCGGCGTCCTGCGGCCCCAGCACAACCGCGACACGGCGTACTTCTGGGAGGGCACCGCGGCCGGCGAGCTGCGCCTGCAGAAGTGCAACGCCTGCGGTGCGCTGCGGCATCCGCCCGGTCCGGCGTGCCCCGACTGCGGGGCCCTGGACCGCGGTCACGTCACTGCCTCGGGGGACGGCGAGATCTTCTCGTGGGTCGTCCACCGCCACCCGCAGGTGCCGGGTCGGCAGACGCCGTTCGTCATCGCGCTGGTGACGCTGGCCGAGGGGCCGCGCGTCCTGGGCGAGCTGCTCGGTGTCGACCCCGAGACCACCGAGGACCTGATCGGCGCCCCCGTGCGCATCGACTTCCAGCACGTCGACGACGAGCTGACCCTGCCCGTGTGGAGGCTCGCATGAGTGTTGTGACCGACCTGCTGGTCCCCGGCGCCACGCTGCCGGAGTGGAGCGTCCCGCTGACGCCGACGGTCATCGTGTCGACCGCGATCGCGACGCGTGACTTCCAGGACGTCCACCACGACCGCGACGTCGCGCAGGCGGCCGGGTCGAAGGACGTCTTCATGAACATCCTGACCTCGACGGCCTTCGTCGAGCGCTATGTCAACGACTGGGTGCGTGAGGAGACCGGCGAGGGCGCGGTCGTCCGCGGCATCGCGATCCGGCTCGGTGCTCCGGCGTACCCCTACGACACGCTGACCTTCACCGGGTCGGTGGAGTCCGTCGAGGACGGGGTGGCCGTGCTGAAGGTGACCGGCTCGGTGTCGCTGGGCGACCACGTGATCGGCACCGTGAAGGTGGCGGTGGCATGACGCTCTCCAACCGCGCCGCCATCGTCGGCATCGGGGCCACGGAGTTCTCCAAGGAGTCCGGACGCTCGGAGTTGCAGCTGGCCGTCGAGGCGATCGGGCACGCGCTGCGTGACTGCGGCATCGCCCCGTCGGAGGTCGACGGGCTGACCACGTTCACGATGGACAACAACTCCGAGATCGCGGTGGCCCGCGAGCTCGGCATGGGGGAGCTGCGCTTCTTCAGCAGGGTCAACTACGGCGGGGGAGCCGCCTGCGGCACGATCCAGCAGGCCGCGATGGCGGTCGCGACCGGCGTCGCGGACGTGGTGGTGGCCTACCGGGCGTTCAACGAGCGCTCCGGCATGCGCTTCGGTCAGGTCTCGTCGTGGGCCAACGCCCAGGTCAACACCAACGGCCTGGACAACGCCTGGTCCTACCCGATGGGGCTGTCGACGCCCGCGGGCACGGTGGCGATGCAGGCCCGGCGCTACATGCACGAGTACGGCGCGACGTCGGAGGACTTCGGCCGGGTGGCCGTCGCCGACCGACGGCACGCCGCTACGAACCCGGAGGCGTTCTTCTTCGGCAAGCCGATCACGCTGGAGGACCACCAGGCCTCCCGGATGATCGTGGATCCGCTGCACCTGCTCGACTGCTGCCAGGAGACCGACGGCGGCCAGGCGTTCGTCATCGTGTCGGCCGAGCGGGCCGCGGACCTCGACGCGGTTCCGGCGTACGTCACCGCGGCGGCGCAGGGGTCGGGCACCGACCAGTTCGTGATGACGTCGTACTACCGCGACGACATCGGCATCCCGGAGATCGGCGTGGTGGGACGCGAGCTGTGGCGCCAGTCCGGGCTGGCGCCCGACGACATGCCGATGGCGATCCTCTACGACCACTTCACCCCCTACGTCCTGATGCAGCTCGAGGAGCTCGGCTTCTGCGCCCGGGGCGAGGCCAAGGACTTCGTCAAGGACGGTGCCATCGAGGTCGGTGGCCGGCTGCCGCTCAACACCCACGGCGGTCAGCTGGGCGAGGCCTACCTGCACGGGATGAACGGCATCGCCGAGGCGGTGCGGCAGGTCCGGGGCACCTCGGTGAACCCGGTGTCCCTGGACGACAAGCCGCACGTGCTGGTCACCGCGGGCACCGGCGTGCCGACCTCCGGCCTGATCCTGTCCCGGTAGTCCGGTGGTCGAGCAGCGAACGGGCGTCGAGACCACCCGCACGCCCGAGGACCGGTTCGTCGACCTGCCGGGCTGGACGTGGGAGCCGACGTACGTCGAGGTGGACGCGGGTGACGGGTCCGGACCCCTGCGGATGGCGTGCGTCGACGCCGGGCCGCGTGACGCACCGACGGTGCTGCTGCTGCACGGTCAGCCGACGTGGGGCTACCTCTACCGGCACGTCATCGACGTTCTGGTCGAGGGCGGCCTGCGGGTCGTGGCCCCGGACAACGTCGGCTTCGGTCGATCGGACAAGCCGATCTCGCGCTACGACTACACGCTCGAGCGGTTCGTGGGGTGGACGCGGTCGTTCGTCGAGGCGCTCGACCTGCAGGGCGTGACGCTGGTCTGCCAGGACTGGGGTGGGCCGATCGGGTTGTCGGCGCTGGCAGCGGACCCCGACCGGTACGCCGCGGTGGTGGCCGCCAACACGATCCTGCACACCGCGTCACCGGACCTCGCGGGACGGTTGACCTGGCCGGTGCACGGCGTGGGGGATACGCACGTAGTGCTGGAGCAGGGGCTGCTGGACTATCTGCTGCACACCCAGCGGGCCCCGAGCCTGCGGGCCTCGGACTTCGTGGCCGGTGGCTGTGCGGTCTTGCCGTCGGCGGAGGTGCTGCGCGCCTACGACGCGCCGTTCCCCAGCGAGGAGCACAGTGCCGGGCTGCGCCAGATGACCGCGCTGCTGCCGCTGACCAGGAACGACGTCGGTGCCCGACTCGGGCGGCGGACGATGCGGTTCCTGTCGACCTGGGAGAAGCCCTTCCTCACCTGCTATTCCGACGGCGACCCGGCGACGCGGGGGTGGGAGACGGTCTTCGCCGAGCACGTCCCGGGGGCGTCCGGGCAGCCGCACCGGGTCCTCGAGGGCGCCGGTCACTTCCTCCAGGAGGACGCTGGTTCCGACCTGGGCCGGGCGGTCCTCGGGCTGGTCCCCGGCTCGTAGGCTCGCGGGGTGTCCGACCGTGCCCGGGTGAGCGCCCTCCACGTCGCCAAGGCGACCCGGCTGCCGATGCGGGCCGTGGACAGGGTCGAGGTCGAGACCGGTCGCGGGATCGTCGGCGACCGCTACCACGGCACCAAGCACCGGCACGTGACCGTGCAGAGCCAGGAGGCGCTCGACGAGGCGACCGAGGCCTACGGCCGGCCCGTGCCGGTCGAGCTGACCCGGCGCAACGTGACGGTCACCGGCGCAGCGGTGCCTCGCACCCCCGGGGCGCGGCTGCGGCTCGGTCCGGTGCTGCTGGAGGTCGTGCGGGTCGCTGCCCCGTGCAAGCTGCTCGACGACACCATCGGCCCGGGCGCCCAGGAGGTGCTGCGACGTCGCGCCGGCTCGGTGTGTCGCGTGCTGGAGGGCGGCGAGCTTGAGATCGGGGCGGAGTACGCCGTCGAGCACGACCCCGCGTAGGTGCCGGGGGCCGGGCGTGGGCCTCAGGCCCGCCCGCCGGCCAGCGCCGGTGAACCGGCTGTCCTCCGGGCGGCCGCCCAGCGGCGTACGCGGGAGGCGGTGCGGGTGAACCAGTCGTCGTCACCGTCGGCGCGGAGCTGGCGGTAGGTGTAGGCCCAGCCCGCGAGCGCCGCCGGCACCAGGACGAGGGCGAGCGGCTGCAGCAGCGCCAGTGAGCGCAGCGTCGTCATCACCACGAACACCAGACCCGGCCAGCACGCGGCACGCTGGATCGTGGCCCAGGTGTAGCGCGGTCGCGACCCCCGGACCGCGGAGCGGCGGATCAGCCCGCCGATCAGGAAGATGCCGAACGCCAGGTCGAGGGCGAGACGCACTCCGAGGAAGACCGGCGAGGTCACTGCCTCGGTCGGCACGAGCGACTCCACGAGTGGCATGACACCGATGATGCCCTGCGCTCCCGGTCTGTGACAGCGCCCCGGGGTGTGAAGGATCCGTCAGGAGGGTTTGGTCCTCACCACCAGCGAGCAATCCTGGAGGAGGGGGACACCATGACGACTCTGATCCACGGCCACCGCACATCCGGTCACGGAGGGGGTGCCACGAGCCTGCGGGCAGAGCTGGTCAGCGCCGGCGCCGACGTGGTGGGTCAGGCCCGCGCGTCGGGCGGCGCGCTGCGACGCCGCTCGCCCTGGGTGCTGGTCCTGGTCGCGCTCTGGACGATCGCCATCGTCGGGGACGGGCTCACGACGTTGCTCATGATGGGCACCGGTCGCTTCGAGGAGGCCAACGCCGCGGCCGTCTTCTTCATGGGGCTGGTCGGGGTGGCCGGGTGGGTGCTGATCTCCGGCCTCATCTGCGTGGCGCTGGCGTCGCTGACCCTGTCGCGCCCGCGGACGACGTATGCCTGGGCAGCCGCCACCGTGGCCCTGGTGGTCTGCCTGGGCAAGCTCTGGACGACCGCCAGCAACGCGTTGCTCTGGGCCAACGCCTCCGCCTGATCGCGGCAGCACACGTCGAGTCGGCGTGATGATGCGCCGCCTCGGTGCGAGGGGTCACGCGGCCAGCGACCCCATGTCGGGGGAGTCCGTACTGATCACGGACCAGGTCATGGCCAGTTTGCCGAACTTCTTGACGAGGGAGAACCGGGTGGTCCAGGTGGAGGCCCTGAGACGGTTCACCTCGGTGCCGCCGCCGTCCACGACCCTCATCTCCGGCACGTGCACGACGATGTCCAGCACGACGCCGCCGCCGTAGGGTGGAGCCTCCAGCTCCGGTCGGAGCGTGACCTCCCTGAGCTCGAACGGCTCCATCTCGACCAGCTGCTGCTGCTCATCCAGTGCTCCTTCGGCCAGGTTCCACACCCGGCAGAAGTCACATGGGCCACTAGCGGGGTGGAAGTTGCCGTAGCTGGTCCGCAGGCCGTAGCGGAACTCCTCGGTCAGCCACCGGGCGTAGTCCTCGGCGAACGCCGGCGTCACCCGCTTCGGCATCCCGGGCTGCACGGGGTCCTCGATCTCCAGCACCGACAACGGCGGGAACTCGCTCGCCTAGACGGCGGGTGCCTCCGCCGCCGGCTCACCGGTACCGTCCGAGGAGCTGCACCCCGTCAGGGTCAGGAGGGCCGCCAGCAACATCGCCACGTGGGTCCGAGACACGGCGCGACCCTATCGGCCGACGTACGCCGCCAGGTGCTGCCCCGTGAGGGAGGACGCCTCCTCGACGAGCTGGGCCGGCGTGCCCTCGAAGACCAGCGTGCCGCCGTCGTGGCCGGCGCCGGGGCCGAGGTCGAGGATCCAGTCGGCGTGCGCCATCACGGCCTGGTGGTGCTCGATGACGATGACCGACTTGCCGGAGTCGACGAGCCGGTCGAGCAGACCGAGCAGGTTCTCGACGTCGGCGAGGTGCAGGCCCGTCGTCGGCTCGTCGAGCACGTAGACGTCCCCCTTCTCGGCCATCTGGGTGGCCAGCTTCAGCCGCTGCCGCTCGCCGCCGGACAGCGAGGTGAGTGCCTGGCCGAGGGTGAGGTAGCCCAGGCCGACGTCGGCGAGCCGGTCGAGGATCTTGACCGCGGCGGGCAGCTTCGCCTCACCGTCGGAGAAGTGCTCGTGGGCCTGCGCCACCGACATCTCGTGCACCTCGGCGATGTCCTTGCCGCCGAGGGTGTGCTCGAGCACCTCGGCGCGGAACCGCCGGCCGTCGCACTCCTCGCACGGTGACTCGACCGTCGCCATCACACCGAGCTCGGTGAGGATCACGCCGGCGCCGTTGCAGGTGCTGCACGCGCCCTCGGAGTTGGCGCTGAACAGCCCCGGCTTCACACCGTTGGCCTTCGCGAACGCCTTGCGGATCGGCTCCAGCAGACCGGTGTACGTCGCCGGGTTGCTGCGCCGCGAACCCTTGATCGCGCCCTGGTCGATGACCACCACCTCGTCGCGGCCGGCCAGCGAGCCGTGCACCAGCGAGCTCTTGCCGGAGCCCGCGACGCCGGTGACCACGCACAGCACCCCCAGCGGCACGTCCACGTCGACCCCGCGCAGGTTGTGGGTGGAGGCGCCACGGACCTCGATCGCCCCCGACGGCTCGCGCAAGGTCTCCTTGAGACGGGCCCGGTCGTCGAGGTGGGTGCCGGTCAGGGTGCCGCTCGTGCGCAGTCCCTCGACGTCGCCCTCGTAGACCACCTCGCCACCGGCCGACCCCGCGCGCGGCCCCAGGTCGACGACGTGGTCGGCGATGGCGATCGTCTCCGGCTTGTGCTCGACGACGAGCACGGTGTTGCCCTTGTCGCGCAGCTGGATCAGCAGCTGGTTCATCTGCTCGATGTCGTGGGGGTGCAGCCCGATCGTGGGCTCGTCGAAGACATAGGTGACGTCGGTCAGCGACGACCCGAGGTGGCGGATCATCTTGGTGCGCTGGGACTCTCCGCCGGACAGGGTGCCGCTGGGGCGGTCGAGCGAGAGGTAGCCCAGGCCGATCTGCACGAACGAGTCGAGCACCTCGCCCAGCGCCGTCAGCAGCGGAGCCACCGACGGCTCGTCGAGGCCCTTCACCCACTCCGCGAGGTCGGAGATCTGCATCTCGCACAGGTCGGCGATCGACCTTCCCGCGATGCGGGACCCGCGCGCGGCCTCGGTCAGCCGGGTGCCCTCGCAGTCGGGGCAGGTCTGGAAGGTCACCGCGCGGTCCACGAAGCGGCGTACGTGGGGCTGCATCGCCTCGGGGTCCTTGGACAGCATCGACTTCTGGATCTTCGGGATGATCCCATCGAAGGTCAGGTTGACCCCCTCTACCTTGATCTTGGTCGGCTCCGACCAGAGCATCGTGTCGAGCTGCTTCTTCGTGAACTTCTTGATCGGCTTGTCCATCGGCAACCCCATGCCGGCGAAGAGACGGCCGTACCACCCGTCCATGGAGTAGCCCGGGACCGTCAGCGCACCCTCGGCGAGCGACTTCTCCTCGTCGTACAACGCGGTGAGGTCGATGTCCTTGACCGAGCCGGTGCCGTCGCAGCGCGGGCACATGCCGCCGAGGTAGACCTCCTGCTTCACGACCCTCTTCTCGACCCGGCCGCCCTTCTCGGTGGTCATCACGCCGCCGGCCTTGCGGGTCGGGACGTTGAAGGAGTACGCCGTCGGGGGACCGACGTAGGGGTCGCCGATGCGGCTGTAGAGGATGCGCAGCATCGCGTGAGCGTCGGTCGCCGTGCCGACCGTGGAGCGCGGGTTGGCGCCCATCCGCTCCTGGTCGACGATGATCGCGGTCGTCAGCCCCTCCAGCACGTCGACGTCGGGCCGCGCCAGGCTGGGCATGAAGCCCTGCACGAAGGAGCTGTAGGTCTCGTTGATCAGCCGCTGGCTCTCCGCGGCGACCGTGCCGAAGACCAGCGAGCTCTTCCCCGACCCGGAGACGCCGGTGAACACCGTCAGCCGGCGCTTGGGAAGGTCGACGCTGACGTCCTTGAGGTTGTTCTCCCGGGCGCCGACGACGCGGATCAGGTCGTGGCTGTCGGCGGGGTGCTGGGTCACAGGTGCTCACTTCCGGCAGGGAGTCGACGGCGACGGGACGATCCTGGCAGGTCCCGCCGCCCCTTCGACGGACGACGGGCCTAGGGTGTGACCGCCGCGGCGGCTCGGACTCATCGCCGCGTCGCCGTGTGGAGCCACCAGGAGGAACGGGAGACGTGACGACCGACGTGTTCGAGGCCGAGCGTCCCCGTCTGCTGGCCCTGGCCGCCCGGGTCCTCGCCGACGGCACCGAGGCCGAGGACGTGGTGCAGCAGGCATGGCTGCGCTGGCACGGCACCGACGCGCAGATCGACAACCTCCCCGCCTGGCTCACCACGGTGACGAGCCGGCTGTGCCTCGACCGACTGCGGGTACGCCGCCCGGTGCTCGTCGACGACACCAGCACCCTCCCCGAGAATCCGGCCGACTCGCTCGACCCCGCCGACGAGGTGGTGCTCACCGGTGAGGTGGGGGCTGCGCTCGCGTTGGTGCTCGACCGGCTCTCTCCGCATGAGCGGGTGGCGTTCGTGCTGCACGACAGCTTCGCGATCGAGTTCCCGGCGATCGCCGAGGTCCTCGACACCACCCCTGCCGCGGCTCGCAAGCTCGCGTCCCGGGCGCGCGCCAAGCTGCGGCCGCCAGCGGTGGACACGTCACTGGCCGACTGGGAGGTCGTGGACGCCTTCATGGCCGCCGCCCGGGGTGGCGAGTTCGACCGGTTGCTGGCGCTCCTCGCCCCGGACGTCGTCGTCACGGCCGACGACGCCGCCGTGCTCGCCGGCACGCCGGAGCGGATCGTCGGGCGCAGCGCGGTCGCGGACTTCTTCGACGGGTCCGCCCACGCTGCGCTGCCGGTGCTCTGCGGGGGTCGCCCGGGGTACGCCTGGTTCCACCGCGGTGCCGCCGCGGTCGCCTTCGACTTCACCGTCGCCGGGGGCGTGGTCACCGGGTTGGTCTTCCGGGCGGAGCCCGACACCCTGGCGAGCGTGGTGCGGCGGGACGGGGCCGACGCCAAGGCCTGAGCCGCCGGTTCGGGGAGTCGGGGGGGGGGGGGGGCGGGCGGGGGGGCGGGCCCGCCCCCCCCCCCCCCCCCACGACTCGACACGAGCGGTCACACTCGCGTGCGCGGCTGCGTCAATAGCGTGAACGCACCCGGAACCCCCGAGGAGACCCCGTGAAGACGATGACCTGCCGACAGCTCGGCGGTCCCTGCGACCTCGCCCACCGCGGCGAGAGCGCCGACGACGTGATCAACGCCCAGGACCGCCACCTCAAGGAGGCCGAGAAGGCCGGGGACGCATCCCACCAGCCCGCTCGGGACGAGATGAAGGCTCGGTGGCGTCGACCGCGCAAGGCGTTGGGCTGGTACCGCGACACCAAGCAGGCCTTCGCCGACCTGCCCGACGAGCCGGTGTAGGCCGAGCGTCACCATCCGCCGATGAGGCGGGATCGCCTCACAGAGGGCAGCTACCTCGCACACAGGTGATCTGGCGATACATACCTCGCATCGCGACGTCAGTCAGCCTGTTGGCGCGCCGCCCTCCTGCGCGCGAGGCGGGCGGGCGACTGGTAGACCTCGTCGAGGATTTCGACCATCAGGCCGATTACCTCCTGGGCTTCGGCTTTGCCCACTGGCTCTGCAAAGTCGCCATGCGCCATGTCATTGCCGAAATGGCGAACCTCGTGCGCCTGCTCCTTGGTGTGCGTCCGAACGTGTTCGGCATTCGCTAGTGCCTCGATACGTTGGGATAGATCCTTGCCGTTGGCGCCCTTATCCTTGCAGGTTGCTTCGATGACCGCACGAGCTAGAGCTCCTGCTGCGCGGTGCGCGTCCATGCTCAAGCAGAAGGTGGCCTCGGTAGCAGCGTCTGCGATGTGTGAAGGCACGTCGGGGAACGGAATACGCTCACCAATCTTCGGTAGCCACTGAACATGTGGGCCCCAGCGGTAAGTATCGGCAATATCGTCGGCCAGTACGGCTTCAACAGAGGCGTCGTCGTATTCGTACGCGACGTTGACCCGATAGCAGTTGGGGCAGGCATAAGCAGCCTCGTTGATGGCGCGAGCGAATTCTCCCGGAACCCTGCGCCATGCGGTCAGCGGCCGCATGTGCACTAATCGTCCGCAGTAGCCACAGTCAGTGCTCGCCATGGCAGAACTCTATGTTTCCGCTACTGCTGCGGGAAGCAAGAACCGATTCTGGTCGAGGCGAGCCGGTGGGTCGGGGTCCGGTATCGGGTCCTGCGCACCTGATGGGAATGGACGCCGCGACAGGGTGTAGGCCTAGAGCTCTAGAGCTGACGTACACGCAGCAACTCGGCGTCCTGCCCCCAGGTACCGGCGCCAGCGCAAAGACAGCGAAGAGTCCGAGTGCAAGTCAAACAGTTGCAAGTTGCGCTCTCCGCAGCGGTGACGCCACGTCCATTATGAGACTGCGAGCCCGGTACAGGTTCCTCATCTGCCGGGGTCCGTTACGTCGGGCAGGGTCAGGGACAAGTCATAGGCGTCAACTATGGGCGCTACCGGTGGGTCACCTCACCAGGTCACCCGCCACGTCGCGACGTCGACGACGAAGTAGGACAGCACGAGCGCACCCAGGTAGAACGTCGAGACGGCCAGCGCGGCAGCGACCCGCAGACCCCAGGACCGGCGGCGGGTCGCGGTGAACGCGACGGCAGCCGCCCAGCCCAGCGCGACCTCCGGCGGAAGCACGTAGACCGCCACACCCAGCACCCGGGTCGTGTCGCCGATCGGCTCCCACAGCTCGAGCACGGGCGCGAGGATCTCGGCACCCACGAAGATCGCGCCGGCGAAGAGGCCGGAGCGTGCCGGTCGCAGCCCGGCGAGGGCCAACGCCATGAACAGCGGCGGCACCCACATCAGCGCCATGGACAGCGAGATCGTGTCGTCGACGCGCGGACCACCGGTGTCAGGGAAGCGCAGCGTGCCGATCACCTCGGCCAGCACCCAGTCGGGCAGCACCTGGAACAGCGAGACGAGCAGCAGGAACCCCGCGAGCTCGACCAGCTCACGTCGGCCCGAGTGCTGCGTGGCCCAGAGCAGCCCAGCGGCGTACGACACCAAGAGGGCGAAGACCGCCCACCCCTTGGCCGGGGGCTCGAGCAGGAGCACCAGGCCGCCGACGGCGAGGAGCGCGACATGGAGACCGACGAGGGGACGCAGACGACGGGGCACGGACGGACAGTAGCGGTCCGGCGACAGTGCCCGCGGAGGGCTGCGGCCGCTCGCCCGACCGGGTGACATCGGCCCGGGCCCTCACGGGCACGGTGACCGGGAGGCCCGCACCGGGCGGGTCCGGAGAGGGAGGAACGACTCGATGCTTCGAAGCCTGCTGTCCAGCGTCATGGGTGGTCGTCGTGGTGGTCGTACCGTCGGGGTCGGCGCCCGACCCGCCGGGGGCACGTCCACGGACGCCGCCGTCGGCCGGGGAGTGCGCGGTCTCATCAGCCGGCTGACCCGGCGCTGACCGCTACCCGGAGTACGCCACGACCCGGCCGGGCCGGGTGAACGCGTAGAGCGCGAGCCCGTGCTCGGTCGCGAGTCGTACCGACAGCGACGTCGGGGCGCCGACGGCGACGAGCGACCCGATGCCGGCGGCGACCGCCTTCTGCACCAGCTCGAAGCCGGCGCGGCCGCTGACCACCAGGCACGCCTCGGCGGGGGACAGCCCGGCCAGGACCCGGGCCCCGGTCACCTTGTCGACGGCGTTGTGGCGCCCCACGTCCTCGCGGACGACGATCACCTCGCCGTCGGCGGTGGCCAGCGCAGCAGCGTGGGCGCCGCCGGTGCGGTCGAAGACCTGCTGCGCGGCGCGCATGGCGTCCGGAAGGCCACGCACGACCTGGGGCGTCGGCAGCGGGCCGTCCCAGCGGGTCGCCGAGGAGACCGCGAGGGCGTCGGCCAGCGAGTCGGACCCGCAGACACCGCAGGCCGAGGAGCCCGCCGACGCCGCGTCGTGCCGGTGGCCGGGGTCACGCAGCGGGGGAGCGGCCAGCGTCACGGTCACGACGTTGTAGCGCTCCTCCTCCGACAGCGACACGTCGGTGCAGTAGCCGACCCCCGCGACAGCACCCGGTCCGTCCCCGACGAGCCCCTCGTGCCGCACCCACCCGGTGGCGAGCTCGAAGTCGTGCCCCGGCGTGCGCATCGTGACCCACACCCGCCGTGCCGCCGTGCCGGGCCAGGCCAGGCGGATCTCCAACGGCTCCTCGCCGACGAGCCGGTCCTCGTGCCGTCGCTCGCCACCGTCGCCGAGGTGCTCGACGACGCGGGTGCGGACGGTCGGTCCCGGACGGCGCACGGTTCAGCCTCGGCCGTAGCGCGCGATCACGGCCCGACGGCGCTCGAGCTCGTCGACGGCGTCGGTGACCCGGCGACGCACCGGCGCCGGCAGCTCCTTGCTCGTGCGCAGCGGCGCGAGCAGCGCCATCGCCTCGTCGGAGACCATGCACGCCGGGAAGAAGTCCTCGGCGACGTCGGCCTGCACCCACCCCGAGTGCACGCGCGCCGCGGTCGGCAGCTCGACGGCGTACCGCTCGACGTACGGCGCCAGCAGCCCCTCCTGGCCCTCGCGCCACATCCCGAGGCCGGCCGCTCGCAGCTCGTAGTTGGCCACCGAGACCGCGCCGGTGAACCGCTCGAAGGCGAACTCCTTGGCCTCGACCGTCGGCAGCGACACCACCGCGCGCGTGTGCTCGACACGCGACACCGCGGTCGGCTCCTCGTCGAGGGCCGCGTCCAGCTCGGCCCGGTCGGTCACCCCGAGCACCGCCAGTCGGACCCAGAGACGCCACCGCAGCTCGAGGTCCACGTCCACGCCGTCGGGGAGGTCACGACCGGTCAGCCAGCCGCGCAGGAGCTGCTCGTCGGCGGCCGTGGCGACAGCCGTCTGCATCGTGCCGAGCTGCAGCGTGGAGCCGGGCTCATGGGCGTGCGCGGCGGACAGTGCGACCGCGTGCAGCCGCGCTGCGGCCGCCTCGGGGTCGCTGCTCAGCGACACCGCCGAGCGCAGCAGCCACGGGGTGGTGTAGGTCAGCCCCGCGTCCTGCGTCTCGACCGGCAGCCAGCCCTCGGCGAGGTCCACCACCGCGTCCGGGTCGACCTCGGCGTGGTGGAAGCCCGAGCGCACGGAGTTCCAGATGCCCGCGCGGAGCATCGGGTCCTCGGTGCGGGTGACGAGGTCCGGCAGCAGGGCCAGGGTGGTGTCGTCAGCGAGGCAGGAGGCCCACGTGTCCTCCCAGGGGTCGACCAGCGCGGCATGGCCCTCGGGCACGTCCACGGCCGTCCGCTCGCCGGTCACCTCGACGTCGACGGGCGACCAGGTGCCGCCCGGGGGCGCCACCGCCAGTCGCAGGGAGTGGCTGCGGTCGGCGGGGTGGTCGGCCGGGGGAGTGCGCACCAGCTCTCCCGCCGCGCGGTCCAGCGCGAGCCGGTCCGGCCCGGCGGTGACCAGCCACTCGCGGGAGAACGAGTCGAAGCCTCCGGCGCCCGCACGGGTCCAGGAGCCGAAGAGGTCGTGCATGGTCGCGTTCCCGAAGCGGTGCCTGGTGAGGTGGTCGCGCACGCCCTCGAGGAAGACATCGTCGCCGAGCCGGGCCGCCAGCTGCTTCAGGATGCTCGAGCCCTTGGCGTAGGAGATGCCGTCGAAGTTCTGCAGTGCCGCCAGCGCGTCCTCCTCGCCGTTGCCGGCCACCGAGTGGGTGCTGGGCCGCTGGTCGGCGACCAGTCCCCACTGGCGCCGGGCGAAGGAGTTCTGCACCCATGCGTCGTCGTACTCGGTGACGGCGGCGGTGACCCGCACGCCCATGTACTCGGCGAAGGACTCGTTGAGCCACAGGTCGTCCCACCAGCGCGGGGTGGTGATGTTGCCGAACCACTGGTGCGCCATCTCGTGCGCCACCGTGGTCGCCCGCTGGATGCGCACTCCGCGGGTCACCTTGCTGGTGAAGACCAGCGGGTCGCGGAAGGTCACGCAACCGGGGTTCTCCATCGCGCCGGCGTTGAACTCCGGCACGAAGGCCTGGTGGTAGTCGCCGAACGGGTAGCGGATGTCGAAGAGCCGGTGGAACTCGTCGAAGCACTGCTTGGTCATCGTCAGCAGCTCGTCGGCGTCGCGCTCGAGGTCGGCGGCGATGCTCTGCCGGGCCGACAGGCCCAGCGCGATGCCGTCGTGCTCGTCGCGGACGAGGTGGTAGGGACCGGCGACAAGGGTGACGAAGTACGTCGACAGCGGCTGGGTCGGCTCCAGCTCCCACACGCCCGGCTCGGGGTTGCTCGCCGGCGCGTTGCCGACCACGACCCAGTCGTGCGGCGCGCGGACGTGGAAGGTGTAGGGCGCCTTGAGGTCGGGCTGGTCGAAGCAGGCGAAGATGCTCGGCGCTGCGTCCATGAAGGACATGCCGTAGACGTAGTGCCGCCCGTCGGCCGGGTCGACCGAGCGGTGCAGCCCTTCGCCGTCGTTGCGGAAGCGCATCACGGCGTCGACGACGAGGTCGTGGCGTCCGGCGGTGAGCTCCAGGGGCAGCCTGCCGTCGCGGAGCAGGTCCACGTCCAGCGCCCGCCCGTCGAGGGTGATCGAGCGGACCGAGGCCGGCTTGAGGTCGAGGAAGGTGCTGCCCGCGTGCGAGGTCAGCCCGATCCGGGTCAACGAGCCGAAGGTCTCCTCCGAGCTCGCGAGGTCGAGGGTGACGTCGTAGGAGTCGACGACGAGGAGGTCCGCGCGGGCGGTCGCTTCGCTGCGCTGGAGACCACGGAGCGGCTGGCTGGGGGACTCGGAGAGCTCGGGCACGCAGCGACCCTACGTCCGCCCGACACACCCCCCTGCACACGGTCGGCCGAGCCCGGGCAGCCACCGGACGGGGCTCGTCCAGGCACCGGACGGCCACCGTCACCAACCTGTCCAGACATCTGTGCTCGTGTCCGGCAACCAAAGTGGCCCCGGACACGTCACCATGAGCAGCGGGCGCACTCCGTGCCCGCACGTCTAGGGAGGACACCGCGCGATGACGCGTTCGATCCAGGCGGGCCGGGCTCGGGCCCTACCTGCCACCTTTGCCGCCACCATGGCCATCGGCCTGTCGCTCGGCACGCTCGCCGTGACCGGGGGCGCGGCCAGCTCCGCCGAGCCGGCACCCGACTGCGCGGCGCCGTACGACGTCGCGCAGCTCGAGCGCGGCGACGCCGTGACCGGTCTGACCGTCGAGTCCGGCACCACCCCCGAGGAGTTCACCGGAGAGGTCATCGGGGTCCTCGACGACGGGATCGCGGTCGGCCTCGACATGATCATGGTCGAGCTCGAGAGCCCCGCGCTGGAGCGCGCCGGCGGCATCTGGCAGGGCATGTCGGGCTCGCCCGTCTACGTCGACGGCCAGCTGCTCGGCGCCGTCGCCTACGGCCTGAGCTGGGGCCCCTCGCCGATCGCCGGTGTGACCCCGTTCTCCGAGATGGACGACTACCTCGCCGCTCGCCGCGCCCCGGGCGCGAAGCAGGAGGTCGAGGTCGACGGCAGGACGGCGCGCGCCATCGCCCGTCGCAGCGACGTCAGCCGCTCGCAGGCGGCCCAGGGCTTCACCGCCCTGCCGGTGCCCATGGGCGTCACGGGCGTCTCCCAGGCCCGCCTGGACAAGGCCCACCGCTACGCCACCAAGCACGACAAGGGCTACTTCGCCTCCGGTGCGCTCGCCAGCGGCCGCATCGGTCGCACCGGTGCCCGCGAGGCCGCCCCGGAGACCGTGGTCGCCGGTGGCAACATCGCCGCCTCGATCTCCTACGGCGACGTGACGTACGCCGGTGTCGGCACCGTGACCTCGGTCTGCGACGGCCGCGTGGTCGGCTTCGGCCACCCGTTCTCCTTCCTGGGCGGCACCACCCTGGGCCTGCACCCGGCCGACGCGCTCTACGTCCAGCCCGACTCGCTGGGGGCGCCGTTCAAGGTCGCCAACATCTCGCCGGCCACGGGCACGATCGACGAGGACCGCCTCACGGGCATCAGCGGAGCCTTCGGCGACCTCCCGGACGCGGCGACCATCACCTCGACGGTGACCTACGAGGACCGCGCCAGGACCGGCTCCTCGGACATCTACTACACGCCGTACTCCGCCGACGTGACCTTCGGCCAGCAGATCGCCAACCACGACCGCGTCCTCGACGCGATCATCCCCGGTGGCGAGGACCTCTCCTGGACCATCACCGGCACCGACGAGGCGGGCGCGCCGTTCGAGCTGTCGTGGGCCGACCGCTACGTGTCCAACTACGACATCACCTTCGCCTCGTCGTGGGACCTCGCCGACACCGTCTACGTGCTGTCGAACCTGCCCGACGTGCGGATCGAGTCGATCACCACCGACGGTGCGGTGGACGACAACACCGACCAGCTGCGTCTCGGCTCCGTCGAGCAGCTGCGCGGCGGTGAGTGGGTCAAGGTCGGCCGGCGCTACGGCATCTCGGCGCAGCGCGGCAAGATGCTCAACCTCCGCGCGGTCCTCAAGGCTCCCGACGGCACGCTGTCCTACGTCCCGTTCAGCACCCGCATCGGCCCCCGGGCCCGCAGCGGCAGCCTGAACGTCATGGGCGGCGCCTCGCAGTGGACCAACGTCTGGAACGCCAAGTCCGTCGCCGAGGTGCAGGAGGCCTACGAGAACTCCGCCAGCAACGACGAGGTGCTGTTCAACCTGCGCCTGCGTCGCAACGGCGGCAAGCTCAACGTCGCCAGCGAGGAGCAGGACTCGGTCGTCGTGGGTCGCAAGTACTACTTCGTCGACCTCGACAGTGGTCGGGGCGGCCCGGCCTGCCGGGGCTGCTGAGGCCCCACCGGCAGCACGCGTGCGGCGCGGGCCCCCTCGGGGGGTCAGAGCCGCACGAGCATCTTGCCGGTGTTGCCGCCGGTCCCGAGACCGAGGAACGCCTCCACGGCCCGGTCCAGTCCGTCGACGTAGGTCTCGCGGGCGACCAGCCTGCCCTCCGCCAGCCAGCCGCCGACGGTGCGGTAGAACTCCGAGGCCGCGTCGCGGTGGTCGGAGACGATGAAGCCGGTCATGCTCAGGCGGCGCTGGACGACGCGGGTGAGGTTGCGCGGCCCCGGGGGCGGCTCGGTGGCGTCGTACGTCGCGATGGCGCCGCAGGCGGCGATCCGGCCGAAGTCGGCCATGTGCTCGATGGCGGCCTCGAGGTGGTCGCCGCCGACGTTGTCGAAGTAGACGTCGATGCGACGCTCACCGAGCGCGGTCCCGAGCTGTCCGACCAGGTCGCCGTCGCGGTAGTCGTAGGCGGCGTCGAAGCCGAGCTCGTCGGTCAGCCAGGCGACCTTCTCCGCGGATCCGGCCGAGCCGGTGACGTGCGAGGCGCCGAGCAGCTTCGCCATCTGCCCCACCAGGGACCCGACGGCACCGGCCGCGCCGGAGACGTGCACGACCTCGCCCTCGGCCAGCCGGCCGATGCGTGTCAGCCCGACGTAGGCGGTCAGCCCCGGCATCCCCAGCACCGAGAGGTACGCCGACGCCGGGACCCGGCTCGCATCGACCCGTCGGGCCTCGCTGGCGTCGAGGAGGGCGTGCTCACGCCAGCCGGCCATGTGGGTGACGACGTCGCCCACTGCCAGCGAGGCGTCCTCGCTGGCCACGACCTCGCCGACCGCCCCGCCCTCCATGGGCGCGCCGAGCGCGTAGGGCTCGACGTAGGACTCGGTGTCGTTCATCCGACCGCGCATGTAGGGGTCGACCGACAGCACGGTGTTGCGGACCAGGACCTGACCCGGGCCCGGGGCGGGCAGCTCGACCTCGGAGAGGGAGAAGTCCTCGGGAACAGGTCGGCCGACCGGGCGGCGGGCCAGGTGGATCTCGCGGGTGCGGGTGCTCATGGCTCCCGATCCTGCCAGGGGATCCACCAGGCCCCTCGGCCCGGTCGGCCGGAGGTCCTGCGGTGCTGCCCTGCGGCAGCGGCGGTGCGGGCTGGGTCAGCCCTGGACGCCGAGCGCGAACTCGACGCGCCCGGACTCGTCGACCGCGGCGTCGAGCACCTTGTCGTCGAGCATGGTGGCGGCGTCCTGGTCGAGGTAGACCGTGGCGCCGTCCTGCTCGAGGACCGCGTCGCCGGGCTCGGCGGTCTCGGCGGTGGTCACCGACAGGCCGGCCTCGGGACCGGGCTCGGCGGTGATCCGCAGGCCGGAGCCCTCGGTGCCGCCGGACTGGTCGGCGATCTCCTTGACGATGAGCGTGGCGTTCTGGGTGAGGGTGAGCATGGCTCGCCTTCCGTCTCGCGTACGGGTGAATCCTCTACCGTGCCGGGTACGCCGCCCGGGATCAAGTCGCGGCGGGGTGACCCCGCTCTGGCAGGCTGCTCCCATGGCTGACGACGACACGCTGCGCGCGATCGACATGGTCCGGATCGGGGAGCACCGCTACAAGGCCACCAACGGCCGCGGGGGAGTGCTGCCCATCGGCGGGGGCGAGGACCCCGACTTCACCCCCGTGGAGCTGCTGCTGGCCGCACTCGCCGGTTGCGGGGCGATCGACCTCGACTACCTCACCGGCAAGCGGGCCCCCTTCGCCTCCTTCGCGGCGCACGCCGAGGGCCACAAGGTCCGGGACGAGGGCGGCAACCACCTCACGGGGCTGACCGTGACCTTCGACGTGACCTTCCCCGAGGGCGAGGGCGGCGACGCGGCGCGCGAGGCCTTGCCGCGTGCGGTCCGCCAGATCGAGGAGCGGCTGTGCACGGTCGGTCGCACGGTCACGCTGGGCGACCAGGTGGCCTACCGCACCGGTGACCTGTCGACCGACGCGGACGCCGACGACTCGATCGCGCCCGAGCCGGACCCGTCGGCGTGAGCAGGCACCTGTGACCACCGCTCCCTGGACCGCGGTGCCCGACCAGCGCGGACGCCGCTTCGTGGTGACCGGAGCGACCAGCGGCATCGGGCTGCTCACCGCCCGTGTGCTGGTGCACCGGGGGGCCGAGGTCGTCCTCGGCGTACGCAACGTGGAGAAGGGCGCGGCTGCGGCCGCGCAGATGACGGGGCCGGGGCGCGCCGTGGTCGAGGAGCTGGACGTGTCGGACCTGTCCTCGGTCGAGGCCTTCGCCGACCGCATCGGCGACGTGGACGTGCTCGTCAACAACGCCGGCATCCTCGGTGTCGCGCAGGGCACGTCGGTCGACGGGGTCGAGCTGCACCTGGCGACCAACCACCTCGGCCACCACGCCCTGGCGCTGCGGATGCTGTCGCGCATCGGTGACCGGGTCGTCGTGGTGTCGTCGAACTCCCACCGTCACGGCGAGCTCGACGTCACCGACCTTGGCTGGCAGCGCCGCACCTACAAGCCCTACGCCGCATACGCCGCCTCCAAGCTGGCCAACATGCTCTTCATGCTCGAGCTGCAGCGCCGCCTGACCGAGGGCGGGTCGACGCTGCGCGTGACCGGGGCGCACCCGGGCTCGACGGCCACCGCGATCACCGCCAGCAGCGGTCACGGGTTCTTCAGCTGGCTCGGGTCCTGGGGTCACCAGCTGGTCGGCATGCCGGTCTGGCGCGGCGCACTGCCGACGCTGTACGCGGCCACCATGGACGTGCCCGGCAACTCCTACATCGGTCCGCACGGCCCGGGGGAGTTCATGGGCTGGCCGACGATGGTCGGGCGCAGCGCAGCGGCGGCCGACCCGGGTCTGGCGCGGGCCTGCTGGGACGCCTCGGTCGAGCTGAGCGGGGTCGGCCTCAGCCGGCGGTGACCGACTCCAGCTCCACGGTCTCGGTCGGAGGGCCGTCCGGGCCGCCGTTGGCGGTGCCCTTCTCGGCGATCTCGCGCAGCACCTCGATGCCCTCGGGGTCGACGGTGCCGAAGACGGTGTAGTTCGGCGGCAGCGGGGTGTCCTCGTAGACCATGAAGAACTGCGAGCCGCCGGAGTCGGGGTAGGGCGTCTTGGCCATCGCGAGCGTGCCGGCGGGATAGGTCTCCTCACCGCTGAGCTCGTCGGGGATCGTGTAGCCCGGTCCGCCCGTGCCGGTGGCCGTCGGGTCGCCGCACTGCAGCACGAAGATCGTGCTGGGCGCGATCGTCAGGCGGTGGCACTCGGTGCCGTCGAAGTAGCCCTGCTCGGCCAGCGACACGAACGAGTTGACCGTGCAGGGGGTCGTGTCGGCGTCGAGCACGGCGTCGATGTCCCCGACGTTGGTGGTGATGCTGACCTCGACCTCGCCCTCGACCGCCGGGTCGGGCGACGGCGCCTCGACGCCCTCGACCGCCGGGTTGCCGTCGGAGGGGTAGGCACACTCGCCCTCGGCGGCGGGCTCGAAGGAGCCGCTGTCACCCTCGGTCGTCGCCGCGGTGGTCGGGTCGTCGGTGGCGGAGTCGTCCTCGGAGCCGCACGCGGCGAGGGAGCCCAGGGCGGCCAGGACGGCCACGGTGGCGAGGGGTCGGGTCAGCATGGCGCCGATCGTAGGCGAGCGACCTAGGAGTTCAGTCCACGGGCCGCGACCGGCCAACGGCGCAGCCGACCGGCCTCCTCGACCCAGATCGAGTCGGCGAGGTTGACGGCCGCGCACACGTGGTTGGGGACCACGTCGACCTGGGTGCCCAGCCGCGGACGCCGACCGGGCCACTCGACCACCGCGTGGTGCTCCGAGAGGGAGACGATGCGCGCCTTGGGGCGGTCCAGGATGCGCCCGTACCCCGTCGCGTACGCCGCGCGGTCGGCGCCCAGGACCTTCGAGCCCGCGTCCAGCACGACCCGGCCTCCCGCGTGGCTGACGACGGTCGCCCGAGCGGTGAGGGCGATGTCGTCGGGCTCGGTGGTGCCGAGCTCCCACTGCTGCGCGTCGCCGAAGACGTAGACCCCGGGGCGGAGCTCGGTGATCCCGCCGACACCCTCGGCATCGCCGCTGGCGCCCGCACCGCCCAGGCTCGCCGCGAGCGTCGGGGTGGAGCCACCGGAGACGACCCGGACCTCGAGGCCCTCGCTCAGGACCGAGTCGCGGGCGCGGCGCAGCGCGGCGGCCTCGGCAGCCACCACGTCCTCGGCGGCGCCGGGGGAGTAGCCGTGACCGGGGAAGGTGAAGACACCGCGGACCGGCAGGCCGACGCGGGCGGCGGCGCGGGCGACCTCACCGGCCTCCTTGGGGCGGACGCCGGTGCGGTGGTGGCCGGAGTCGACCTCGACCAGCACCTCGACGCCGGTGCCACCCAGGCGGCGTCCCAGGTTGGCCGCGGAGTAGACCGAGTCCACGCCGATGGCCACCCGGGCCTGCTCTGTCAGGTCGCGCAGCCGCTCGGCCCGGGCGTCGTCGACCCACAGCGGGTAGGCGATGAACACGTCGGTGCAGCCGCCACGCACGAACGCCTCGGCCTCGCCGACCGTGGCGACGGTCAGCCCGCGGGCCCCCATGGCCAGCTGGAGGCGGGCGATCTCCAGGCTCTTGTGGGTCTTGGCATGCGGTCGCAGCGCGATCTGCGCGGCCGCGGCCTGGTCGGCCACCCGGCGTACGTTGCGGCGCAAGCGGCCCAGGTCGACGCGCAGGTGGGGCGTCGCGACGGGCATGCCGCCCACCGTATCGGCAGTACCGTCGAGCTCGTGCCTCCCACGTAGACCCGTGGGACCGTGGCCCGCTCCGCACCTGCGCGCCGTAGCCTCGGAGTGGTGGGAGTGGCATCGCGGGTGAGGACACGCGTGGAGTCGGCGCGTGACGGCGCGCGGGCGGTGACGGAGTCCACCCTCGAACGGAGTCCCTCGTGGGTGCGGACCGGGGTCGACCTCTCGACCCGCACGGTGCGCGACACGTTGCAGGACCGGGTGCCCGGCCTGGCCGCCGAGGCGGCGCTGTTCACCCTGATCTCGCTGCCCTCGCTCATCCTGGTGGTGCTGGGCTCGTTGGGGTTCGTCGCGGACGCGCTGGGCCCCGAGGGCGCCGACGAGCTGGACCGACTGGTCTTCGAGCTTCCGCGGACGTTCTTCTCCGAACGCACCTACGAGGCGTACGCCGGCATCGCCCACACCGTCGTCGAGGACGGGCGCGCGGACGTGGTGTCGGTGGGGCTGCTGCTGAGCCTGTGGACGGGCTCGCGCGCGGTCAACCGGACGCTCGAGACGGTCTCGATCGCCTACGACGTCACCCCGCGACCCGGCTGGCGGCGCCGGCTCGTGGCCCTGGGGCTGACTGTCGCGGGACTGGTGGGTGCCGTCGCGGTGCTGCCGATGCTGGTGCTCGGGCCGCGGATCGTGCGGCTCGTCGCGCCGGAGACGGTGGCCGAGGCGAGCCTGTCGGTGCTCAGCGTCCTCTACTGGCCGACGCTGGGGCTGCTGGTCCTCGCGGGGCTCGCCACGCTCTACCACCTCGGTGTGCCCTGGCGGACACCGTGGCACCGCGACCTGCCGGGGGCGGTGCTGGCGATGGCGGTGTGGTTCGCCGCCTCGGGGGGACTGCGTGCCTACCTCGCGCTCGCCGGCCAGGACGACCAGGTCTACCAGCGCCTGGGCACCCCGATCGCGGTCGTGCTGTGGCTCTACGTGAGCGCCGTGGCGCTGCTGCTGGGCGCAGAGCTCAACGCCGAGATCGAGAAGAAGTGGCCGACCCGGGAGACCCTCAGGCGCTCGCCTGCACCTGCGCGCGAGGAGTGAGCGGGGCCGACACGTTGCTGCTCAGGCGGGTGCGCGGGATCGTCGCGGCGATCGCGACACCCAGCAGCGCAGCCGCGGCACCGATGATGAAGCAGGCCTGGAACGCGCCCTCGCTGGGGACGATCGCGACCCGGTCGCCGAGGCCCAGGGTGACGGTGCTGCTGGTGAGGACCGTGCCCATCAGCGCCGAGGCCAGCGTGGTGCCGAGTGAGCGGGCGAGCGCGTTGACGCCGACGGCCGAGCCGGCCTCGTGCGCCGGGCTGGCGTCGAGCACGAGCGACGGCATCGCCGCGTAGCCGATGCCCACGCCGATCGAGATGACCACGGCCGCAGCCGCGAGTTGCCACGGCGAGCCCATGAGGAACAGAGCCAGCACGTAGCCGCCGCCCAGCACCGAGGCACCGATCATCAACGTGGCCTTGGAGCCCACGGAGGACATCAGCCGGCTGGAGACGGGGGCGAAGAAGAGCATCATCAGTCCGCCGGGGGCCATCCAGAGGCCGGCGGCCAGGAGCGACTGCCCCAGGCCGTAGCCCAGCGTCTCCGGGAGCTGGAGCAGCTGCGGCACCACGATCGCCTGCGCCATCATCCCCATCCCGACCGCGACTGCCGCCAGGTTGGTCAGCAGCACGGGCAGGCGCGCCGTGCTGCGCAGGTCGACCAGTGGCTCCGCCGTACGCAGCTCGACGAGGGCCCAGACGACCAGCACCGCCAGGCCGGCGGCGATGAAGGCGAGGGTGCGGCCCGAGCCCCAGCCCCAGGCGCTGGCCTTGGAGAGACCGACGAGGAAGAGCACCAGCCCGGTGGCGAGTCCGATCGCGCCGACGGTGTCGAAGCGGGCCGGGTGAGCATCGTGCACGTGGGGGACCAGGAGCACGATCCCGGCGAGGACGACCAGGGCCACGGCGGCGGAGACCCAGAAGAGCAGGTGCCAGTCGCCCACCTGCACGATCCACGCCGACAGCGGCAGGCCGATGGCGCCGCCCACGCCCAGCGTGGCGCTCATCGCCGCGACCGACGACCCGGCCAGGTGGGGCGGGACGATCTCGCGGAGCAGCGCGATGCCGACCGGGATGAAGCCCATCGCCAGGCCCTGGAGCGCGCGGCCGATCAGCATCGGCGCGAGGGAGTCGGCCAGCGCGCAGACCACGGAGCCGACGACCAGGAGCAGCGTGCTGGCCACGAGGATGCGCTGCTTGCCGAGCATGTCGGCCAGACGCCCGGAGACCGGCATCGTCACCGCGCCGGCCAGCAGGGTGATGGTGACGACCCAGGCGGTGTTCGCCGCCGTGCTGTCGAGCAGTCGGGGCAGCTCGCCCTGGATCGGGATGACCATCGTCTGGGTCAGCGAGGCGGCCAGGCCGCCCGCGCACAGGGCGACGACGGCGGCGAGGGGGCGTGAGGCAGGAGCGGGCACCCGACCATGAGACGACACAGTGGTTGCCGATAGCAACTATATGTGTGGGTGACCTGGATCACCGCGGGGGAGTCGAGTGTCTTCCGACCGTCGGCGGCCCGTGCTTGTCTGCTGCCATGGGTGAGGAGAAGCGGACCTTCGTCGACGAGAACCTCAGTGGCGCGCGCTTCGAGCGCTGCTGGATGACCGACATCGTGATCCGTGGGTCCGGGGTCTCCGGGATGGAGATCGACGACCCGTGGTTGCTGGAGGACGGCGGGTCGCTGGTCGTGAACGGCGTGGACGTGGCGGCACCGTCGTTCGACCGAGTGCTCGAGGTTCGCGCTGAGCGGCTCGCGATGGTGCGCGAGTTCCTGGCCGACCTCACCGACGACCAGCTGCAGGCCGCCAGCACCAACCCGTGGGCTCCTGACCATCCGTGTCGCGTGCTCGACTCGCTCCAGACGATCCTGAACGAGGAGTGGGAGCACCTGCGGTACGCGGTGCGTGACCTGGACGCCCAGGAGGGGCCCTCGTCGTCGTAAGTTGACATAATGTCGCTTATCGGCGGTTCTCTCGACACTGCTCTGCCTGATGAGCGGTCGGCTCATCGCGGGCGTCACATGGTGTGGTCGTCGCTCCGTGACGGTGCCCGGAAGAGTTGAATCGTGGCGATGACGGCGCAAGCGACGGCGATGTAGATGCCTCGTACGTCCTCGGCCCAGACCGCCAAGCCAACCCACACGAGAGCCATCCAGTACAGACCAGGAACGGCGCGTAGGACTTCCCCCATGCGAGTCAGCCTACGGCGCGCAGGTATCGCTGGATGAACCCGAGCGTCTGCTTCTGTGGGGTTCGGTCACGAGGCGACGAGGTAGTCCAGCACCTTGCCGATGTCTCCGCCGGTCGCCTTGAGCCAACGTTCCACCGACGGTCGGTACTGGTTGCTCATCGGCTGCAGGGCACGCTCGAGGTCTGGTGTTCCGCGTTGCTTCTGCAGGGTGGCGGGATGGGCGACGTCTGTCCCGAGCAGACCAGCAACCCGCCGACTTAACTCGGAAGCGCAGAAGGTGTCTGCAGGCGACCAGGCGCTGACAGCGGCCTTTGCTCGTGATGGGGGCCGCAGCTGCACCTCAACGCGGTTGGTTCCCTCGGCGTACTGCCCCGGCGATTCCAGCCACTTCTCGTAGAGCCGGATCTGTAGTGACGACTTTGGGGACCCGACGTACATCGTGCGTCCCTTCGACTGTCCACCTTGCTCGGACTGGACGAAGCGCAGTTGTGCCTTGAGGCCTGCAGCAGTGCGCAAAAGGCCCTCGAGGTCCTCGTAGGCGAGCAACGTGTCGACGCGTGTGTCCACCCGGGAGGTCTTCGCGCCGTACATGCCAACCATGAGTCGTCGGGTGCTGTGGGCTGCTGAGGATGTGCTGACGACGTGGACGTCGGTGCGTTCCCCGCCGAAGTAGACCTGGCCGAGTTTGTAGCCGTCGATGTCGAAAACCTGCAGCGAGTCGCGCCAGCCCTGCAAGCCCTTCCCCGGGACAGCGATGGCGCCGCCAAGGGTCGACACGAGGTCAGCGGCGATGGCCGAGACAGTCGAGTCAGTCCCCCGTGCATCGTGCGTGGTTTGGGACCAGTCCCAGCCATACGCGTCGGCATTTACAACCCCCGTGTTACAGAGCGGGGGTTGTCCTGTCGGCTGCTCGTTCGAGCCGCTGGTCGGCTGATCCGCATACGCTTGATCCGTCGGCATCAGTTGCACCTGATTCCGTCCACGACCCCGGCAGTTGCACCTGCGCGGGGTCTTTTCTTTTCGGTTGTCGAGCGATATCGAAACGCTGACTGTGGAAAAGGCGTGGAAGCGACACGCGGTGAGTGGATATCTGAAAAATGCGTGTCGCAGATACTTGGGTCAGGCAGTGCCCCGCTGGGTGGTGGGCTTTGAGGTGTTCCTCGGTGCCTATGCGCTGGCCTCGATGGCCGCGCTGGAGTCAGTATCGCTGATGGCGTCGTCTGTGGCGTAGAGCTTGGCCATGGATCCCTCGGACAGGT
>JAYYWX010000095.1:0-6837 GCA_036341255.1 Actinomycetota bacterium | reverse complement strand
GGCTCGTGCTTCTTGGCCAGCCGGACCTCGGAGTGGGCCCCGCAGCCGTGGTCGAGCGACACGATGCGACCGTCGTCGTTGGCGTCGCCGTTGGCGCAGACGCCGAAGGTCTCGGCCAGCGGACCGGCGATGCGCATGAGGAACCCGCAGGAGGTGCACTGGTCGGGCGCCGACTGGGCGATCGGGGCCGAGGGGCCGCCGTCACCGTCGTACCAGCGCTGGGCGGCGAGATCGCGGCCCTCCGGGGAGAGGGTGCGGGAGCGACCCAGGCCGAGGTCCTTGGCGACCTGGCGGACCTGCGCCTTGTCGTCGGCGTCGAGCGGGTCGTCGCCGAAGGAGTAGGTGGGGACCAGGCGCGGGTCGTCGTCGGCGACCGGCAGCAGGTCACCCGGGGACAGGTCGCCGGGGCGGATGCGCTCGCGGTAGGGCACCCACTCGGGGGCCACGATGGCCTCGTCGCCGGGCAGCAGCACCGTCTCGGCGACGGTCACGTGCTTCTGGCGGGGGGCGCGGACCAGCGTCACGCACCAGTGCCAGCCGACGTAGCCCCTGCGGGTGCAGGCGAAGCGGTGGGTGACCACGCGCTCGCCCTCGACGTCGTGGCCGAGGTGCTCGCCCACGTCACGCGGGTCGTCCACGTCGGCGACCAGGGCGTCGCGTGCGACGTCGACGGCCGCGACCGTGGCACGGTCGGGCTTGGCACGGGCGATGGTCGTCACGGCGGGCAATCATGCCTCCTCCCCGGTGGTCGTGTCAGGTCGCCCCGCGCATCGGACCCGTCCCGGCCTGCAGCCCGTGTCCCTCACCCGACCCGCTCGGTGCCACCAGGCAGGATGGGGCGCATGACGACGCCGCCCGAGGACCAGCCGGGTGCCGCGTCCTCCGTGGGCGGCCCCGGCCGTACGTCGGTGGGCGGCTCGGACCGGGCGGCGGGCGGGTCCGGTGGGACCTCCGACGGTGCAGCCGGCCCCACGCCGGGCGGCCGGGCCAGGGCGGTCGGACGGGGGCTGGGGACCGGCGCCAGGGTGACCGGCCGCGGGGCGGCCGGGGTCGCCCGGGCGACGGGCCGGGCGACGGCGTACGTCGGGGTCCAGGCGCGCCGCGCCGCCGGGGCCCAGGGGGCCGAGGACTCCGGGCTGAACCGGCTGATCTACCTGCACTTCTTCAACACCGCGGGCGACGCGGCCGTGGCGATCTCGCTGGCCGGCAGCCTGTTCTTCCAGGTGCCGTCGGGCGAGGCACGGGGCCAGGTCGCGCTGTTCCTGGGCCTGACGATGCTGCCGTTCGCGATCGTGGCGCCGCTGATCGGGCCGTTCCTCGACCGGTTCTCCCACGGGCGTCGGTGGGCGATCGGGGCGACGATGGCGCTGCGCGCGTTCCTGGCCTGGGCGCTGGCGGGCGCCATCGCCACCGGTGACTCGCCGTGGCTCTTCGCCGCCGCGCTCGGCGTGCTCGTCTCCTCCAAGGCCTACGGCGTGACCCGCGCCGCCGCGGTGCCCCGGCTGCTGCCCGAGGGCTTCACGCTGGTCAAGGCCAACGGGCGGGTCTCGCTGGCCGGCATCGTGGGCGCCTCGGTGTCCGCACCGTTGGCGGGTCTGGCCTCGCTCGCCGGGTCCGAGTGGTCGCTGCGCTACGCGTTCCTGCTGTTCGTGGTCGCCACCATCTGCGCGATCCGGCTCCCGGAGAAGGTCGACTCCTCGGTGGGCGAGGGCGAGCTGGTGCTGATGGGCGAGAGCCTGCTGCGTCCCGGTCGGCGCCCACGCACCCGGATCCCGCACGCGGTCGCGTTCGCGCTGCGGGCCAACTGCGGACCGCGGTGGATGAGCGGCTTCCTGCTCATGTTCATGGCGTTCCTGCTGCGCGAGAACCCACCCGACTCGGGGCTCTCGGCGGAGGTGCTGATCGCCCTCGTGGTCGGTGCCGCCGGTGCCGGCAACGGGCTCGGTGTCGCGCTCGCCTCGCTCCTGCGGCGCATCAACCCGTCGGTGACGGTCGTGCTGGCACTGCTGGCCGACGCGGCGCTGGCGATCGTGGCCACCGTGTTCTACGGCGTGCTGCCGCTCGTCCTGCTCGGGCTGGTGGCCGGGCTGTCGCAGTCGCTGGCGAAGTTCTGCCTCGACGCCACGATCCAGCGCGACGTGCCGACCGGCGTCCAGGCATCGGCGTTCGCGCGCTCGGACACCACCCTGCAGCTGGCGTGGGTCATCGGCGGCTTCGTGGGCATCGCCCTGCCCCTGGACCCGCCGCGCCTCGGGCTCGGGGTCGCCTTCGCCGTGCTCACCGCGTGGTCGGTCTTCGTGCTGGCCAGCCGACGCTCGATGCCGGTGCCGGTCGCCAGCTGAGCGTGCGTGAGCGACCTCTCGGCCGTGCGTGAGCGACGTGTCGGCCGTGCGTGAGCGACCTCTCGGAGGTCGGGCTAGGAGTCGAGCTCGTCGGCCAGGGCGCGGAGGACCTTGGCGGTCTGACGGCCCGCGGCCTTGTCGGGGTGACGGCCGTGCCGGTAGGCCTCGGAGGTCGCGTCGAGGAGACGGATGACGTCCTCGACGATGGTGACCATCGCGTCCGGGGACTTCCGCTTGGCCTCGGCGCGGTTGCGGCTGACCGAGGCGGGGGCGTCGAGGACACGCACCTGCAGCGCCTGGTCACCGCGGCGGCCCTGGGCGATGCCGAACTCGACCTTCGTCCCCGGCTTCAACGCCGTGGTGCCCTCGGGCAGCGCCTCGGCGCGCACGTAGACGTCGGGTCCGGACTCCTGGGACAGGAAGCCGAAGCCCTTCTCGGCGTCGTACCACTTCACCTTGCCAGTCGGCACTGCACTCGTTCCTCGGTCGGGGGTCGGTAGCCACGGCGTCTGCCGGAGCCGGGCAAGGATAAGCAGCCCGGGCCAGGGACGGCCATCGGGATCCGTGGCGCGGTCAGCGCGCCAGCAGGTCCGGGGCCAGGGTCGAGACCCCGACGACGAGTCCGCTGACGCTGGCCGCGAGCAGCAGCAGCGTCCAGAGCACCGACGGGATCCGGGTCAGCCGGGCCAGCTGGTCGGGGTCCGAGCCGCGGCGGCCGGCCCTTCCCCCGACGAGCAGCTCGATCAGCGGGCGGGGCGCGGCGAGGAGCAGCAGCCACGCGAGCAGGAGCGCGAGGGCGGACTGGGTGCGGGCATCGGCGTACCAGGTGACCGCGACGGTGCCGGCCAGCACGACCACCACCACGAGCAGGCCGAAGCCGTTGCGGATCCAGAGCAGCACCAGCAGGAGGAGCAGCGACAGCGACCAGAGCAGCAGGAGCGCACGCCCGTCGGCGAGCAGCAGTGCGGCACCGAGACCGAGGACCGCGGGGGCGAGGTAGCCGGCAGCCAGCATCACGACCATCCCCGGTCCCGTGGGCCGCCCGCGCGACACCGTCACCCCGCTGGTGTCGGAGTGCAGCCGGATGCCCTGCAGGCGCCGGCCGACGAGGAGCGCGACGAGCGCGTGGCCCGCCTCGTGCACGACGGTGACCAGCAGCCGCACCCGCGGCCACGAGCCGGGCCACACGACCAGGGCGAGCGCCACCGCGCCGGCGGCCAGGACCACGACCGGGTCGGGCAGCGGCTGGCGTGAGGTCAGGTCGTCCCAGAGACGGTCCCAGCCGGTCACGAGGCGGGACGCTCCGCGAGGTGGTCGTCGAGCCAGTCGGGGAACTCGTGCAGCGAGTCGAGCACGACGTCGGTGCCGGCGTCGACGAGCTCGGCCCGCTCGCAACCGCCGGTGAGGACCGAGACGCTCAGGGCACCGGCGGCGCGTGCCCCCTCGACGTCGTGGACGTGGTCGCCGACGTAGACGCCGGCACCCTCCTCGCGCAGCACGTCGGCCTTGCCGGTGCCCCACACCCAGCCCTCGAGGCGGTCCACCTCCAGGCCGAGGTGGTCGAGGTGGAGCCGCGCGTTGGGGGCGAACTTGCCGGTGACGACCAGGACCCGCCCCGCGTGCCTGCGCACCGCCCCGATGGCCTCGCGTGCGCCCGGCAGCGTCGGCACCGGGGCGATGGCGTGCGCGGGGTAGAGCGCCCGGAACCGGTCGCCCGCAGGACCCACCTCGTCGGCCGGCAGGTGGTCGGCCAGGAGGTGCTCCAGCGGCGGGCCCAGCCGCTCGGTCATCTGCGCCACCGGGAAGTCGACGCCGAGCTCGCGACCCAGCACCCGCAGCACCTCGCCGAACCCGGGCGCGGTGTCGATGAGCGTCATGTCGAGGTCGAAGCCCACGACGGGACCGGTCGGGCGGGGCAGGTCCTGGCTCACGGCACGAGCGTAGGCGGGCACCCCAGGCGGCGGAGGAGGCGGTTGGACCGTCCGGCTGTCCTCGTGGGCACCATCGGTCACAATGGTGAGTCCGGCCCCGACGGCCGGCCCGACCGCCCCCGACGTACGACGAGGTGCCCCGTGCCCGCCAGCCGTAGCCGCCGCGTGCGACTGCGCGCTGCCCTGTCCGGCGCCGCCCTCGGGCTCAGCACGGCCGTGGCGTCGCTCGCGCTCCCGGTGACGCTCGGCGCAGCACCCGCCGCTGCCGCCGACGCGACCAGGCTGCACCTGGTGACCATGGAGGGCCCCGGCCTGGCTGCGGCCCCGCCCGGACCGGCCACCGAGATCGCCCGCTGGCGCATCCGCGCCCAGCAGGACGCCGTGCTCGCCCGGCTCGACGGTGCGACGCCGGTCTACCGCTACTCCACCGCCCTCAACGGCCTGGCCGTGGAGCTGACCGCCGCCCAGGCCCGTGACCTGGTGACCGCCCCGGGCGTCGCCCTGGTCGAGCCCGCCGAGGTCCGGCGACTCGCCGGCCGTGACCTCGAGGCGGACCCCGCGCGCCTGAGCCCCGGGGGCGCCCGCCGCGGTGGCGAGGGCGTGCTCGTCGGCGTGGTCGACACCGGCCTCGACCCCGACACCCCCCTCTTCTCCGCCACCGCCCGGGTCAGCCGTGGCGCCGGGGACGCCCCGACCTGCGTCGCCGACCCGTCGTGGGGCCCGGGCTGGTGCACCGACAAGGTGGTGGCCGGACACTGGTTCGTCGACGGGTTCGGTGAGGACCGGCTGGCCAGCCGGGCCCGCCTCTCCCCCGTCGACGACGTCGGCCACGGCACCCAGGTGGCCTCCATCGCCGCCGGCAACGCCGACGTCCCGGTGCGGGTGCGTGGCAGCGAGGTCGGGAGGTACGCCGGCATCGCCCCGGACGCCCGGGTCGGTGTCTACAAGGCCTGCTGGACCGCGCCCGACCCCGCCGACGACGGCTGCTCGACCGCGGACCTCGTCGCCGCCATCGACCGGGCGGTCGCGGACGGCGTCGACGTGCTCAACCTGTCCGTCGCCGGCCCCTCCACCCTCGACACGGTCGAGCTCGCCCTCCTCGGGGCCGCCGAGGCCGACGTCGTGGTGGTCGCCGCCGCCGGTGGCGACGCCGTGGGCGGCACCGCGCACTCCTCGCCCTGGGTCACGACCGTCGGCGCGGGCACCGGCACCGTGCGCCGGGGCGAGGTGCGTCTGGGGGGCGGCACCCGCCTCGTCGGTTCCATGACCTCGCCGGCCGAGCCCGTGCGGGCCCGCCTGGTCCGGGGCGCCGACGCCGCCGCGCGCGGCGCCTCCCGTGGCGATGCGCGACGCTGTGAGCCCGGCTCCCTCGACACCGCGGTCGTCGCGGGACGCGTCGTGCTCTGCGAGCGCGGCGGCGTGGGACGCGTCGACAAGTCCCAGACCGTCGCCGACGCCGACGGGGTCGGCATGGTGCTGGTCAACACCGACCCCGGCGGGCTCTCGGCCGACCTGCACGCCGTCCCCACCGTCCACCTCGGGGTCGGCGACGGGCGTCGCCTGGTCTCCTGGGCCGCGAGGCACCCCCGCGGCCGCGTCGTCCTCGCCGCCCGCCCCGTGACCCGCGCGGTCCCCCGCGTGCTCGAGTGGTCCAGCACGGGCAGCCCGGCAGCGGCGTACCCGAAGCCGGACGTGGTCGCCCCCGGCGACGGCGTCCTGGGCGCCGTGCCCGGCGGCGAGGGTTGGCAGTTCCTCGGTGGCACCTCCGCGGCCGCGGCCTGGGTCAGCGGCACGGCGGCCCGCCTGCGCGCCGAGCGCGGCTGGAGCGCCGCCGCCACCCGCAGCGCGCTGGTCACCACCGCCGAGCCGCTGCCCGCCGGGATCCTGGACGCCGGGGCCGGACGGGTCCGGGTGCAGGCCGTGGACTCCCCCGGCCTGGTGCTGGGCATCGACCCCGCCGACTACCGCGAATGGCTCGAGGGCGACCGGCTCGGCCTCAACACGACCTCGCTGGTGGTGCGCGGCGAGGGCACCCTCACCCGCACCGTCACCAACGTCGGACGGCGTGCCCGCTACTTCTCCACCTCGGCCGCCGGCTTCGAGCGCCACGACGTCACCGTCACCCCCTCCGCCCTGCGACTCGGCCCGGGCGAGAGCGCGAGGATCACCGTCCGCGTGGCGCGCGGCGACGGCGCGCAGGAGGACGGCGCCGTGCTGCTGCGGGGCGGGGCCGGCACCCGCACCCGGCTGCCGCTGCTGGTGACTCGCTGAGGCGGATCCGATGGCGGGTGGGTGGGGGTGTGGCGACGCTCCCGCCTGAGCCCACCCGGGCAGCGCGGGCGGCGCCCCCGCGGCGCGGCGGACGGCCGGGCCCACCCCCGGCGGAGGGTGGATGGGCCTGGCCCCCCTGGAGCGACGAAGGAGCGGAAGGGGTGGTTCCCCTCCGCCGGGGGTGTCGGCGGACGGAAGCGGCGTCGTGCGCCGCGCGGCCCTCCCCCGCCCCACCCGGGACCCGGACCGGCTACCCCACCTCGAGCGGGCGCGGGGCGCGGGGCAGCCAGGTC
>JAYYWX010000094.1:0-19282 GCA_036341255.1 Actinomycetota bacterium | reverse complement strand
CGGCGTACTCCCTGCTCGTGGGCGACGTCCTCCGCCGGCCACCGCGTGGTCGGGAAGATCCCCAGCACCCGGTGCTCCTCGCGCCGCACCAGGCCACGCTCGACCAGCCGCTCGGTCACGTCGTCCTTGAGCGGCTTGCCGATGCGGTTGACGAGGTCCTGGGCCGAGCGCGGCTTCGCCGCCACCTCGTCGTACGCCGCAGCCAGCAACGCGTCGGAGGGTCGGGCCCCGTCCACGGGGTGCACCTTCGCGGTGTGCCACACGCCGCGCTTCTCCTCCACCTCCACGGCGCCGGCCAGCGCGAGGTCGGCGAGCACCGCACCGCCCAGCAGCGGACGCAGGTGGGTCTGCCGCACCGCGCCGGTCTGGTCGTCGAGCAGCAGGAGCATGAGGTCCTCGGCGAGCAGCAGGTCCATGCCTCGACCCTGCCCGATGACCACCGGCTCGGAAACCGGTCGTGGGGATCCCTAGGATCGTGGCCATGAGCAGAGTGCTGTCCGCCGTCGCCTGGCCGTACGCCAACGGCCCCCGCCACATCGGCCACGTCGCCGGTTTCGGGGTGCCCTCCGACGTCTTCAGCCGCTACATGCGGATGGCCGGCCACGACGTGCTGATGGTCTCCGGCACCGACGAGCACGGCACGCCGATCCTCGTCACCGCGGACAAGGAGGGGAAGACCGCGCGCGAGCTCGCCGACGACAGCAACCGCGTCATCGTCGAGGACCTCCAGGGGCTCGGGCTCTCCTACGACCTGTTCACCCGCACCACCACGGGCAACCACTACGGCGTGGTGCAGGAGATGTTCTCGACCTGCCTGCGCAACGGCTACATGGTCGAGCAGACCTCGCTGTCGGCGATCAGCCCGTCGACCGGTCGCACCCTGCCCGACCGCTACATCGAGGGCACCTGCCCGATCTGCAAGTACGCCGACGCGCGCGGCGACCAGTGTGACAACTGCGGCAACCAGCTGGACCCGACCGACCTGCTCGAGCCGCGCTCGAAGATCAACGGTGAGACCCCGCAGTTCGTCGAGACCCAGCACTGGTTCCTCGACCTGCCCGCCGTGGCCGACGCGCTGGGGGAGTGGCTCGACGAGCGCGAGGCCTCGGGCACCTGGCGCCCCAACGTCATCAAGTTCTCCCAGAACATCCTCGAGGAGATCCGTCCGCGCGCGATGACGCGCGACATCGACTGGGGCATCCCGGTGCCGGGCTGGGAGGACCAGCCCAACAAACGGCTCTACGTCTGGTTCGACGCGGTCATCGGCTACCTCTCGGCCTCGATCGAGTGGGCGCGTCGGTTGGGCGAGCCCGAGAAGTGGCGCGAGTGGTGGAACGACGCCGACGCCGAGGCGTTCTACTTCATGGGCAAGGACAACATCGTCTTCCACTCCCAGATCTGGCCCGCCGAGCTCCTGGCGCACAACGGGCAGGGTGAGCGGGGCGGGGAGCCCGGCGCCTTCGGGGTGCTCAACCTGCCCACCGAGGTCGTCTCGAGCGAGTTCCTCACCTTCGGCGACGCCCAGTTCTCCACCAGCCGTGGGCACGTGATCTACGTCCGCGACATGCTGGAACGCTACGGCCCCGACCCGCTGCGCTACTTCATCTGCGCGGCCGGCCCGGAGACCTCCGACGCCGCCTTCACCTGGGCCGACTTCGTCACCCGCAACAACTCCGAGCTGGTCGCCGGCTGGGGCAACCTGGTCAACCGCACCGCCACGATGGTCGCCAAGAACTTCGGCGAGGTCCCCGCGGCCGGCCCGCTGGAGGAGGTCGACGAGACCGTGCTCGCCACCGTCCGCGGCGGCTTCGAGTCCGTCGGCTCGCTCATCGAGCGGCACCGCCTGCGCGCCGCGATCGCCGAGGCGATGCGGGTCGTCGGCGAGGTGAACAAGTACCTCACGGTCACCGAGCCCTACAAGATGAAGGACGAGTCCCAGCGCGAGCGGCTGGCCACGGTCCTGCACGTGGCGCTGCAGTGCGTGAGCGACTGCAACACCCTGCTCGCGCCCTTCCTGCCGCACGCCGCCAACAAGGTGCACGCCGTCCTCGGTGGCGAGGGCGACCTGTTCCCGATGCCGGTCATCGAGCAGGTCACCGAGCTCGAGCCCGACAACGGCGCCGGCCTGACGACGTACCCCGTCATCACCGGCGACTACTCCGCCACCCCTGCGTGGGGGTCCCGTCCGATCGTCGTCGGCACCCCGATCGCCAAGCCGACCCCGGTCTTCACCAAGCTCGACCCGTCCGTGGTGGAGGAGGAGCTGGCCCGCCTCGACGCCTGACGGCCGAGAGGTCGCTGGCGCACGGCCGAGGGGTCAGTGGCGCACGGGTGCAACGAAGCCGTGCCCTCATGCGTGAGCATGATGTGACGGTGACCGGCGAGCTCTCGGGAGGCACGGCCGCGCAGGACTTCGAGTCCTGGGCGGCGGCGCGGGGTCCAGCCCTGGTGCGCTTCGCCCACCTGGTGACCGGCGGCAGCCCCGACGCGCCCGACCTGGCGCAGGACGCGCTGGCGCAGGTGTGGTCGCGGTGGCGACGCCTCGACGGGGACGCCGAGGCCTACGCACGCAGGTGCATCACCAACGGGTCGGTCTCGCGCTGGCGCAGGATCGGGCGCATCCGGCCGGTGGCCGACGTCCCGGACGCCGCGATATCCGACCTCACGGGCACGGTCGACGACGCCGACCACGCTTGGGCGCTGCTGGTCACCCTCACCCCGGTGCAGCGGGCCGCGGTGGTGCTGCGGTTCTACGAGGAGCGGTCGTACGCCGAGATCGGCTCACTCCTCGACGTGCCCGAGACCACGGCCCGCTCCCACGTCCATCGCGCCCTGCGCGCCCTGCGCACCCGACTGGAGGAGTCATGACCGAGCCCGAGGACGGCCGCGCGGCCGATGCGTTCCGTGCGGCCCTGGCGCGGCACGCCGAGGAGGCCGACTCGGACGCCGCCGTGCCCGTGCATCCCGCTCGACGGCGCGGACGCTGGATCGCGATCGGTGCGGCCCTGGCCGTGGCGGCGTCCGCGGTCGTCGGGTTCGCGCTCCTGGACCGGGAGCGTCCCGGCGATGATGCCCTCGACCCGATCGGGCCTTCGTCGACGGTGGCGGCTGGCTGGCGCGGCGTCACGTTCCGCGACGTGGTGGTGCACGTCCCGGAGGAGTGGGGAGACGCGAACGCGCCGGGCAGTGACTGGTGCGCCGACTCGCCGCGCGAGCCGATCGATCGGCCCTTCGTCGACATCCGTGCCAGCGGGGGCTTCGTCCGGCTTGTCCTGTGCTCTCAGCAGGACCCGGTGCCGGCCGGGTTCGGACCCGAGCCGCAGGAGCGGTGGGTGCCCCATCTCAGCCTGGTCGATCTCGACGAGGACGACCCTGAACCGATCGCCGACGGCACGACGACGTACGCCGGCTGGACACTGCGGGCCCGAACGATCGGCGACGTCCAGGTGCGGCTGCTCACCGATGCTGCGACCGAGGCCGTGGCCGACGACATCATGGCCACCGCCCATCGCTCGGACCTCGGCGCTGCCGGCTGCGACACGTCCTCACCGGCCCAGGAGCAACCGCTCGAGGGTCGGCCGGTGGCCCCGACGGGTGGGGACCTCGACGGCGTGGACTCGGACGACGTCGCCGGTCTGCTCGTCTGCCAGTACGACCGCCTCGGTCTCGGCTCGGTCGGTCTCCGCGCCGAACGACTCGCCGATGCAGAGGTCGCTCGAGCCTGGCTGACCGCGGTGCTGGACGCCCCGCAGGCCGGAGGCCCGGACGTGCCGGAGAAGTGCCTGTACCCCTGGGAGAGCGAGATGGCGCTGGTCGTCCACCCGCTCGACGCAGATGGAACCCGGCTCGCCACGGCGTACGTCTCCTACGACGCCTGCGCAGGCAACGGCGTCCGAGACGCGGCGACGACCTGGGAGCTGACCAGGCAGACGTGCGCCACCCTCTTCGGTGAGCGCGTCGTCTTCTGGGGAGGGCACGCGGCTCAGGCTCGACGATGCATGCCGCAGCGCTGAGCCCTCGGCTAGTTTCTGCCCATGGCCGCCGAGATGTACCTCCCGCGCTTCTTCATCAAGCAGAAGTTCGCGATGACGACGAACCGCTACGAGATCTACGCGGCGAACCCCGACGGGACCGAGGGCCAGCTGATGGCTCTGGCGCAGCAGAAGCGGCTGGCCTTCAAGGAGGAGGTCACGTTCTACACCGACGACTCCAAGAGCCGTCCGGTGTTCTCCTTCAAGGCGCGCAAGAAGCTGGACCTCAACGCCGGCTACGACATCTACGACGAGCAGCGACGTCAGATCGGTTTCTTCCGCAAGGACTTCGGTGCCAGCCTGCTGCGCTCGACCTACCACGTGGAGGGCCCCGGCTTCGCCGGCACCGGGCAGGAGCGCAGCCAGGGCGTGGCCCTCCTGCGCCGCTTCATGGAGCTGCCGTTCCTCACCATCCACTTCGACTTCACCAGCACCGAGGGCACCCCGCTGATGAGCTCGGAGCGGCAGTTCAAGCTGCGCGACCGCTACACGATCGACGTCCCCGACCAGCGCGTGGACTTCCGGGTCGCGGCGGCCATCGGCGTCGGTCTCGACGCGCTGATGCAGCGCTGAGGAAGGGGAGCACGGTGCTGCACCCCCAGGCCCGGCGGGCGGTCGAGGCCGCCGCCGGTGAGCCGAAGGTCTTCGACGAGGGCTTCGACATCGACGCCTCGCGCGCGGCCGCCCGCGCGGAGGCCGCCGCCCAGCCCCGCGTCCCGGTGGCCGAGGTCCGCGACGTCGACGCCGGGGGAGTGCCGTGCCGCCTCTACCGCCCCGACGGCGCGGCGCCGGGCGTGGTGGTGCACCTGCACGGGGGCGGCTTCGTCTTCCACGACATCGACGTCCACGACAACCTCGCCCGCTCGCTCGCGGTGCGCTCGGGCCGGGCCGTGCTCAGCGTCGACTACCGCCGTCCGCCCGAGCACCGATTCCCCGCCGCCCCCGACGACGTCGACATCGTGCTGTCCTGGCTGGCCGACCACGCCGAGGGCGAGGGGCTGTCCGGCCCGGTGGGCCTGCACGGCGACTCCGCGGGCGGCAACCTCGCCCTCGTCGGCGCACTGCGCAACCCGGGACGGGTGCAGGCGCTGGCCCTGGTCTACCCCTTCCTCGACCCCACCGCCGGCTTCGACTCCTACCGCACCGCCGCCGACGGCTTCGACCCCCGCGAGGCCGCCTGGTACTGGCAGCAGTACGCCGCCTCGCCCGACGACCTGCGCGATCCCGACCTCGCCCCGCTGCTCAGCGAGCGGCTGGGCACCCTGCCGCCGACCCTGGTCACGACGGCCGAGCACGACCCGCTGCGCGACGAGGGGGAGGCGCTGGCGGTGCGGCTGGCCGAGGCCGGTGTCACCGTGACCGCGACCCGCTACCTCGGGCAGGTGCACGGGTTCTACCGCCACCCCGACCAGTTCGACGCCGCCGAGCCGATGCTCGCCGCCGTGGCGGGTTTCCTGGCGACCTACCTGCGGTGACCCGGCCACCCGATCCCCGGGCCGCACCCGACCACCCGTTCGGGCGGTCGACGTCACACCACCACCGGTGCCGGAACGGACGATCGGTTCTGCCAGGATGCGGGCCATGCGCGTCCACCTGGGTTCCGACCACGCCGGCCTCGACCTGAAGAACCACCTCGTGGCCTGGCTCTCCGAGCACGGCTACGAGCCGGTCGACCACGGGCCCTTCGTCTACGACGCGCTCGACGACTACCCGGTCTTCTGCCTGCGTGCCGCCGAGGGCGTGGCGAAGGCCCGCGCGGCCGGCGGCGACGACCTCGGTGTCGTGATCGGTGGCTCCGGCAACGGCGAGCAGATGGCCGCCAACAAGGTCGAGGGCATCCGCTGCGCCCTGGTCTGGAGCGAGGACACCGCCAAGCTGGCCCGCGAGCACAACGACGCCCAGATGGTCTCGGTCGGCGGTCGCATGCACTCCCTGGAGGACATGACCCGCTTCGTCGAGCTGTTCCTCGCCGAGCCCTTCAGCGGCGACGAGCGCCACGTGCGCCGCATCGGCCAGCTCGAGCACTACGACCGCACCCGCGAGCTGCCGCCGCTGCCGGAGTCCGCGATCGGGCTCGGCCCGGACGCCTGACCCGTGCCCGAGGGGCACACCCTCCACCGGCTCGCCGGTGAGCTGAGCGCCACCTTCGCAGACCGTGCGGTGCACGTCACCAGCCCCCAGGGCCGCTTCGCCGAGTCCGCGGCACTGATCGACGGGTCCGTCGTGACCGGGGCCGAGGCCTGGGGGAAGCACCTGTTCGTCGCCTTCCCCGGCGACCGGTTCGTGCACGTCCACCTCGGGCTCTACGGCACCTTCCTCGTCCACCCCGCGGTCGGGGAGGTCCCCCCACCCGTCGGGCAGGTGCGGATGCGGCTGGAGGCCGGAGCGCCCGGCGCTGCGTCGTACGCCGACCTGCGCGGCGCCACGACCTGCGCCCTGCTCACCGGGGCCGAGCGTGCGGCGGTGGTCGCCCGGCAGGGCCCCGACCCGTTGCGCGCCGACGCCGAGCCCGACCTGGCCTGGGAGCGGATCCGCCGGAGCCGCGCGCCCATCGGCGGTCTCCTGATGGACCAGACGGTCCTCGCGGGCGTGGGCAACGTCTACCGCGCGGAGGTGCTCTTCCGGCACCGACTGGACCCGATGCGCCCGGGCCGCACCCTGCGGGTCTCCCAGTGGCAGGCACTGTGGGAGGACCTGGTGGCGCTGATGGCCGAGGGTGTGCGGACCGGACGCATCGACACGGTCCGTCCCGAGCACACCCCCGAGGCGATGGGTCGAGCCCCGCGCCGCGACGACCACGGCGGCGAGGTCTACGTCTACCGCCGGGACCAGCGGCCCTGCCACGTGTGCGGCGCGACGGTCCGCACGGCCGAGCTGCAGGGGCGCAACCTGTTCTGGTGCCCGCGCTGCCAGCCGCGGTTCCGCTCCCGAGCGGCGTCGTGAGTCCTAGGATGTCCCGCACCCCGGGTCAGGCACGGACGCAGGACCCCCGACAGGTGCCTGACGAGGCCCTCCAGAAGGACGCCGAGATGAGCCGCTACAGCACACCGGGGCGGTTCCGCGAGCACCGCACCGTGGCGCTGCTCGGCCTGCTCCCCGCGCTGGTCGTCGTCGGCGTCGCTGTGGCTCCCGACCTCACGCCGTACTCGTCGCTGATGATCCCGCTGCTGCTCGGCAGCATCGTGCTGAACCCTCGGCAGCTCCCGTGGTTCGTGGTGTGGGTGCTGGGCATGCTCACGCTGGCACTGACCCTCCAGGAGACGATCTCGATCCGCACCGCCGGAGCAGCCGCGGTGCAGTTCGTGATGTGCGTGATCGTGCTCGCCACCGCCTTCCGTCGTTCCCGGCTCGGCGTCGCGGGCTTCACCGGCGAGTCGATGTTCGTCGACCTGCGTGACCGGCTCCTGCGCCAGGGCCGGATGCCCTCGCTGCCCGAGGGTTGGCACGTCGAGTCCGAGCTCCGCTCGGCCTCGGGCACGCGCTTCGCCGGTGACTTCGTCGTGGCGACCTACCTGGAGGACGACGAGCGCCTGGAGCTGGTGGTCGTCGACGTCTCCGGCAAGGGCGACCAGGCCGGCACCCGGGCGCTGCAGCTCTCGGGAGCCTTCGGCGGGCTGCTCGGATCGGTGGGTCCCGAGATGTTCCTCGCCTCGGCCAACGACTACCTCCTGCGCCAGGACTGGGTCGAGGGGTTCGCCACCGCCGTCCACCTCTCCCTCCTCCTCGACACGGGGGAGTACGAAGTCCGCTCCGCCGGCCACCCGCCGGCCGTCCTCCGTGCGGCCGGCTCCGGTCGCTGGTCGGTGCTGGACTCCAGCGGAGCGGTCCTGGGGCTGCTGCCGGCCGCCGAGTTCACCACCGCCCGCGGGAGGCTCGAGCGTGGTGACTCACTGCTGCTCTACACCGACGGCATGGTCGAGGAGCCGCGCCGCGACCTCGAGATGGGCCTGGACCGACTGCTGGGGGAGGCCGAGAATCTGCTGCGCGGTGGCGTCGACGGCTCCGCCGCTCGACTGGTGGAGCAGCTCGGCTCCCGCGACGACGACCGCGCCGTCGTGGTGGTGCACCGCCGCTGAGCGGGGCAGGGGCCGCGGCCGGAGCCGTGCGGAGCCGTGCGGAGGGCGGCGCCCCGTTTGGGGTGCGAGCACGGGCCTGTGGCAGGATTCCAGGGTCGCGGATGTAGCTCAATGGTAGAGCCCCAGTCTTCCAAACTGGCTACGCGGGTTCGATTCCCGTCATCCGCTCCAAGGGGCTCCGCAGGGTCGTGACCGCGGTCGGGTGGTGCCCGCTTGGCGGGGCGTAGCGTAGTGGCTAGCGCGCCTGCTTTGGGAGCAGGAGATCGCAGGTTCGAGTCCTGTCGCCCCGACGGCCTCACCTGTGAGTCCCGCACGACCCAGCCACGCCCAGCACGACCCTGATCAGCCCTGAGCAGCACCCAAGCAGCACCCGCACGATCCACCGATCCCCTAGGAGAAACCTGTGAAGAGCGCCGTCGAGACCTTGAGCCCGACCCGGGCCAAGCTGACCGTCGAGGTGCCCTTCGAGGAGCTCAAGCCGAGCCTCGACGCGGCGTACAAGGCCATCGCCCAGCAGATCAACATCCCCGGCTTCCGCCGCGGCAAGGTCCCGCCGATGGTCATCGACAAGCAGGTCGGCCGTGGCGCCGTCCTCGACCAGGCCATCAACGACGTGCTCCCCAAGAAGTACGTCGAGGCGCTGCAGGCCAACGAGCTCGAGCCGCTCGCCCAGCCCGAGGTCGAGGTCACCCGCCTCGAGGACAACGACGTGCTGGAGTTCACCGCCGAGGTCGACGTCAAGCCGACCATCGAGCTCCCGACCTACGACGGCCTCGAGGCCTCGGTCGAGGACATCGAGATCAGCGACGAGGACGTCGAGGAGCAGGTCACCGCGCTGCGCCAGCGCTTCGGCACCCTGACCGACGTCGAGCGCCCGGCCGCGGACGGCGACTTCGTCGTCCTCGACCTCAAGGCGATGCAGGACGGCGAGGTGCTCGAGGGCGCCGAGATCACCGGCACCTCCTACCAGGTCGGCCGTGGCGGCATGATCGACGGCCTCGACGAGGCCCTGGTCGGCATGTCGGCCGGCGAGGAGAAGACCTTCTCCAGCCAGCTCGTGGGCGGCGACCTCGTCGGCCAGGACGTCGAGGTCCAGGTCAAGGTCTCCCAGGTCCAGGAGCAGGAGCTGCCCGAGCTCGACGACGAGTTCGCCCAGCTCGCCTCCGAGTTCGACACCGCCGACGAGCTCGTGGCCGACGTCCGCGTCCGCCTCGGCAACGGCAAGCGCCTCGAGCAGGCCGCCGCCGCGCGCGACGCCGTCCTCGAGGCCCTGCTGGAGAAGGTCAGCATCCCGCTGCCGGAGACCCTGGTCACCGAGGAGCTCAACGCCCGCCGCCAGAACATCGAGCAGCAGCTCGCGATGGCCGGCATCACCATGGCCAAGTACCTCGAGGACGAGGGCCAGACCCAGGAGGAGTTCGAGGCCGACCTCGACCGCCGGGTCCGCGACGCCGTCGCCGCGCAGTTCCTCCTCGACGAGATCGCCAAGAAGGAGGAGCTCGGCGTCGACCAGCAGGAGCTCTCCCAGCACCTGGTGCGTCGAGCCCAGCAGTCCGGCCAGGACCCGCAGTCCTTCGCCAACCACATGTTCGAGCACAACCACATCCCCGACCTCGTGCAGGAGATCCTGCGCGGCAAGGCGCTGGCGACCATCGTCGAGTCGGCCACGGTCAAGGACGCCTCCGGCAACGTCGTGGAGCTCAAGGGCCTGCAGCCCGACGGCACCATCGCCGACGTCTCCGACGAGGAGCCGGCCGCCGGGGCCGAGGAGGAGAAGGCCGAGGCCTGATCCCCACCCGCGTCGTACCCCGCGGCCCGTCCGGAGACTCCTCCGGGCGGGCCGTGGTGCGTCGTGGGTGCGGACGTCACACCAGAACTGGTGCACATGTGTGCACCGAACGGTTATCGTGGGTGCGTGACCACCGCACCCGGCCCCACCGTCCTCGACGCCGCCTCCCTGCTCTGCGAGGTGGCCGACGAGCTGGTCGTCCGCACCGTCCGTGACACCCACACCGCCTGGGTCGACCGCGTGTACGGGGTCGGGCGCCTGGCCACACGTGCGGAGTCCCCGTCCCTCGGCGAGCGGGCCCATCGGGGCATCGCCTCGGCCGTCTATGCCGGGGTGGGCGGTGGCCTGCGGCTGGCCTCGACCGGGCTGGACCGCGTGGCCGCGACGGGTCGTGGCCCCCACCTGGAGAGCACCACCGAGGGTCGCTTCGTCTCCTCGGCCGTCAACGGGCTGATCGGGGACCGGCTGCTGCGCGAGCGCCCGCAGATGGCGATCCCGATGGCCGTGCGCCACGCCGGGGCGGACGTCGACCCCACGCCGGAGGGGCTCGGCGCGGCCTTCCCCGAGGCGTCGGGGCGACTGGTCGTCTTCCTGCACGGCCTGTGCGAGAACGAGTCCTACTGGCAGCGTCACCGCGACCGCACGGGCACGACGTACGCCGAGGAGCTGGCCGAGCGCGGGTGGACACCGCTCATGCTGCGCGCCAACACCGGCCTGCCGCTGCGCGAGAACGGCGCAGCCCTCACCGGGCTCATGCAGCAGGTCGTCGAGGCCTGGCCGGTCCCCGTCGAGCGGATCGCGCTGGTGGGTCACTCCATGGGTGGTCTGGTCATCCGTGCCGCCGGTGCGGTCGCCGCCGACGTCGAGGAGCCGTGGAGCTCGAAGGTCTCCGACGTGGTCACGCTCGGCACCCCGCACCTCGGCGCGCCGATCGCCTGGGGGATCGGCCACGGCAGTCGGGGCCTCGGCGTGCTCCCGGAGACGGCGGCCTTCGGGCGCCTGCTCGACTGGCGGTCGGCGGGGGTGCACGACCTGGTCGCCGGCCTGGCCGAGGACGTCCCGCCCCTGCCGCACGCCCGCTACCGGCTCGTTGCCGCCACGCTCACCGAGTCCCAGCGGCACCCGGTCGGCCACCTGGTCGGGGACCTGCTGGTGCGGCCGCGCTCGGCGTACGGGCGCGACCGCCGCGGGCGCAGCCTCTTCCCGGACGCCGACGTGCTCCACGTGGGACGCACCGACCACTTCGGCCTGCTCAACCACCCGCAGGTCCACACGGCGCTGCTGGAGTGGCTGGCCTGAAATCCGCTGTCGGCGAACAGCCCCCGATTGTCCGTGGAACTGTCCGCGGCACGGGCTAGGGTCCTTGACGTGAACCCGAACTCCGCATCCGCTGCCCGCGGCGCCGAGCACCTCCCGATGATGGGTGGTGGCGCAGGTCTGGGCGTCCTCGACGACCACATCTACCAGCGACTGCTGCGCGAGCGCATCGTGTTCCTCGGCTCCGAGGTGCGCGACCAGAACGCCAATGCGATCTGCGCCCAGCTGCTGCTCCTCTCGGCGGAGGACCCCGAGGCCGACATCTTCCTGCACATCAACAGCCCCGGTGGCTCGGTCGACGCCGGCATGGCGATCTACGACACGATGAACTACATCCCCAACGACGTGGCCACGGTCGGCATGGGCCTGGCCGCCTCGATGGGCCAGTTCCTGCTGTGCGCCGGCACCAAGGGCAAGCGCTACGCCCTGCCGCACGCGCGGATCATGATGCACCAGCCCTCCTCGGGGATGGGTGGCTCCGCCTCCGACATCAAGATCCAGGCCCAGCAGTCGCTGCACATCAAGAAGGTGCTGCTCGACCTGATCTCCGAGCACACCGGCCAGCCGATCGAGCAGGTCGTCGCCGACGCCGACCGCGACCGCTGGTTCACCGCCGACCAGGCGCTCGAGTACGGCCTGGTCGACAAGGTCATCCGCAGCGCCCGCGAGGCCGCCGACGAGGGCCGTCCGGCCCACTCCAAGTGACGAGAGGCCCGAGATGAACTACTACATCCCCCAGTGGGAGGAGCGGACGTCCTACGGCATCCGCCGCATCGACCCCTACGCGAAGCTCTTCGAGGAGCGCATCATCTACCTCGGGACGCCGATCTCCGACGACGTCGCGAACGCCGTGATCGCCCAGCTGCTGTGCCTGCAGTCGATGAACCCCGACCAGGAGATCAGCATCTACATCAACAGCCCCGGTGGCTCCTTCACCGCGCTGACCGCGATCTACGACACCATCAACTTCATCAAGCCCGACGTGCGCACCGTCTGCCTGGGTCAGGCGGCCTCGGCCGCGGCGATCCTGCTCGCAGCCGGCACCCCCGGCAAGCGCATGGGTCTGCCCAACAGCCGCGTGCTGATCCACCAACCCTACACCGAGGGCACCTTCGGCCAGACCTCCGACATCGAGATCCAGGCCAACGAGATCATCCGGATGCGCGAGCTGCTGGAGAAGATGATCAGCGACCACACCGGCAGGCCCGTCGAGGAGGTCAGTCGCGACATCGAGCGCGACAAGATCCTCACCGCGACCCAGGCCGTCGAGTACGGCCTGATCGACTCGGTGCTGGAGTCCCTCAAGACGCCGGCACTGGCCTAAGGACCTTCCGCCTCGGGCCGATCGGACGACGAGGACCCCGTGTCATCCGCCCCGACAGGGGCGGGGGAGGGGTACCGTCGGATGGTCGGCCCGAGAGGCGGACCGGTCCAGCACGACCAGCGCCCCGAGGGGCGCACGACCGAGCACCACCACAGCAACACCAGCACTCGTCCCGGCGCAGCTGGCCGGGCGGCACAGGGAGGATGACCGCATGGCACGGATCGGTGACGGCGGTGACCTGCTGAAGTGTTCCTTCTGCGGCAAGTCGCAGAAGCAGGTCAAGAAGCTCATCGCGGGCCCCGGTGTCTACATCTGCGACGAGTGCATCGACCTGTGCAACGAGATCATCGAGGAGGAGCTGAGCGAAGGCGCCGAGGTCAGCCTCGACGAGCTCCCCAAGCCCCGCGAGATCTTCGAGTTCCTCAACTCCTACGTCATCGGCCAGGAGCAGGCCAAGAAGTCGCTGGCCGTCGCGGTCTACAACCACTACAAGCGCGTCCAGGCGGGGCTGCAGCCGGTCGGCGGCAAGCACTCCAAGGACGAGCAGGTGGAGGTCGCGAAGTCCAACATCCTGGTCATCGGCCCGACCGGGTGCGGCAAGACCTACCTCGCCCAGACCCTCGCGCGGATGCTCAACGTCCCCTTCGCCATCGCCGACGCCACGGCGCTGACCGAGGCCGGCTACGTCGGCGAGGACGTCGAGAACATCCTGCTCAAGCTGATCCAGGCCGCTGACTACGACGTCAAGAAGGCCGAGACCGGCATCATCTACATCGACGAGATCGACAAGGTGGCCCGCAAGGCGGAGAACCCCTCGATCACCCGCGACGTCTCCGGTGAGGGAGTCCAGCAGGCGCTGCTGAAGATCATCGAGGGCACCACCGCCTCGGTGCCGCCCCAGGGTGGACGCAAGCACCCGCACCAGGAGTTCATCCAGATCGACACCACCAACATCCTCTTCGTGGTCGGTGGGGCCTTCGCCGGGCTCGAGCACATCATCGAGCAGCGGGTCGGCAAGAAGACCCTCGGCTTCACCGCCGAGGTCAAGAGCGAGGCCGAGCGCAGCGAGGCCGACCTGCTGGCCCTGGTCCGCCCCGAGGACCTCACCAAGTTCGGCCTGATCCCCGAGTTCATCGGCCGGCTCCCGCTCATCGCGAGTGTCTCCAAGCTCGACCGCCCCGCGCTGGTGCAGATCCTCACCGAGCCGCGCAACGCGCTGGTCAAGCAGTACCAGAAGCTCTTCGACCTCGACGGTGTCGAGCTGGTCTTCACCGACGACGCGGTCGACTCCATCGCCGACAAGGCCATGGAGCGAGGCACCGGTGCGCGCGGCCTACGCGCCATCATCGAGGAGGTCCTCCTCCAGGTGATGTACGACGTGCCCTCGCGCGGCGACGTGGCGAAGGTGGTCGTGTCGGGTCCTGTCGTGACCGGCGAGGCGGCTCCCGAGCTGGTCCTGCGCGAGTCGGAGACCAAGAAGCGCAAGTCCGCCTGACCCATCGGTGCGGCGAGCAGCCGACGCGCGAGCAGCTGGACAGGTAGTCCGAACGGACTACCTGTCTAGTCATCTCGGGCTGTCTAGCCCGGCCGATTGCGATCGTGAGCCTCGGCCGCGCAACAATCGGGGCCGACACACTCGGGACGTGGAGGAGCGCCAGGCATGGAGGAGAAGCCGCTGCGGCTGCTCTCTGAGCTGCGCTCGCCCCAGCACCGCCCACCGATGGTCGCCTTCGCGCTCGTCGCAGTGGCGTGCGCCGTCGTCATCGCGACGAGCATCCGGTTCGGCCCCGCCGGCGGCATCTTCCCCCCGCTCCCCAGCCTCCTCGCCGACGCGGCGATCGGCCTGGTGACCGAACCCGAGCCCCCGGCGCGGGTCGTGCAGGCGGGTGCCGCGATCGAGCCCGAGGAGTCGGCGCCCGCGCCCTCCCCGTCGGCCGAGGACACGACCGCGCCACCTTCCTCCGCTCCTCCGGGTCCCGGCGCTCGGGGGCAGGGTGCGGACCGAACGCCCGGTCAGGCCAAGGGCTCGGCCAAGGGCGCCGGCAAGTCCAAGGGTGCTGGCAAGTCGAGGAGTGGCGGCAAGTCCAAGGGCGGTGGCAAGTCCAAGGGCGGTGGCAAGTCCAAGGGTGGTGGCAAGGACAAGTCCACGGGCGGCCAGGGGGGCGGCGCGGGCTCCGGCGGCAACGGATCCAGCGCGCCCGGCGGCGGCCAGGGGAACGGCAAGGCGAAGGGCCACGGCAAGGCCGAGGGTCAGAGCTCGTCATCGAGCAGCGGCAAGGCCACGAGCCCCGGCAAGGCCAAGGGCCCCACCAAGAGCAACGGCCAGGGAAAGCCGAAGAGCCCGGGCAAGTCCCAGGGCCACGGCAAGGCGAAGGGTCACTCCCGCCACTGAGCCGGACCGCGGAGCGTCCGGTGCATCAGGTGCACCGAACCCTCCGTGACCTCCCGGGCGGACCTCCCGGGCGGACGTGACGGGCGGATCTCGCGGGCGGACCTCACGGGCGGACCCGACGGGCCCGCCCAGCGACGTACGTCGTCAGTCGGGCTGGACGGCGAGCTCGGCGTCGACCGAGAGCTCGCTGCCCTCGCCCGGGGTGAAGACGAGGTCGCCGGTGATGCGGCCGCTGCGGCGCAGGTCGCCGGCAGCCTTCTCGGCCGCCCGGACGATCGTCTCCGGCCCGGTGACCTCCACGCGGGCCAGCTCGGCGCGCATGCTGACCTTGGCCTGCGACTTCGCGCCCCGGATGCCGATCAGTGCCGCAGCGACGGCCTCGAGGACCGAGGGGTCAGCGGCCGCGGCCGAGCCGAGGTCGAGCTCGGTGGGCCACGGGGCGTGGTGGATCGAGCCCTCCTGCCACCACGACCAGACCTCCTCGGTCACGTAGGGCAGGAACGGCGCGAGCAGCCGCAGCTGGACCTCGAGCGCGATCGCGAGGGCGGCCTTGGCCGAGGCCGTGGCGGAGCCGCCGTCCTCGTCGTACGCCCGCTCCTTGACCAGCTCGAGGTAGTCGTCGCAGAACTCCCAGAAGAACTTCTCGGTGGTCTCCAGGGCGGTGGTGTAGTCGTAGGCCTCGAACGCCTCGGTGGCGCGCCGCACGACCAGGGCCAGGCGACCGAGCAGGGCGCAGTCCACTGGCTCGGAGACGGCGAAGGCGTCGGTCTTGGTGGCGCCGACGTTGCCGAGCACGAACTTGGAGGCGTTGAGCACCTTCATCGCCAGGCGGCGACCGACCTTCATCTGGGTCTCGTCGAAGGGGGAGTCCAGGCCGGGGCGGGCCATGGCCGCGCGCCAGCGGACGGCGTCGGCGCCGAACTTGTCGAGGATCTCGGTGGGGACCACCACGTTGCCCTTGGACTTCGACATCTTCTTGCGGTCGGGGTCGAGGATCCAGCCGGAGAGCATGGCGTGGCTCCACGGCACCTGACCGTGCTCGAAGTGAGCGCGCACGACGCGGCTGAACAGCCAGGTGCGGATGATGTCGTGGCCCTGGGTGCACAGGTCCATCGGGAAGACCCGCTCGAAGAGGTCCTGGTCGTCCTCCCAGCCGCCGGCGATCTGCGGGGTCAGCGAGGAGGTGGCCCAGGTGTCCATGACGTCGGGGTCGCCGATGAAGCCGCCCGGCTTGCCGCGCTGGGCCTCGTCGTAGCCCTGCGGGGCGTCGGTGGACGGGTCGACGGGGAGCTGCTCCTCGCGGGGGAGCAGCGGGTGGTCGTAGTCGGGCTCGCCCTCGGCGTCGAGGGGGTACCAGACGGGGAAGGGGATGCCGAAGAAGCGCTGGCGCGAGATCAGCCAGTCGCCGTTGAGGCCGCTGACCCAGTTCTCGTAGCGGTGCTGCATGTGTGAGGGCAGCCAGGTGATCCGGTTGCCCTCCTCCACGAGCTCACCGCGCAGGCCGGCGTCGCGGCCACCGTTGCGGACGTACCACTGGCGCGTCGCCACGATCTCCAGCGGCTTGTCGCCCTTCTCGAAGAAGTTCGCCATCCGCTGGGTGGGCTTGGGCTCGCCGTCGAGGTCGCCGGTCTCACGCAGCATGGTCACCATCTCCTCGCGGGCGGAGAAGACGGTCTTGCCGGCCAGGCGCTGGTAGGCCTCGTCGGCCCCGGCCAGCCACTCGGGGGTCTCGCGGGAGAGGCGACCGTCGCGACCGATGACGGTGCGGACGGGCAGCTGCAGCTCGCGCCACCAGGTGACGTCGGTGAGGTCACCGAAGGTGCAGCACATGGCGATGCCGGCGCCCTTGTCCATCTCCGCGGCGGGGTGCGCCACGACGGGCACCTCGACGCCGAAGACCGGCGAGGTGACGGTGGTGCCGAACAGCGGCTGATAGCGCTCGTCGTCGGGGTGGGCGATGAGTGCCACGACCGAGGGGATCAGCTCGGGACGGGTCGTCTCGATGTGGATCGGGGTGCCGTCGGGGCGGTGGTAGGCCACGCGGTGGTAGGCGCCGGCGTAGTCACGCGCCTCGAGCTCGGCCTGGGCCACAGCGGTCTGGAAGGTGACGTCCCAGAGGGTCGGTGCCTCCTGGAGGTAGGCCTCGCCGCGGGCGAAGTTGCGCAGGAACGCGCGCTGGCTGACCGTCTGGGCCTTCTTGCCGATGGTCGTGTAGTGCTGCTTCCAGTCCACCGAGAGGCCCAGCGTGCGCCACAGCTGCTCGAAGACCTGCTCGTCCTGCTCGACGAGCTCCTCGCACAGGGCGATGAAGTTCGGTCGGCTGATCGGGACCTGCTTCTTGGGGTCCGGCTTGGCCGGTGGGGTGAAGTCGGGGTCGTAGGGCAGCGAGGGGTCGCAACGCACGCCGTAGTAGTTCTGCACACGCCGCTCGGTCGGCAGCCCGTTGTCGTCCCAGCCCATCGGGTAGAACACCGACTTCCCGCGCATCCGCTGGAAGCGGGCGACGAGGTCGGTGTGGGTGTAGGAGAAGACGTGGCCGACGTGCAGGCTGCCGCTCACGGTCGGTGGCGGGGTGTCGATGGAGTAGACGTTCTCGCGCGGCTGGGTGCGGTCGAAGGCGTAGGTGTCCTGCTCCTTCCACCGCTGCGACCACGTCGCCTCGAGGCCCTCCAGTGCAGGCTTGTCCGGTACGACGACGGAACGCTCGGGCGCGCTCGTCGGTTCGGTGGCCTGCTGCTGGGTCTCGGTCATGCGGAGAATCCTATGAGCCGTCCCCGTGGCTGCCGAAACCAGTTCGACACACGGCTGTCGCGTATCGGCTGGTCGAGGCGCGAGAAGCGCGAGCCACGAGCCTCGTGACCCACGGTCCCGGCGCGGGTCACGGTCCGGTCACGATGCCCGGATGCCCTGTGGAGAGGGGTCTGAGGGCGGTTGCGGTGCTGGGTGGGACAGAGCAGTCGGCGTTGATGAGGTCGGTGGTGCCGCCGCCGAGCTCGGTGCGACTGGAGTGCAGGCGACACGTATGTCGGGTCAGGTGCACTCCAAACCAGGCAAACGGGCGTTGATCGGACAAGACGGGCGCGTACTCGGAAGAACCGAACGGGTCGCTTGACCGCTTGGTCAAGCCTGCGACACGCGCCCTCTCGCGTGAACTGTCCTTGCGGCCGAGCGCGGGTGTCCGCTTGTGCCGCGTGGTGAGTACGGTCGACTCGTGCATCCAGTCGATGAGCAGCGGCGAGTAGAGCCCCGCCCGTGCGAGGACTGCGGCTCGGAAGTCGTTTCGGGCCTAGAGCCCTTCGAACACGGCTACGACCGCTCCGACTGGTGCACAAACCTGGACTGCCCTTCGAACAACCTGCGCGGACTGCATCGAATCGGCGTCAACGACTATCAATGCCTGACGTGTGGGGCCGTGCTGCGCTCTCCCTTCACCGAAGTCGCTAGCCACCGACGGACGCACACTGGGCAGCCCAACGGGCCAGGCCTCCACACCTACTCCTGACGCGCTCTCCGCCGCGGACGGGGTCACTGCGCAGCCAGGAAATGGAGATGTCGAGCTGCGCCCGTCGCCGTACCGTCCGGCCATGACCTACCGCGTCGAGCAGACCACGAACCCGGACGCCTTCCTGGCGCTCGCCGGCGAGCACCTGGCCGCGGACCCGGTGCTGAGCACCGTGGTCTCGACCACGCTGGAGCGCGCCGTCGCCGACCCACGGGTCCCCGAGCACCCGCGGTGGTGGGCGGCGGTGCTGGACGGCGAGCAGGTGGTGGGCGTGGGGATGCGCACCGCGCCGTTCCGGCCCTACCCGCTCTACCTGCTGCCGATGCCCGAGGACGCGGCGCGCGCCCTGGGACGCCATCTCGTCGACACAGGTGAGGAGGTCGCCCACGCCAACGGCGCCCGCGCGTCCGTCGAGGTGGTGCTCGGTGTGTTGGCCGGGGCCCGGGGCGGTTCTGCCCGGGTGCTTGAGCACGACCGGCTGTGGGAGGCGACCCGGGTCGTCGCGCCCACCGGCGTACGCGGCTCGTCGCGGCGCGCGACCGAGGCCGACCTGGACCTGGTCACCGCGTGGTGCCAGGCGTTCATGCCCGAGGCCGACCGGCAGGCCGGGCGCCCGCCGCGCGAGGGGGAGGGCGAGCACCTGGACCGGGACTGGGCTGCCGACCGCGTGGGCCGCGGGCTGGTGTGGCTCTGGGAGGTCGACGGGGAGGTCGTGCACCTGACCGGGCACAGCGCCCCGTCCTTCGGCGTCTCGCGGGTGGGACCGGTCTACACGCCGGCCGAGCACCGCGGGCACGGGTACGCCGCCGCGCTGGTCGCCGAGGTGACCGAGCGGATCCTCGGGGCCGGTG
>JAYYWX010000093.1:0-5868 GCA_036341255.1 Actinomycetota bacterium | reverse complement strand
CAGGTGACCGTCGACAACACGACGTACCAGCTCGACTCCCCCTTCATGGTCATCGCGACGCAGAACCCGATCGAGATGGAGGGCACCTACGCGCTGCCCGAGGCCCAGCGCGACCGATTCATGGCGCGCGTGTCGGTCGGCTACCCGGTCGAGGCCGCTGAGCTGGCGATGCTGCAGACCCACACGAGCCACCGCCCGCTCGACGACCTCGAGCCGGTCACCGACGCCGCCGAGCTGCGCAAGCTCATCGCGATCGTCGGGCAGGTCTACGTCTCCGAGCCGGTCCAGCGCTACGCCGTCGCGATCAGCGCCGCCACCCGCCGCAGCAGCGACCTCGCCCTGGGTGCCTCTCCCCGGGCCACCCTGCACCTGGTCCGTGCCGCCAAGGCGTACGCCGCGATGGCCGGCCGCGACTACGTGCTGCCCGACGACGTGGCCGCGCTCGCCGAGCGCGTCCTGGCCCACCGTCTGCTGCCGAGCACCGAGGCCGCCATGGGTGGTCGGACCACGCCGGAGATCCTCGCCGGCGTGCTCGCGTCCGTGGCGGTGCCCGAGGGACACCGGCACTGATGCGCGAGGCGCTGGCGGGCCTGACCCTGAGGGGTCGCGCCTTCGTGGCCGCCGGCATCGCCGCGATCGTCTGCGCGGTGCTGCTCGGCCAGCCGGCGCTGACCCGGGCCGGCGTGCTGGTCCTGGCGCTGCCGCTGGTCACGGCGCTGGTGCTGGGTCGCAGCCGCTACCGGCTGGCGCTGGTGCGCGGCGTGTCCCCCAGCCTGGTCGCCGCGGGCCAGCCCGCGCGCGTGACGCTCTCCCTGACCAACGACGGACGGACCCCGAGCGGGGTCCTGCTCCTGGAGGACAAGGTGCCCTACACGCTGGGCACCCGGCCGCGGTTCGTGCTGGAGGGGGTGCGCAGCGGCTGGCACCGTCAGGTGACCTACCAGGTCCGCTCCGACGTGCGGGGCCGCCACGAGGTGGGCCCCATGCAGGTCCGCATCACCGACCCGTTCGGCCTGGTCGAGCTCGGCCGCGCCTTCCGCTCCACCTCCTTCCTCACCGTGACGCCGAGGACCGTCCCGCTGCCGGCCGTGCCGCTCAGCGGCTCCTCGCACGGGTCCGGCGACCAGCGGCCGCGCGCGTTCGCCACGGGCAGCGCCGAGGACGTGACCGTGCGCGAGTACCGCCGTGGCGACGACCTGCGACGGGTGCACTGGCCCAGCTCGGCTCGGATGGGCGAGCTGATGGTCCGCCGCGAGGAGCAGCCCTGGCAGGCCCGCGCGACCATCGTCATCGACAACCGGGCCTCCGCCCACCGCGGACAGGGGGCGGGCTCCTCGCTGGAGGCCGCCGTCAGCGTGGCGGCCTCGGTGGCGACCCACCTGGCCCACCGCGGCTTCCAGGTCCGCCTGGTCACCGCCAACGCCGTCGAGCACGCCGTGTGGCACGACCGCGACGCCGACCGCAACACCGGCCCGCTGCTCGAGGCGCTGGCGGTGCTGCAGCCCAGCCCCGTCACCACCCTCGACGCCGGCTGGCTGGCCGAACCCGGCCACGGAGGACTCGTCGTCGCGGTGCTGGGGGCCGTCAGCGACGCCGACAGCCCGGTGCTGCGGCGCATGCAGTCGCACACCGCCGTACCCCTCGCGCTGACGCTGGACGTGGATGCCTGGACCGGTCGCGCGACCGGGTCCGCGGCACCGGTCCTCGCAGCCCAGGGCTGGCGGGCCGTGGGACTCGGCCCCCAGGATCCGTTGGACGTGGCCTGGCAGGAGCTGGGCAGCCGTGTGGGCGCCGGGGCGGCGCGATGAGCCGTCCCTCCCCCGCCCTGGGGCCCGCGCTGGTGACCGCCGCTGTCGCCGCCGCCACGACCTGGGTCGCCCTGCTGTCGTGGCGCGGGCTCACCGACCGCCCCAGCGACGTGCTGGTCCCCCTGGTCGTGCTGGCCGGGGTCGTCGCCGGCGTCGGCGCCGTCGGGCGCTGGGCACGCCTCGGTCCCATCGGCGTGCTCGTGCTGCAGGTCGTGCTGGCCGGCATGGTGCTGAGCTACGTCGTGAGCGGTTCCCCCGTCCCCATCGGCGCGGCATGGGCCGACCTGCGCGCCGAGGTCGACCTCGCGATGGAAGGGGCGCGCGCGTTCGCACCCCCGGTGCCGGCGGACGAGGCCGACGTCTCCCCGCTCCTGCTCGGGGGTGGTCTGCTGTGCCTGCTGCTCGTCGACCTGCTCGCCGCGGGCCTGCGGCGCGTGCCGCTGGCAGGGATCCCGCTGCTCGTCGCCTACAGCCTCCCGGTGGGGCTGCTCGGCACCGACCTGACCTGGTGGGTCTTCGGGCTGACCGCGCTCGGCTTCCTCGTGCTGCTGTTCGGCCAGGAGGCCGGAGACGTCAGCCGCTGGGGACGGTCCCTCGAGGACGGCCCCGGCACGGGGAGCCTGCAGTCCGCGGGCGTGCGGTTGAGCGCGGTCTCGATCGGCCTGTCGGCCACGGCGCTGGCCGTCGTCGTGCCGCTGGCCATCCCGACCCTCGAGGTGCGCCTGCTCGACATCGGGCGCGGCGGCCCCGGTGGTGACGGCATCGAGATCGAGAACCCGATGGTCGACCTGCGCCGCGACCTCAACCGGGGCGCCGACGTCCCGTTGCTGCGGCTCACCACCGACGACCCCGCACCGGCCTACCTGCGCACCTCCGTGCTCACCCGCTTCACCGCCAACGAGTGGAGCTCCGGCGACCGGCAGATCCCCACCGAGAACCTCCCCGACGGCCGGATGCCCGACCTCGTGGGCGTGGACGAGTCCGTGCCGCGCTCGACGTTCCGCTACGAGGTCGAGGTGCTGGACTCGTTGACCTCCCGGTGGCTGCCGACGATGGCACCGGTCACCGCCGTGCGGGCAGCCGGCGACTGGCGCTACGACGCCTCGACGATGGACTTCCTCTCCGCCGACAAGGAGCTCGACACCGCGGGGATGAGCTACTCCATGACCGGGGTCCAGCTCGACCTCTCCGCCCAGCAGCTCGCGGACGCGCCCTCGTCGGCCGGCCAGGTGTCCGCCGACTTCACCGCCCTGCCTCCCGGCATGCCGCCGCTGATCCGCCAGCTGGCCAACGACGTCACCCGGCAGGCCCCCACCCGCTTCGAGAAGGCCGTCGCCCTGCAGGACTGGTTCCGCGAGAACTTCACCTACTCCCTGGACCGGGTGCCCCCGGGCAACGGCACCGACGAGCTGGTGGACTTCCTCTCCACCGAGGAGGGCGGGCGCACCGGCTACTGCGAGCAGTTCGCCGCAGCCATGGCCGTGATGGCGCGCCAGCTCGGCATCCCCGCCCGCGTCGCGGTGGGGTTCCTCGTGCCGGAGGAGGTCGAGGACGGGGTCTTCGAGTACTCCGCCCACGACCTGCACGCCTGGCCCGAGGTGTTCATCGCCGGGGCCGGCTGGGTGCGCTTCGAGCCCACCCCGGCCGACCGGGCCAGCGGCGTACCGAACTACACGCGGCAGTCGGTCGACGGCCCCGACACCGACCCGACCAGCCCCACCGGGCGTCCCCAGGACGACACCGCCAACCCCGGCGGACCCGACGACGAGACGCCCGATCGGACGCCGGAGGAGGCCGAGGACCCGCTGACCGCCACGCAGGACGAGGGCGGCGTGAGCTCGGCCTGGGTCGTGCGCGCCGTGGGTTCGGTGGCCGGGCTGCTGCTGCTGGTGGCCCTGGCGGCGCTGCCGGGGGCGTGGCGCCGCCGGCGTCGGGTACGCCGGTTGGCCGGTGACCTGGAGTCGGTGTGGGCCGAGCTGCGCGACACCGCCGTGGACCTCGGGGTCCCGTGGCGGGCCGGCCGCTCGCCCCGGGAGACCGGGACGGCCCTGCGCGAGCAGCTCCCGCAGGTGGGCGGGCTGGACGCGCCCCGGCCTGCCCTGGACCGTCTGGTCGCTCGGTTGGAGCAGCAGCGCTACGCGCGGGCCGGCTCCGAGGAGGCGGGCCAGGCCGAGGAGGTCCGGCGTGACGGCGCACGCGTGGTGTCCAGGCTGGTCAGCGCGGCCGAGCCGCGCGCCCGGCGTCGCGCGCACTGGCTCCCGCGCACGCTCGTGCGGCCGACCCGGCCGGCGGTCTCGGGCTCACCGGTCGTGGACCGCGAGCTGGTCGACCAGGTCCGCTGAGGACCACTGCCGGCCGACAGGCGGAACCGGACCCAGTGCCGGTCGAGCAGCGAGCGGACGTCGAGACCCCGACCCCTCCAGGGATCGCGCGGTCAGAAGCCGCCGTTCTCCTCGCGGCGGCGGCGCCACCGCTCCTCGACGCGCTCCATGAAGGAGCCGGAGGAACCACGCTGGCGCGAGCGCATCTTGCCCCGGCGGCCACCGTCGATGACGGTGAAGCCGGTCTGGCCGGCGGGCTGACCGGGCGCCTCGGCACCGGGTGCCGGCGCCGCCTGTGCCTGGCCGCGCAGAGCGTTGAGGCCGAGGGTCGCCGAGCCGAGCATGACCACGAACCCGGCGATGCCGATGGGCCAGACGTTGATGACCGCGCCGGTCATGAGCAGCACGACTCCGAGGACGAACACACCGCCGGCCAGCACCGCACGCCGACGAGCGGCGCGGCGCAGCGAAGTGCCGCGCAGGGTGGAGACGAACTTGGGATCCTCCTCGGAGAGAGCGCGCTCCATCTGCTCGAGCAGTCGCAGCTCCTCTTCCGAGAGTGGCACGGTTCCTCCATGGTGCTCGCCTGGTGCACGGCCTCGTCCCCCGTGGCCGACGGCACAAGTCTAGGCAGGCCGTCGCGTGCATGGTAGGGATGCACCCATTTTGGGGCCACTGGTCCCGACCGGCGCCGGCCACCACACGATCTTCATGCCGAACCGGCGTATCAATGCGCCGGCTCGGCACCCCCTCCACATCGAACCGGCGTATCAATGCGCCGGCTCGGCACCCCCTCCACGTCGAACCGGCGTATTAATGCGCCGGCTCGGCGTGCTCACCCCAGCAGGCTGGCGGGGCGGACCGCGGCGCTGCCGAAGCGTCGGGCAGCGCGGTCGACGGCCCGATCGGCGTCGGGCCAACCGTGGTCGCGCTCCCCGAGCAGCGCTTGGCGGTGCACGCTCTCGCGCGGCACCAGCCCCTCCACCCGGACCCCCACCAGGCGCAAGCGGGCGCGCTGCAGACCGAGGGCGTCGAAGAGCCCGACGGCGGTGCGGTAGACGTCCTGGGTGACGTCGGTGGCCTCGGGCATCGTCCGGGAGCGGGTCAGGGTGGTGAAGTCGGCGAAGCGCACGGTGATCGACACGGTCCGGCCGGCGACCCCGGCGACCCGCATCCGCCGCGCGACGGTGCCGGTGAGCGCCAGCATCTCGCGCAGCACCACCTCACGGTCGTCGACGTCGCGGGAGAAGGTCTGCTGCGCGCCCATCGACTTCTCCGGGTCCGCGCCTCCCCCGATCCCGAAGACCGGCGTCTGCTTGGCCACGACCTCACGGCGGTCCTGGCCCCAGGCCAGGTCGTGCAGGTGGCTGCCCAGCGCCTGCCCGACGGCGCGCTGAAGGGTCCGCAGCGGGGTGTGCGCGACGTCCCCGACGGTGACCAGCCCCAGACGGTGCAGCATCGCGCGGGTCTTCTCCCCCACCCCGTAAAGCTCCCCCACGTCGAGCGGGTGCAGGAACGTCGTGACCTCCTCGGGCGGCACCACGACCACGCCGTCGGGCTTGGCCCGACGGCTGGCGAGCTTGGCCACCGAGATCGAGGCCGCCACCCCCACCGAGCAGGTGATGCCCTGCTCGTCGTGGACCGTGGCGCGGATCCGGTCGGCGATCTCCTCGGGGGTCCCCCAGCGGCGTACGGACCCACGGACGTCGAGGAACGCCTCGTCGATGGAGACCACCTCC
>JAYYWX010000092.1:0-33604 GCA_036341255.1 Actinomycetota bacterium | reverse complement strand
ACGGGGTGTCTGGCTTCGGACTTGATTATACCCCCATGGGGTACCACCACAAGGTGGTCGAAGAGACCTTCATCGAACCTTCATCGAGGTCGGTACTCTGCTCGGTGGTCAGGCGCTGAGGTTGCTGCGGATCTCGTCGAGGTGCGGCTGCGGCGAGGGCTCCGGCGATGGATTCGCGGGCGGCGACCGCTGCTTCGGGCGGCAAACCGGCGGTGTTCACCCGGCTGGCGTAGCCTTCAGCGAGCAGGCTGCCGAGCAGGGCGACGCCGAGGGCACCACCGGTCTGGCGCAGGGTCATCGTGATCGCGGTGCCGGACCCGGCTTGCTCGGTCGGGAGGGCGTCGAGGACGGCGTCCATGGCGGGTGCGAGCGCCATCCCGATCCCGAGGCCCGCTGTGGCGAGCCAGGCTGCGACGAATCCGTAGCTGGACTGCAGGTCGGTGAGCGCGCCGATGGCCACGCCTGCGGCGAGCACGGCTAGGCCGGCCGAGACGGGCACCCGATAGCCGGCGCGCGCGGCGAGCCGCTCCCCGGCTGGGGCGCCGACGATCAGGCCGCCGATCAGCGGAAGCAGCCGGATCCCGGTACCGAGGGCGTCGTGGCCGGCGACGAACTGCAGGTACTGCGGGACGACGAACAACAGTCCGAGCATGCCGAAGGTGACCAGGACGCCGGCGATGCTGGCCCACAAGAACTGAGGCCGGGCGAACAGGTGCAGGTCGATCATCGGGTCGCGTACCCGTAGCTCCCAGGCCACGAACGCCGTCAGCACCACCAGTCCGGCACTGATCGCGCCAATGGTGACCTGATCCGACCAACCCCGGCCGGGGGCCTCGATCACCCCGTAGACGAGCGAGGTGAGCCCGGCCGTGGACAGCACCGCTCCCAGTACGTCGGGGCGTCGTGGCGACGGGTCGCGCGACTCCGGGAGCAGGGCCGCGATGGCGATGGCGCCGATGATCGCGATCGGGACGTTGATGAGGAAGATGGAGCCCCACCAGAAGTGCTGGAGCAGGTAGCCGCCGATGATCGGCCCGAGCGGGATGCCGATGCCCAGTCCCATGACCAGAAATGAGACTGCCTTGCCGCGCTCCGCTGGGCCGAAGAGGGCGGCGAGGACCGCGAAGGCGACCGGCATCATGATCGCGGCGCCCAGCCCCATCACGCCGCGGGCGGCGATCACCAGAGCGGCGGAGCCGGCCCAGGCGGCAGCGGCCGAGGAGATCCCGAACAGGCCGAGCCCGATGAGGAGCAGCCGTTTGCGGCCGTACCGATCGCCCAGCGCCCCGCAGGTGAGCATCAGGCCGGCGATCACCAGGACGTAGGCGTTCACCATCCATTGCAGGCCGTTGGTGCCGACCTCCAGCTCGGTGGCGATGGTCGGCAGGGCGACGTTCATGATGGTGATGTCGAAGCCGAGGGTCAGGACGGCCAGGCCGAGGGCGGCCAGCGCCCACCAGCGCCGCGGGTCGTCGTACGTGGTGGTCATGATGTTTCTCCGTTCCGTGTGACCGGGTGGTTAGTCGGTGAGGCCGAGGCGGTTGTGGAGGCGCCGTAGCGGCGCGGGAGCCCACCAGTTGGCCTCGCCGGCCAGCCGCATGATGGCGGGGACGAGCAGGCCGCGGACGATGGTGGCGTCGAGGACGACGGCGAGGGTGAGGCCGACGCCGATCACCTTCAGCGCGGTGAGGTTCGAGGCGGCGAGGGCCAGGAAGACGGTGACCAGAATGGCGGCCGCGGCGGTGATCAGTCCCCCGGTGCGTTGCAGGCCCTGTGCCACGGCTTCGGTGGTGGTGGCGCCGTTGCGGTGGGCCTCGGTGATCCTGGACAGCAGGAAAACCTCGTAGTCCATCGACAGGCCAAACGCGATGCAGAAGACCAGCACTGGCAACGTGGTCTCCAGGGTGCCGGTCGGCGTGAAGTCGCCGACCAGCCAGCGCAGGTTGCCCTCCTGGAACACATAGACCAGGGCTCCGAAGGTGGCGCTGAGGCTGAGCAGGTTGGTCACGATCGCCTTGAGCGGGATCAGCAGCGACCCGGTGAACAGGAACAGCAGGACGAAGGTGGACAGCGCGATCACGCCCAGTGCCCACGGCAGCCGGTCGGCGATGGTGTCGGTGGCATCGACCAGGGTGGCCGCGGAGCCGCCGACCAGCACCGGTCCGGGTGCCGGCTGGTCGCGGATGTCGCGCACGACGCTGCGGGCGTCGGCGGGGTCCGCGGCCGAGGGTGTGACGGCCACCCAGGTTCCAGCTGCAGAGGTGTAGCTGGCATTCAGACGGTCAGCTTGCTGGCCGGTCGTCGCAGTCGTTTGCCCGTCGACGTAGCGGCCGGTGACGGTCTCCACGGTCGCCACCCCGGGCAGGGTTGAGAGCCGGGCGGCGTACTGGTCCAGTTCGTCCTCACCGACCGGCGTGGCCTCGCGTCCGGGGACCACCACGGTGATCGGGTCCTCGGCCGCGCTGGGGTAGTCCCGTGCCAGCCGTTCGGCGGTTTTGGCCACGGGGTGGTCCGCGGGGAGGGTCCGGTGGTCCAGCAGCCCGAACCGTACGCCGGCGAATGGCAGCACCAGCAGGATGAGTACGGCGCTGACCGAGACCAGGATCAGCACGGGGCGGCGCATCACCAGGGCAGCGATCCGGTGCCAGGTCAGCCGGTCCTCCCCCACCCGGGCGCGGCGACGGGTGAATCGCCGGCGGATCGGGGCGAACAGGTCGACCCGGTCGAGCCGGTGCCCGACGAGGGCAAGCATCGCCGGGATCAGGACCACCGCGGTGAGGGCGGCCAGCGCGGTGATCGCGATCCCGGCGTACCCGAGTGAGCGTAGGAATGGCATCGGGAACAGCAGCAGCGCCGAGAGCGAGAGTGCCACGGTGAGCGCGGAGAACACCACGGTGCGGCCGGCGGTGCGCACGGTGATGACCACAGCGTCCTCGACGGTGCGGCCGGCGCGGCGTTCCTCACGGAACCGGGTGACCAGGAACAGGCTGTAGTCCACCGCAAGCCCGAATCCGAGTGCTGTGGTGAGGTTCAACGCATAGGTCGACATCGTGGTGGCCTCGGCCAGCAGGCCGAGCACGGCCAGTGTGCCGACCACCGCACCGGCACCCACCAGCAGTGGCAGGCCGGCCGCGATCGCGGAGCCGAAGACCAGCAGCAGCACCAGCAGGGTGATCGGCAAGGTCACCATTTCCGCGGAGACCAGGTCGCTCTCGGCCTGCTCGTCGACCGCCAGCCCCACCGCGGCGGGCCCGGTGGCACTCACCCGCAACGTTCCCGAGTCCTCCCCGAGGTCGTCGATGATCCTCGCCGCGGTCTCCTGTGCGGCGTGCTCACCGCCGGTCAGCTGCAGCGCGATCAGCGCGGACCGCCCGTCGTCCGCGCGCAGCGACGGGTCCGGGGTCGCCCAGTAGGAGTGCACCGCGCCCACACCGGGAGTCTCGGCCAGTTGCGCGGTGAGCTCGCGCCCCGACGCCAAGGTTGCCGGCGACTCGACGGTGCCTTTGCCCGCCTCGGCGATCAGGATCAGGTTCGGCGGCCCGCCGGGGAACTCCTGGGTCAACAGTGCGGCCGCGCGTTGCGACTCCGCCGAGGGGTCCAGGTACGCACCCGAGGTCAGTTTGTCTCCGGCATCCCGCCCGGCCACGCCGGCGAGGATCATGAGCAGCAGCGACGCCAACAGCACGAGTCCGCGGCGACGGAGCAGCAATCGCAGGAGCGGACCCGCCTCCGTCTCCGGCTCGCACTTCCCGCTCCTTTCGTGGTGCACCACTGTCGTCGCCATGGTAGGACTTTTCAAGGTTTGGCCGCTGTCAGCGGAACTGGACGATCAATGAATCGGACGCTATCATCGGTGCATGGCAATGACAACGGTTAAGGCCGACCCGGCGTTGCGGCGCGGCGCTGCTCTGTTCCACGGCCTCGCGGACCGCAACCGGCTGGCGATCGTCCGACAGCTCGCTCACGGCGAGCGGCGGGTGGTGGACCTCACCAAGACCCTGGATCTGGCACAAGGCACCGTGTCGGGCCATCTGGCCTGCCTGCGCGATTGTGGCCTGATCGTCGGCCGCCCCGAGGGCCGGCAGATGTTCTACTCCATCGCCCACCCCGAGCTGATGGACCTGCTCGGCGCGGCCGAGAAGCTGCTAGCCCTGACCGGCGAGGCCGTCGAGCTTTGCCCCACCTACGGCCCCACCGACGCTCACCCCGACATTCACACCGAGACCACCCCCGCCACCACGACGAAGGAATTGGCACCATGACGGGCGCCTGCGGCTGCGGCCACGACGAGCCCCGCAACGAGGACGGCGAGCTGGAGGAGCAAGGGCCCGATCGGCTGTGGGAGGTCAGTGAGCTACGGTTCGCCGCCATCGCCGGACTCTTCCTGATCGCCGGCTTCATCGCCGACCTCAACGACGCCTCGGGGTCCGTGGTGACCGGGTTGAACGCGATCGCGCTGGCGCTGGGGGCCTGGACGTTCGTGCCCAGCACCCTGAAGCGGCTGGCCAAGGGCAAGATCGGCGTCGGCACCCTGATGACGATCGCCGCCGTCGGCGCGGTCATCCTCGGCGAGGTCGCCGAGGCCGCCATGCTGGGGTTCCTCTACTCCATCAGCGAGGGCCTCGAGGAGTACGCCGTGGCCCGCACCCGCCGCGGCCTGCGCGCCCTGCTCTCCCTGGTCCCGGCCGAGGCCACCATCCTCCGCGACGGCACCCAGGTCACCGTTGCCCCCGCAGACCTCGCGATCGGCGAACTGCTCCTAGTCCGGCCCGGCGAACGCGTGGCCACCGACGGCGTCATCCGCGCCGGGCGCACCGCCCTGGACGTCTCCGCCCTCACCGGGGAGTCCGTACCGGTCGAGGCCGGCCCAGGCGACGACGTCTACGCCGGCTCCATCAACGGAACCGGCGTCCTCGAGGTCGAGGTCACCACCACAGCCGAGGACAACTCCCTGGCCCGGATCGTCAACATCGTCGAGGCCGAGCAGTCCCGCAAGGGCAACGCCCAGAGGCTCGCCGACCGGATCGCCAAACCGCTGGTGCCCGGGATCATGGTCCTCGCCGCCGTCATCGCGATCACCGGCAGCCTGCTCGGCGACCCGGCAACCTGGATCGAACGCGCCCTGGTCGTCCTGGTCGCCGCGTCCCCGTGCGCGCTGGCGATCTCCGTGCCGGTCACCGTGGTCGCCGCGATCGGCGCCGCCAGCCGCATCGGTGCCCTGGTCAAGGGCGGAGCCGCCCTGGAGTCCCTCGGCCGGATCCGTGCGGTCGCCCTGGACAAGACCGGCACCCTGACCCGCAACCAACCCTCCGTCGTCGAGGTCGCCACCGCCCCCGGCCACACTCGCGAGCAGGTCCTCGACATCGCCGCCGCCCTGGAGTCCCGCAGCGAGCACCCCCTGGCCCGCGCGATCCTGGCCGCCGTCACCGACCACCGCGACGCCCAAGACGTCGAGGCCGTCACCGGCGCCGGCCTCACCGGAACCATCGACGGCCGCCCGGCTCGCCTGGGACGGCCCGGCTGGATCCCCGCCGGCGAGCTCTCCGAGCCCGTCACCGCCATGCAGGAAGCGGGCGCCACAGCGGTCCTCATCGAGTACGACGGGGCCGTGATCGGCGCCGTCGCCGTCCGCGACGACCTGCGCCCCGAGGCAGCCGAGGTGGTCGCCCGCCTCCGCGCCAGCGGCTACCAGGTCGCCATGCTCACCGGCGACAACGAACGCACCGCCGCCGCCCTAGCCGACCAGGCCGGCATCACCGACGTTCACGCCGAGCTCCGACCCGAGGACAAGTCGGCCATCATCCACCGGCTACGCGAGGACCGGCCGACCGCGATGGTCGGCGACGGCGTCAACGACGCCCCCGCTCTGGCCACCGCCGACGTCGGCATCGCGATGGGGGCGATGGGCAGCGACGTGGCGATCGAGACCGCCGACGTCGCCCTCATGGGCGAAGACCTGCGCCACCTGCCGCACACCCTGACCCACGCTCGCCGGGCACGGTCGATCATGCTGCAGAACGTCGGCCTCTCCCTCGTGCTGATCGCCATCCTGATCCCGCTGGCCGCCCTCGGCGTACTCGGGCTCGCCGCGGTGGTCCTGGTCCACGAGGTCGCTGAGATCTTCGTGATCGGCAACGGCGTCCGCGCCGGCCGCGTCCGCCCACTTCCACCAGCACCAACGGCCACTCCCACAGCGGCTACGGTGCCGGCGAAAGCCGGGGCCAGGTGACCGGCCGTCCCAGCAAGACCGCGACACCTGCCAGAAGGAGTCGCGCCACGGTCCTGCTAACAGCTGCAACTATTGCCGCGATCGACCTGGCCGCGAAGGCCGCATCCGAGGCCCGGCTGGCCGACTCCTCGGTTGACCTCGGACTGATCCAACTGCAGCTGGCCTACAACTCCGGCGTGGCGTTCAGCATGGGCGACAGGCTTCCCGTCGGCATGATTGTGGCCATCACCGCCGCCATCGCCGTCGCCATCATGGTGTACGCATGGCGTAGGGCCCCGCACGCCGGATGGGTCGAGCGGATCGCCGGAGGCGCCGTGATCGGCGGCGCCCTCGCGAACGTCGTAGACCGCGCCCGCGACGGCCGGGTCACCGACTACCTGCACACCGGCTGGTGGCCCACCTTCAACCTCGCCGACACCTTCCTGGTCACCGGCTTCATCGTGATCGCCTTGCTGCACGCTCGCCCCGAACGCACGACGGCTGCCCCGCAGCCGGTGGAGGACCGCCCAGCCACCCCAGCGCCCACCAACGAGCCATGACAGACATTCAATGACGACCGAACTGCCTCGCTGAGCAGCCGCAGACTGCGACTGGCCAGCCTTGTCCTCGTGCGAACACCCCTCCCCGAGTTCGTCTCGCTCAGCCCTGGGCCACAGGATCGCGGCCGGCGAAAGCAGAGGGGTCTCGGGTTTAAGGCGGGCCAGTTCATCGCGCTCAGTGGCCGGGCACCTGCCGTGCGCCGGCTAACTGGACTCTGCGGTCGCAGCCAGCGAACATCCGCAGTCCTCTCGAGACGAGCGACCAAGAGCGTCGACACCGAAGAAGTGAAGGAGACACGGATTGATTACCTCCGCATTGCAGGCGATTGGCCTGTTCCTGGTCACCAACATCGACGACATCATCGTTCTTTCCCTGTTTTTTGCGCGCGGAGCCGGCCAACGCGGCACCACCACCAGGATCGTTGTCGGGCAGTACCTGGGGTTCGGTGGGATCCTCCTGGCCTCTGTCGCGGTGACCTTCGGTGCCGGGCTCTTCCTTCCCGACGACGCCATCCCGTACTTCGGTCTCATTCCGCTGCTCTTGGGTATCTATGCCGCCTGGCAGGTCTGGCGCAACGGGGACGATGACGACGACAAGTTCGCTGACAAGCCCATCAGCGCGCTGGCGGTGGCCGCAGTCACCTTCGCCAACGGCGGAGACAACATCGGGGTCTACGTGCCAGTGTTTCTTGCGGTCGGCACCGGTGCTCTCGTGGCCTACTGCGTCGTTTTCCTGGCCCTGGTCGCCGTCCTTGTGCTGGCCGCCAAGTTCGTGGCCACCCGTAAGCCCATCGCAGAGGTCCTGGAGCGTTGGGAGCACATCTTGTTCCCACTCGTCCTCATCGTGCTGGGCCTCGTCATCCTGATCGAGGGCGGCGCCTTCGGCCTGTGAACACCCGGCGAGCCAAGCCTGCCGCCGAGGACTGGATCATACGGCCGCCCTCCCCGTGCTAGGTGAACAGTTGCGGGTCAGGCCCAGCCGACTCATCTCGTCGCGACGCCCCGCCCCGGACCGATCGGCATGTCGCCCCTGGCCCAGTGCAAGGAACCTAGCTTTCGTCCGCTACAGGCGCGCACGCCATCCGCCACGTCGACGCAGCCTGAGTCTGCATCCGGCGGCCGCCGCGATCGCCGTGATGACAGCGATGACACCTGCCAGGGACAGGACCTGTCGGACCAGCGAGCCGTAGCGCACGGCGGGCGTCTGCGCGTCGATGAGGGGGACCTGCGCGACCGCGATATCGGTTGTCCGGGGTGCTAGCTGGTCGCGGACGGTGCCGTCCGGACCGATGACGCCGCTGATGCCGTTGGTGGAGGCGACCACCACGGTGCGGCCGGTCTCCATGGCACGCGCCCGGCTGATGGTGAACTGCTGCTGCAACTGTGCGGTTCCGGTGAAGGTGGCATTGCTGGTCTGCACGGTTACCATCTGGCCGCCGTTCTCGATCTGGGCGGTGACGGAGTCGTCGAAGGCCACGTCGAAGCAGATCAGGTCCGCGACGCGGGTGCCGGCGATGTCGAGCGGCCGGGTGCGGGTGCCGGCGATCATGTCGCGCGGGATCATGTCCAGACGCCCGATCTTGAGTTCGGAGAGCTGGCTGCGAAACGGCACGTACTCGCCGAAGGGCACCGGGTGGCGTTTGGTGTAGCGCTCCTCGGTCGAGCCGTCTGGCAGCCAGACAAGCCCCTGGTTGAGCACGGCGTCCGGGCGAGGACCGTCGACGATGGCGCCTACCAGCACCGGCACTCCGATCGCTGTCACGGCCCGGGTGATCCCTGCGTTGGTCTGGGCGTCGCGGAACGGGTCGACGGCGGTGGAGTTCTCCGGCCACAGCACGAAGTCGGGCCGCGGGACGGCACCGGATCGCACCCGCTGGGCGAGGTCGACGGTGGCCCGGACGTGGTTCTCGGTCACCTCCTCATGGAAGGCGACCAGATCGTTCCCGGCGCCGGGCACATCGCCTTGAACCGTCGCGACCGTCACGGTCGGTCGGTCGGCTTCCCAGGAGGATGTCAACGACTCGGGCCTGAACAGGACCGGCAAGGAACCGACCAGGAGTGCGGCAACGATGGCCACGACCGCTCCCGCGGGGCGCGCCTTGCCCTCACGGAGGATCCAGGCGAGCGTGGCGCCGGTCAGGGCGACCAGGAAGCTGACGCCGGCGGCGCCGACCCAGGGCAGCCACAGGGCGAACGGGGTGTCCACAGTGGCCCAGGCCAGCCGGGTCCACGGGAAGCCGCCGAGCGGCCAGGCCGACACCGCGGCCTCGACCGTCACCCACACGCATGCGGTCCACCACGGCCATCCGCGCAGTCGAGACACGAGCACGATGCCGACCGCCGCGAGGGCGTAGTAGGCGGCGACGACAGGGCTGAGTAGCAGCCAGGCGTCGGTGCCTACGGCCCGCATCCATGCCGTCAATGCAAGCGTGAAGCCGAGGCCGAACAACAGCCCGAGGAGGGACGCGTAGCGCAGGGACACCCTCTGGAGCACGAGCACCAGCGCAGCGACCGCCAACGGCAAGAGCCAGCGCTGCTCCCACGGAGCGCTGGCTCCCGCGGCGGCGACACCGGCCAGCGATGCCGCCGGGAGTCGCACGAGCAGGTTGCGGCGCCGGGGCCGATCGACGGGCGAGGGTGCCGTCTCGCCAGCTGGGGCCTCGCGGGACGGAAGAAGCGTCCGCAGCACGTGGGTCACGCGGTCACTCCTGCTCTGCCAACGAGTCCAACAGCGTGGACAATTCTGCGCCGGAGATTTCGCCGATCACCCGGTCCACCACCTTGCCGTCCGCGTCCAAAGCGAGAGTCACCGGTAGTCCCGGGACCCGGGTGTAGCCGAGCACCACCGCGTCGACGTCGACCAACTGTGGGTACGTCACCCCCGTCCGGACAAGGAGATCGGCCGCCGCCTCGGAGCGGTCCTGGGTGTTGATGCCGACAAACCGGACATCGGGGTTGTCCCGGGCCGCTTCCGCGAGCATCGGCATCTCCTTGCGACATGGTCCACACCATGACGCCCATAGGTTGACGACAGCTGGTCCGGCCAACCGGGAGGCGTCCACCGCCCTCCGCTCGTTGAGACACGGCAGGTCCACCGCTGGCAGCCGGTCAGAGCTCTCATCACCGGGGGCCTTGCGTTCCATCCGGGCGCAGCGATCCAGCCCGTCCACCGCGATCGGCTCGACCGGCGGAGCCGCAAAGTCCTCTCCGGGGGAGTCGCTGGATGGAGCGCCGCATGCGGACAGGAGGGCAGTCGTCAGCCCCCAGACGACGATCCACCTGAAGACCTCTCGTCGTGCAGTCGGTCGTCCCAAGTGCCTGCCTGCTCTGTCGTCGCCAGTGGAGCCCGGCGGGGGAAACGCGGTAACTGCTATGCAGAGTAGTAGTTGACCTACGACGCGATGGCGCGCCCCCAGAGGGAGCCCGTGGAGGAGCACTGCCATGAAGAGCCGTCGAGGGGGCCGCGCACGCGCCGCGGCCGTCCTTGTCGTGGCGACCATTGGACTCTCGGCGTGCACGACGGACCCAGGCACGCCGACGGCCACCGACGGCGTTGTCGAGGTCATCTCCGCTGAGGACCGGCGACAGGTCGAGCCGTTTACGGGCCAGCTGCTGGACGGCGGCCGCTTCGACAGCACCGCCCTGGCCGGCAAGGTGGTCGTCTACAACGTCTGGGGCTCCTGGTGCGCGCCGTGTCGGACCGAGGCCCCCGTCCTCAAGCGAGTGTCCGAGGAAACTCAGGATCTCGGGGTGCGGTTCGTCGGGATCAACGTGCGCGACAATGACGACGCCGCTCGGGCGTTCGAGGACAGTTACGGTATCGAGTACCCCAGCATCACCACCGACACCTCGAGCGATGCGGTGCTCGCCTTCGGCCCGGCGCTGCCGCCCAGTGCGGTGCCCAGCACCCTGGTGGTCGACGCCCACGGTCGCCTCGCAGCCAGAATAGTCGGCCCCACGGACTACTCGACGTTGTCGACAATCGTCACCGAGACCGCCGCGGAATCGGACGTGGGACAGTGACTGACGTCAAGACGAAGGCCACGGCGACGGAAGCCACCCAGGCGGGGATGGCGCAGGCGCAGCCGTCCTGAGGGTGGCTGCGCTGGGCATGGCGAAACCTGACCTCGATGCGCACAGCGGTGATCCTGCTCGCGCTACTCGCGCTCGCCGCGATCCCAGGATCCCTGTTTCCGCAGCGCAACGTCGCCAGCGACCCAGCCGCGGTGATCCAGTACACCCACGAGCATCCCCGGCTCGCGCCGTGGCTGGACCGGCTCGGGATGTTCGACGTCTACGCCTCACCCTGGTTCGCAGCCATCTACGTGTTGCTTCTGGTCTCCATGACCGGATGCGTGCTGCCCCGATCCCGTCGACTGTGGCAGTCGGTGCGCAGCGCACCCCCGCCGGCACCGCGCAACTTGGCCCGCCTGGAGGGCCACCGCGCCTGGGAAACCACACGTGAGCCGGCCGAGATCATCGCCACCGCCGCAGGCCACCTGCGCCGTAGACGATTCCGCATGGTCGCTACCGCTGACGAGGTCCGGGCCGAGCGCGGCTATCTTCGCGAGGTCGGCAACCTCGCCTTCCACCTGTCGCTGCTGGTGCTCTTGGTCGGCATCGCCGCGGGCAAGCTGATCGGTTTCGAGGGCCGGGTCGCGGTCACCGAGGGCGCGTCGTTCGCCAACGATCTCTCCCAGTACGACGCCTTCTCTCCCTCGGCGTGGACCGACGTGGACGACCTGGAGCCGTTTTCGTTCCGCCTGGAGGAGTTCGACGTTTCGTACCAGACCAGCGGACCCAACCTTGGTCAACCGACAGAGTTCGCCGCCCGGCTCGCCTACCGTGTCGAGGGCGGTGAAGAGCAGACCGTCACCGTCGAGCCCAACCATCCGCTTGACATCAACGAGACCAAGTTCTTCCTCACCGGCAACGGGTACGCCCCAGTCGTCACCGTGCGCGACGGGCGTGGCAAAGCTGTGTTCACCGGACCGGTGCAGTTCTTGCCGCTGGACACCAGCTACGCCTCCGACGGCGTGATCAAGGTGCCGGACGCCCAGCCAACCCAACTCGCCTTCGAAGGCCTCCTCCTGCCCACCGCCGACGTCGGCCCCCAAGGTCCCTACTCGATGTTCCCCGACACCCTGAACCCCCAGTTGTTCCTCACCGCCTACACCGGCGACCTCGGGTTCGCGGACGGCGTACCGCAGTCGGTGTTCACCCTCGACAAGGACGAACTGACCCAGGTGCGTCGTAACGGGCAACCCTTCAGCCAAGCACTCTCGGTCGGCGAGACCATGAGGCTTCCCGGCGGCCAAGGCACCCTCACTTTCGACGGCGTGTCCCGGTTCGCCAACTTCCAGATCGCCTATGACCCCGGCAAGGAGATCACGCTCGTCGCGGCTGTCGTCCTCCTCGTGGGACTCACCACATCACTGGCCATTCGCCGCCGCCGGCTATGGCTGCGGGTTCGACCCACCGAGGACGGCGGGTCCCTGGTCGAGGTCGCCGGCTACTCGCTCACCCGTCGCGAACCGCCTCCCGAGGAGATTGCCGACCTCGTCGCCGCGCTGCACGGCCCGCACCACTCCGCCACCGCTAGCAAGGATGCGTCCGCATGATCCTCGACGAGCAGACATTCGCCCAGCTCTCCAACGGCCTGGTGTACTCCGCGATCGCCGTCTATGCGCTGGCCATGCTGGCCTACGCCGCCGAGACCGCCGGTCGAATGGCAGGCGCCCGTGTCGCAGTCACCGGCACGGTGGTCGCGGACTCACCCTCCCGCAGCCGCCTGCTCGGCGCGTTCGGGACGTCGCTGACCGTGCTGGCGTTCCTGCTGAATCTCGGCGGTGTGGTCACCCGGGGTCTCGCGGCAGGGCGGGTGCCGTGGGGCAACATGTATGAGTTCGTCCTCGTGTGCGCACTCGCGGCGGGCGCGGCGTACCTGGCGTTCCTGTCCAGGCGGCCGGTCCGCGCTTTCGGCGTCTGGATCGTGGCTATCGTCCTGCTCGCCCTCGGCCTGGCGGTCACCGTCCTCTACACCCCCGCCGGCGCGCTGGTGCCGGTGCTGGACTCGTACTGGCTGGTGATCCACGTCGCCGCCGCGATCACCGGCGGCGGAGTCTTCACCGTCGGTGCTGTCGCGACCGGCCTGTTCCTGGTGCGCCACCGTCAAGAGCGACGCGGGACGGCACAGGCGCCCAGGGGGCGCTACGCCGCCAGCCTCCCGACTACGCGCACCTTGGAGCAGGTCGCCCACACCGCCCACATCTTCGCCTTCCCGATCTGGACCTTCGCCGTGATCGCCGGCGCCATCTGGGCGGAGAACTCCTGGGGCCGCTACTGGGGCTGGGATCCCAAGGAAACCTGGGCCTTCATCACCTGGGTGTTCTACGCCGCCCACCTGCACGCCCAGGCAACCGCCGGGTGGCGCGGCGTCCGCGCCTCCTGGTTCGCCCTCGCCGGCTACGCCGCGTTCTTGTTCAACTTCTTCGGCGTCAACCTGTGGATCACCGGACTCCACTCCTACGCCGGCGTTTGACGACCACCCGATCCAGCTCGTGGCCTAGATTCGTACAGATCCGCCGCGGACCCCGCAACCCCACCAGGACAGGACCGAAACAATCGTTGTCATGAGCGCCAGCGACCTGGTGATGTCAGGGCCCCTCGTGGTCGCGGCACTGTTGGCGATCGCGGCGGGCCTTGTGTCCTTCCTCTCGCCGTGCTGCCTTCCCCTCGTGCCCGGCTACCTGTCCTACGTCGCTGGAATGTCCGGCGCGGAGCACCGCCAGCCAACCGATGGGTGCGTTGACGAGTCGCCAAACGAAAGGCCTAACGCAACGACGACCGAGGCCCGCCCGTCCACCCAAGCGCCCGGCACGCGACGGGTGGTCCTCGGCGCCTTCCTGTTCGTCGCCGGGTTCGCCGCAGTGTTCACCAGCTACGGCATTCTGTTCGGCACCTTCGGTGCACTGCTGATCGCCCACCAGGAGACGCTGGTCCGCGTCCTAGGCGCGCTCACCATCGTGTTCGGACTGATGTTCACCGGCCTGTTCTGGCGGCTTCCGATCGCTAGCCGCAGCCTCCGGCTTGGATATCGCCCGCGCGCCGGGCTCGCTGGCGCGCCGCTCCTCGGGGTCATGTTCGGACTCGGCTGGACCCCGTGCATCGGCCCCACCCTCGCCGCGGTACTCACCCTGGCAACGAGCAGCGCCGGCGCCGGTCGTGGCGCTTTCCTGTCCTTCGCCTACAGCATCGGACTGGGGATCCCGTTCATCGTGGCAGCGTTCTCGGTCTCGCGGGCCATGACCCGCCTCCAGTGGGCGCGTCGCCACGCATCCACGGTGATGCTGGTCGGAGGGTTGGTGATGGTCGTGCTCGGCGTGCTCCAGGTCAGTGGTCTGTGGCTTGACCTCATGACGCGACTCCAGGGCGTCGTCGCGAACTGGCAGACTCCGATCTGACGGCATCCCTAGGCTGCGCGTCCGAGGCCGCGACCCCTTGAGGGCATGGTGTCTAGACGCTGCTTCACGGTTGGGTTCACCCGCGCCCCGCCACCGCACTACTCCTGTGCCGGTGGAATCGGAGCCGATGAGCCGGCCGATGAACGCGGCGCCGCATCGCCTCCGGCGAGGGTGCCACATGCTGCTCGCACCGGTGGTTGTCACCGCGGTCGAGATGTCCGCAGCCTCTCGCCGCACTGCCCCTGCCTGTGCGGCACTGCGATCTCTACCAGGGGGATCTGACGGCTACTCGAGAAGCCCAGCGCGGCGTCGGAGGTATTCGTCCTCGTCCAGGTCCCCCGCAGCATAACGTCGGCGCAGGATCTCCTTAGGCGACTCTGGCGATGCGGCCTCCGGGGCCGCGCCGAACGTACGCCGAGCGAGCCAGACCCCTCCGAGCGCGGCAAGCGCCACGACCGCAAGGCCGAACAGCCCCCACACCACCATCCACGACGTCATGCCGCCCATGCCGTTCACGCACATGCTGATCACTGAGGGCCTCCTCCCACGAATTCACAACGCTGCATTGCCTACTATTTTCCATAGTAGTTCGACCGTGCCAATGACCAAGCGGGCGAGCCGCCGCCGCCTCAGCGACGGCAACTCTTCGCGAGAACTTTCCCCACTATCCGGAGTCGGTGCGGTCCGTACTGGCCGTTGAGCCGGATGCGAGCTTGCGCGGCGACGCCGAGCGCGCGGCGAGAGACGCCGGCGTCCCGGTCCCGGTCACGGTCGTGGCCGGGCGGGCCGAGGCTCTGCCCGCCCGAGACCGGGAGTACGACGCAGCGGTGCTGTCGCTGGTGCTGTGCTCGATCGACGATCCCGCGCCGGCCCTCGACGAGGTCGCGCGGGCTCTCGTCCCGGGCGGCGTCCTCCGATTCTACGAACATGTCGGCTCTGCCCATCGACCGCTCCGGCTACTCGAGCGACTCGTCAACCTGGTTTGGTCCCGGCTCGCCGGCGGATGCCATCTGGACTGGGACTCGGTCGCGGCCATCCGCGATGCCGGGTTCGAGATCACGACGCTCGAGAGCTTCGCGTTCTCCGGAGTCACCCACGTCCTCGGCGAGGCACGCACACCGGGCGCCCGGTGAATCTGCGGGTTCTACGCCGGCCTACACCCAGGTCTGGGTGCCAGCCATGAGCAGGTCGGCGCGCATCTGCTGTCGGATCTCCAGCAGCGCCACGAGCACGATGATGATCACGATCGCCCACCGCCTCCGGGCCGGGGTCCAGGCGATCGAAATCGTGACCCAGCGGTGGGAGATGAAGCCAACGACCGTGCGCACGATGATCAGCGCCGCGCCGCAGACGATCACAATGCTCAGCGGGTTGTAGCGCCACGCCTCGGAGAGGTTCCCTTGGGCTGTGTAGCGGGCGGCACGGGTGCCGCCGCACAGCGGATCCATGATGCCGAACTTGTGCAGCGGTCCATGAAAATCGACGGGCGGCAGCCCGAGTACGGCCATGGCAACAGCGATGGCGAGTGCGAGCACCGCGAGCGCCGTAAGCCACCGATGCCGGTCTCGGCGCTCGATGTGAAGGCGCACGAACGGACGCCGGTCTGCGACTGTCGTCAATTCGTTCCCCTCGCAGTGGAGTCCGACGGGCCGGGACCAGCGAGTGTGCTGCTTGGGGAGCGGGCGGAGCCGAGCCAATTCACCGCGAAGGAACCATCGCGGCCCGAAGGGATTCGGAGAGGACCAGGTCCGACGCGGCCACGAGTGCCGGCATGCTGGATCATTGTCGGTGCGTGGCGAGCCATTCAACTACTATCTCGCATAGGAGCGCCTCGGGTCGGGTGAGTGACGTCCGGCAGAGTGGTGTACGAGCAGCCCCGGTGAGTGAGTCCCTACCGACGTAGGGACTGCCACCGGGTGACCGGCGCTAACCCTGCAAGCCGGCCCCAGGCCAGCCGCGACGAAGACTTGCGGGCGATTCACTTGCGTGACCAGGGCTTCGTCACAGCTTCGCGTCAAGGTCGCCACGTCGAGAACCACCTTGACGACGACCACATCGGCGAGCTGATCGAACAGGCCCTCAGCCGCGCCGACCACGCGCGGCTCGGCCTCGTCGATCGCGACGACACGAACTCAGGACTCGACGCAAATCCCTGACCCGTCAAGTCATCGCCCCATCAGTGTCGCGTCCACTCCTCGGTCTGGGTGAGTCGCAGCAGGTAGATCAACGGCGGTAACACCAAGACCACGGCGAGTCCCACGGCAACCAGGAGGCCCTGCAAGGTGGCTGACGCGCCGGCGGCGGCACGGATCGTCACATGATCGACGAGCAGCCAGGGGTATTGGGCCACACCCCATCCTGACACCACAGACGCGACGGCGACGACCGCGGGCCATCGCGCCATCGAGTAGCGACGGCGCCACACCAGCACGAGCGTCGCCACGCCTGCCAGCCCGGCCATCACGACGAGTGGAGCCGCGCGCCCGGCGAGGCCGTCGGCCAGCACCGGCGCGTCCATCGAGATCGGCACCAGTGCGGCGAACACGAGCGCACCGGTCACGAGCCCCACTCCGAGCGAGCGCGCCCGAAGGTCCTCCGCCAGCCGTGATCGGCGACTGCGATGTGCATCGGCGGCGAGGAACACGCCGGCCAGGAACGCGCAGGTGCCGACCGCGATGGCCCCACCGAACAGAGACGTCGGGTTGAGCCAGGACGACCAACGGTCGCCATCCTCCTCCATCGGCACCCGACCTGACGCGATTGCCCCGGCGACCGTGCCGAGGAAGAACGGTGTAATGACCGAGGACACGGCGAAGATCACGCCGAACAGCCGCGCCTGGCGCAGGGTGGCGGAGTACTTGCGGAACGCGAAACTGGCGCCGCGCAGCACGATGCCCAGCAGCGCCAGAAGCAACGGCACGACCAGCGTCGACATTGTCGCGGCGAACGACTCCGGGAATCCTGTCCACCAGATCACCAGCACGTAGATCAGCCACACGTGGTTGGCCTCCCACACGGGTCCGATGCTGTGGTCGACCAGGGTTCGCAGCTCGGCGCCACGCCGGCTGCTACCCGCCGTGAGGTCGAAGAATCCCGAGCCGAAGTCCGCGCCGCCCAGCACGGCGTACGCGATGACGCCCGCGAACATCGCCGCTGCGACAGCCACCTCGAGACTCATGACGACGAATCCACGGTCTCGGGCGCGTACGGGCTCGGGAGATCGGTCTCACCGCTGCGCCAGCGCCGGGCCATGGACCTGAGCACGATGACCGCGGCTGCGGTCATCCCGGCATAGATCAACGCACTTATCCCCAGCAACCACCACAATGCCGAGGTGTAGTCGCCGACCGCGTCCGGGGTGCGCATCACTCCGTACACGACCCAGGGCTGCCGTCCGACCTCGGTCGCCACCCATCCGGCCTCAAGCGCAATCACGGCCAGCGGACCAGCGGCCGCCGCAGCCCTGAGAAACCACCTCTTCGTGAGCAGGTCACGCCCTCTCCAGCGCTGGACCCAGAACCAGGTGACACCTGCGGCGAGCAACGTGCCGACGCCGACCATCGTCTGGAAGGCCAGATGCGTGATGTTGACCGGCGGTCGGTCCTCCTCGGGGATGGTGTCCAGGCCAGGCACAGGGTCGTCGAGCGAGTTCATCGCGATCAGCGAGCCGAGAACAGGAATGTCGATCGCACCCACGACCTCCCCGTCGACCACAACGCCGCCGAGCCGAAGCGGCGACGGGCTCTCGGTCGTCTCCGCCAGCTCGAACGCGGCCAGCTTCGCCGGCTGTCGCTCGTCCAACCCGAACCCGAGCACATGCCCCACGAACGGCTGGGTGACCGCGGCGATGGACGCGAAGACGAAGGGCACCATGAAGCCCAACCGGTGATGTGCGTCGCGGCGCCCGCGCAGCATCCCGGCCGCATAGACCCCCGCAACGCTGAAGCCCGCCACCATATAGGCGCCGACCCACATGTGGGCGAACTGAAGGAAGGCGTGCTGATTGAACAGCACCGCCCAAGGCTGGACGTCCGTGACCTCCCCGCCGACGAGGCGGAAACCGGTCGGCACGTTCATCCAGGCGTTCACCGCGACCACGCAGTAGGCGCCGACGATGCCGGTGATCGCCATCGGCAGGACCATCAGGACGTGCCGCTTCGCCGGCATCCGTCCCCAGCCGTACAGGTAGATGCCAAGGAAGATGGCCTCAAGGAAGAACGCCAGACCCTCGAACGCGAACGGCAGTCCGAGCACGTCCCCGTAAGTCCCCATCAGGCCGGGCCACAACAGACCCATCTCGAAGCTGAGCACCGTGCCGGAGACCGCGCCGATCGCGAAAAGCACTGCCGAGACCTTCGCCCACCTGCGGGCCAACCCCAGGGCGACCGGGTCCTCACGGCGGATCCCGCGCAGGTGCATCACGAAAATCATCGCCGGGAAGGCAACCCCGAAGCACGCCAGCACGATGTGCCATCCCAACGACAGAGCCATCTGCTGACGGGCCGGGAGAAGCCCCGCGGGCTCCGCGGTCCCGGCGAGCTGCATTGCGTCGACGACGAGATCGGGAGTCAGCACGGCACTAACGCTACGCAATAGGTACGAGCCACCCACGGGCTTGTGAAAAGTTTCACTAACAGGTGCGAGGAGTTACCTTCGATGAGGCTCGTAGCGCCGGTGTCGTCGGTGTCGCCCGGAATCGTGCTGCATCCGGTAATGGAGATTCCGGAGCCCGTTGCGACGGCAGCGGCCCGGAACTGAGCGAGCGTGGGTCCGTTCACGGATGGTCCGTATCGGCGATGCGGGACTGCGGATTCGCCGCCTACCTCAGGCGGCAAAGAGCAGGTAAAGGCCACCTGAGGTGAAGGCGACCATGGCCATGAGTAGAGGCAGTTGCCCGAGGATCTGGTGACGAGGGGGCAGCAGTGCGACGGATCGGTCGTGAGACGCGATGGCTGCTACCACGTGGCCGACCACGACCGCTCCCACCTTGATGTTGGCGAGCAGGGTCGGGTGGTAGCTCAGCCAGTAGTTCACTTGCCAATCGCCGGTGCCGAGGTAGTCGGCACCGGTGGTGAGCGGGTCGCTCGCCTTGATCAGGGTGTCCTGGCCGACCTCGAACCAGTAGGACGCGTAGTGGGCCACGATGTACCCGAGGATGATCGGCACGATCGAGTGAGCGAGGATGGCCGGCAGGTCCCGACGACGCAGGTCGGGACCGGTCATGGTCGCCGCGGCGGCACCGGCGAACACGAGGGCTGGTGCGGCGCTGAAGACGAGCAGAGCGAGGGAGTCAGCGATGGTCGAGCCGTTCTCGAGGCCCGCGACGAGCTCGTTGGTCTGAGAAAAGCGCACCCAGAACGGGGAGTCCTTGAAGGAGTCGAACGCGGTGCTGCCGAAAAGCACCGAGACGACCGCAAGCAGACCGGCCGTCGGGACCACGGTGCTGAGGTTCGCCAGCGGGGACCGCACCACGATCCTGCCCTCGTGGGTCCCCCAGACTGAGAGCTTGCCGATCAGGGTGGAGTAGACCTCGAACGGGTCGGCCTTCTCGTAGAACCCGTTGCCAAAGATCGCGCCGCCGAGCAGCATCACAGCGACGTACACCGCGCACCACAGCCGCACGGGGCCGAGCTCGGTGGAGTAGGGATAGACCAGCTCGAGCCACACGAAGGCGAACAGCCCCAGGGAAGCTGGCCAGTGGCCGAGTCGCGCCGGGTAGGCCAGCAGTCCCACGTCGGGGTCGGACCCAGAGATCTTCGAGAAGGCGAGGTTGATTGTGCGAACCGGGCTGATCGCCTTCCACACCGGGCCGAGCAGGGCGGAGGCGAAGACCAGGCCGATCCACCACCAGACGTAGAAGATGCCGAAGAACGGGTTGGTCAGCAGGTCCTCACCGAGCACCGCGGCAGCCGCGGAGTACAGAAAGACCACCATCCCTAGGACACGCGCCGCGACGGCGAAGCCGCGTGAGGTCAGGACACCATCCATCCAGTGAGGCACCCGACGGCCGGCCACCGGTCCGTCCGGATTCCCGTCGTACCGCGGTGTCCGCCACGCCAGCGCGAGCACCGAGAACGAGATGACCAGCGCCGCGACGGCACCGGTGATGGCGAGCTGGGGCGAGATGGGAAGGTCCTTGGCGCCGCCGATGCCGTGCATCGGCAGGGGAAGGGGGATCACGTGGCGTCCGATCGGTCGAGGGGCATAGCAGGAGGGGAACCGGCATGTGTGGGTGGGAGGCAGCGGCGGCGGCGGCATGCTCGCCGGTCCTGGGCGAAGGTGACCAGCAGTGCCATCGAGATAATGATCCACGTCAACCGCAACGGTGCGGCGCCGAGTCGGACTGCCCACGTCTGCGACGTGTTGAGAGGCACGTCGAGGACGACCGATCCCGCTACACGCACCGGAAGCCGCTCGAGGACCGACCCGTCGGGTGCGATCGCCCCTGAGATGCCGTTGACCGAGGACACCACGACACTGCGGCCGAGCTCGAGGGCCCGCGCCCTGGACACCTGCCACTGCTGCTCGAGCTGGGCGGTGCCGAGGAACAGCGCGTTGCTGGTCTGGACGCTGACCAGGTCCCCGCCCCGGGCCACCTGTCGACGCAGCACGTCGTCGTAGGCGACGTCGAAGCACAGGGCGGTCGCGACACTGAAGGAGCCGACCCCGATCGGCTCGGGATCCCCGCCAGGCAGCATGTCCCGGGGGATGGCGGCCACCCTCGAGGACAACCGCTCGGCCAGCGGCCTCAGGGGGACGTACTCCCCGAAGGGCACCAGCCGCTGCTTCGTGTAGCTCGCCCGCACTCCCCCGTCGTCCCAGAGCAGCGACTGGTTGAGGGCGTAACGCGGGTCGGGTGCATCTACGACGGCTCCCAGGAGCAGCGGCACCCCGACTGCCTCCACAGCCGCTCGCGCCGCCTGGCCGGCGACCACGTCGGTCGTCGGGTCGACGGCCGTCGCGTTCTCGGGCCACACCACCAGGTCGGGCGCAGGACGCCCGGTGTCCGAGGCCGCGAGCTGCCTCGTCTGCCCGACCAGCACCTCGGTGAGGGCCCGGTGATTCGCCACGACTTCCCGGCCGGAACCCGGCAGCTCCCCCTGCACGATGGCGATCCTGGCCACCGGCCCGGTCGCCTGGTTCGGCGCCACCAGGACCCCACGTGCCATGGCCGGGACCGCCACCAGCGCCACCACTGCTGCTGCGGGGACCAGCCCGCGCAGGCTGCGCCGCGTCGCGTGCTCCACCACCGAAGCGATGAGGCACCCGAGCAGCGCGACCACAGTTCCTGTGGCGGCGACCCCGATGACCGCCACCCAGGCGGACCAGGGCGCATCGACGGCGGAGTACCCGAGCCTTCCCCACGGGACCCCGCCCCAGGGAACTGCCGCCCGTGCCGACTCGGCCGCCGTGAAGACGCCGGCGGCCCACAGCTGCCACCCGTGGAGTCGACGCACGCGCACCATCGCCACACCGGCCAAGGCGCCCCACACGCTCTGCGCAGCGACCATCGCGGCCCAGGCAAAGGGGGAGATGGCCTCGGCCAACCACCACAGCGTCATCCCGAGGAAGACCGCGGCGTGGGCGGCACCGAGGAGTGCCGCTCTGGTGGCTGAGGCCTCACGCAGCGCCAGGACCAGCATCGCCAGGCCCACCGGTGCCAGCCACGGCAGATCGAAGGGCGGGAAGCCGAGCGCCGTCGTGGCTCCGCCGGCAGCGGCGGTCAGGATGATGGGGCGTTCACCAGCCACTCGGGCACCGCTTTCGTCATGGCCTACTATCGCCGATAGTATGAACCACGTGAGGTCGTCCCCCGTCACCGCCGAGTCGGGCCAGAGCCCCCGTGCGGCGACTCCTTCGGATCGTGGGACCGCTGCGCCCGCTCGGGGCTCGATGGGATGGGGCCGCTGGGCCTGGCGGCGACTGACTTCCATGCGCACCGCCGTCGTCCTGCTGATCCTCCTGGCGGTCGCGGCGGTGCCGGGTTCGCTGCTCCCGCAGCGTGGCGTGGCGAGCGACCCCGCGGCTGTCGCGCTGTTCTACCGCGACAACCCCGACCTCGCTCCGTGGTTGGATCGGCTGTACCTCTTCGACGTGTACGCGGCCCCGTGGTTCGCCGCCGTGTACCTGCTGCTGCTGGTCTCCATGACCGGGTGCGTCCTTCCTCGATGCGTCCGCCTGTGGCGCGAGGTCACGGCGCAGCCGCCCGCGGCCCCCCGCAGGCTGGAGCGCGAGGACGCTCACGCTCGCCTCACGGTCGAGGAGGCCTCGGCCTCTCTGACGGCTGCCGCCGCGCACCTGCGGTCTCGGCGCTTCCGGGTGGTGGAGACCGACGGCGAGGTCCGCGCCGAGAAGGGCCACGTCCGGGAGCTCGGGAACCTAGCCTTCCACCTGTCGCTCCTGGTCCTCCTCGTCGGGGTGGCCGGCGGTCGATTGTTCGGCTACGAAGGGCGCGTGGCTGTCGTCGAGGGCTCGACGTTCACCAACATCGCGTCCTCCTACGACGCCCTGACCCGCGCCCCCCTGGCCGATCCCGCGGACCTGGAACCTCTCGAGTTCACCCTGCGCAGCTTCGATGCACAGTTCGAGACCAGCGGACCACGGCTGGGAGAGCCCCGTTCGTTCACGGCGGTCCTGGACTGGGTGACGTCCGACGGCGCGGGAACCACCGAGGTGCGACCGAACCAGCCCTTCGACGCCAACGGGACCAAGTTCTTCCTCACCGGTCACGGGTACGCCCCGCAGATCACGGTCCGCGACGGCCGCGGTGACGTGGCCGCATCCGGTCCTGTCATCTTCCTTCCGCAGGATCAGGCGTTCACCTCCGACGGGGTCGTGAAGGTGCCCGACGCTCGACCGACCCCCGTGGCACTGGAGGGTCTCTTCCTGCCGACCGCGGCCCGAGGGGCGGACGGGATCGACGTGTCGGCATACCCCGGCCTGGTGAATCCGGCGCTCCTGCTCACCGCCTACTCCGGTGACCTCGGACTGGATGACGGCGGGGCTCAGTCGGTCTACACGCTCGACCTGGACGGGCTGGTCGAGGTCACGGGGGACGACGGGGACCGATGGCGGGCCACGCTCGCCCCTGGCGAGACCGTCCGACTGCCCGACGGCCTGGGGACGGTCACCTTCGACGGCGTGACCCGCTTCGCCAACTTCCAGGTGGCCCGAGACCCGGGCAAGGAGATCTCGCTCGTGGCGGCGCTGCTCCTGCTCATGGGCCTGAGCGTCTCGCTCGGCGTGCCGCGGCGGCGCGTCTGGGTCCGCCGCGTCGACGACGCCACGGTCGAGGTCGGGTGGCGCCACCTCGGGCGTCGTCGCTGCGCCGACAGCGACTCGGCGGCCCTGACCGCCGCGCTCGAGCACGATCCCGACAACCACCCGGAGAGCACGACGTGATGCAAGCAGACGAGATGGCACTCTGGTCGGACCGACTGGTCCTCGCCTCGCTGGCTGCCCTGTCCGCCTGTCTGGTGACCTATGCCGTGGCCGCGGCCCTCGCCGCACGGTCCGCTGGCCGTGCACCGGCGCCCATACTCGTGGGTGGTCCCGAGGCCCTCACCGCGAGCCCCGCGCCCGTCACGTCGGGCGACAGGGCGAATGCCCTGCGCCCCGCGGGCACGTGGCTCATGGCTTCGGGTGCTGTGCTCCTCGTGGCAGCCGTGGTCGCACGGGGTCTCGCGGCCAGCAGGGTCCCCTGGGGCAACATGTACGAGTTTGGCCTCACCGCCTCCGCGGCGGTCGCCGTCACCTTCCTCGTGGTCCGTCGCGGTCGCCGGGTCGATGCCGTGGCCCCCTGGGTCGTGGCATTGGTGCTCGTCCTGCTCGGCGTCTCGGTCACCTCCCTCTATACCCCGGTCGACGACCTGGTGCCTGTGCTCGATTCCACCTGGCTCGTGGTCCACGTCGCCGCAGCAATCGTGGCGGGTGCGCTCTTCACTGTGGGGGCGTTGGCGACGCTGGCCCAGATGGTGCTCTCACGCGGTGGTCGCGAGGGGCGCGGGAGCTCCGAGCTCGGCGACCTCGCGCACACCGTCCACCTGGTCGCCTTCCCCATCTGGACCTTTGCCGTGATCGCCGGGGCCGTGTGGGCCGAGAACGCCTGGGGTCGCTATTGGGGGTGGGACCCGAAGGAGACCTGGGCTTTCATCACGTGGGTGCTGTACGCCGCTCATCTGCACGCCCTGGCCACCGGCGGGTGGCGACGTCGGGCTGGGTGGCTCGCCGTGGCCGGGTTCGCGGCCTTCCTCTTCAACTTCTTCGGAGTGAACATCTGGATCCCAGGCCTGCACTCCTACGCGGGGGTGTGACGTCGCATGGGCCAAGACCTCGTCTCGACCCTCGTCATCGGTGCCTTCACGCTGGGGTCGACGCTCGCCATCCTCTACCTCATCGCACGGGGCCGGTCATGACGCGGCGACTCCTCCTCATAGCCACCCTGATCCTCCTGTCCTGGCCGACTCCGCCCGCATCGGCGCACACCGACCTGGTGTCGATCACCCCTGCTGAGGGCAGCCGGGTCGTAGGCGGCTGGCCACCGGAGGTCGTGCTGGCCTTCACCGAGGCCATCGACCCGACGCTCAGCGCCGTCTCGGTCTCGGTCGACGGCCAGGACGGCACCCGGGTCCCTCTCGGGCTTGGCCTCCGCAGCACCGAGGTCGTAGGGGACCTGCGTGCCCTCAAGTCTGTCGATCCCACTACGGACCACCGAGTCCGGATCAGCTACCGCGTGACGTCGGCTGACGGACACCCCGTCGCCGGGACCTCGACCTTCACCATCGCGCCCGACGCAGGCTCGCCTCCGACACCGGGTGCCGCTGAGACAACCACCCCCGAAGCCGCTCCGGTGACTCCGACGCCCCCCTCTCGGACAGCCCCCGCCTCCGATGGGGCGTCCGCAACCGGTCTGGCCACCGGCGCCTGGGTCGCCGCCGGCCTGGTCGCACTGGTCCTTCTCTCCGCCGTCGTCTCCTCGCGCACCGGGCGATCCGAGAGCCGAGCCACCGACGGGAAGGCCGAGCAGTGACCCGGGCCGGGACGCGGTTGCTCGCGTTCGCGGGATGGTGGGTCGCGGTCACCCTGCTGGTGGCGTGGGCGACCGGCGCGCTCGCCCCACTCGGCATCGCCGGGCTGCCCGAGCCAGGGCCGGTCACGAGGATCGGACTACCTGTCGTGCAGGCCCTTCGTGACATGGCTGCGCTGCTCACCGTCGGCCTCCTGGTCGTCGCGGCCACGTGCCTGGCACCCGAGCCAGGCTCGTCGGAGCGCAGCGTGACCGGCGTGCGTCGCCGGGCGGTGCAGCTGGCTCAAGGATTGGCCGCCGCCTGGCTGTCGGGCAACCTCGTGCTGATCGGCCTTGTCTACTCCGACGCCTCAGGGAGCCGGCTCGACGCACCCGGGTTCTGGGAGCAAGCGGCGTTCTTCGCCACCAGCTACGAGCTCGGTCAATACCTCTTGTGGGGGGCCGTGCTTGCCGCCGCCGTGGCCGCCACCTGTGCGCTGGCCTCGAGTGTCGCCTTCCTCGGCGTGGCCGCACTGCTGTCGCTCGCCGGGCTCTGGCCGATGGCGCTCACCGGGCATGCGGCGGGAACGCTGCAGCACATCGACGCAGTCAACCTGCAGATGTTCCACCTCGTCGGCATCGGCGTCTGGGCCGGCGGACTGCTGGCGCTGGTCCTGCTTCGCCCCTACCTGGGCACCGGCGCCGGGGCGGCGATCCGTCACTTCTCCACCCTCGCCACGTGGGGGCTGCTTCTCGTCACGGTCTCCGGTGTCCTCGGCGCAGCGCTACGGCTGCCCTCGCCCGGCGCGATCGTGTCGACGTACGGCGCGCTGCTCGGGCTCAAGCTCGCGGCTGTGGTCGTGCTCGCCGGTCTCGGGCACCGCCAACGACACCGGCTGGCCAGCGAGGCCGATCTGGGCGGGCGCACCCGGTTCTGGAGGGTCCTCGCGCTGGAGGCCGCGATCCTCGTGGGTGCTGCCGGCACGGGCGTGGCGCTGACGCGGACCGCTCCTCCGGCCCCCTCCGGGTCGCCCCGTCCGTTGACCGCCGCCGAGGCGATGCTCGGCTCGTCGCTGCCACCGCCCCTCGACGCCGGGGCGTGGTGGTCCGGCTGGAGCATCGACAGCCTCTTCCTGCCGTTCGGACTCGCGGCCGCCGTCTGGTACGTCCTGGCTGTCCGGAGGCTCGCGACCCGCGGAGTGCGTTGGCCCTGGTGGCGCACGGCGCTGTGGCTGACTGGCTGCGTGCTCTTCCTGTGGGCGACCAACGGGCCTCCCGGGACCTACGGACGGGTCTTGTTCAGCATGCACATGATCCAGCACATGACGATCGCGACCGCTGTGCCTGTCTTCCTAGTGCTCGGGGCACCGGTCACCCTCGCGCTGAGGACCCTGCGCCGGCGCGACGACGGCTCGCGCGGACTTCGGGAGTGGCTGCTGCAGACGGTGCACTCGCTCCCGGCGCAGCTGCTGGGGCACCCGATCGTGGCCTCGGCACTCTTCGTGGTCAGCATGGTCGCGTTCTACTACTCCTCCCTCTTCGAGCTCTCCTTGGAGACCCACACCGGCCACGTGCTGATGACGCTCCATTTCCTGCTCTCGGGGTACCTCTTCGCCGAGTGCCTGGTCGGGATCGATCCCGGGCTCCGCCGCCCGACCTACCCCATCAGGACCCTGTTGGTGATGGTCACCTTCGGCTTCCACGCACTCTTCTCGGTCAGCCTCATGGCCAGCACCCGGGTTCTGGCCGAGGAGTGGTACGCCGCCCTAGGGCGCACCTGGGGCGACTCCCTGGCCGATGACCAGTACCTCGGAGCATCGCTGGGATGGCTGCTCGGGGAGTACCCCCTCGCCGTCATCGCCGTCGCCCTTCTGGTCTCCTGGGTCTCCGCGGACCGGCGCGAGAGACGACGCTTCGACCGCAGCGAGGCGCGTGAGGGCGACCGTCAGCTACACGCTTACAACGCCTACCTGGCAGGTCTGTCCGCCAGGACGGATACGATGCAGCCATCCCAGAGCACGGCGGTCCTTGGGACTGCCGAGGAGGCCGATCGATCATGAGACAGCTGGGTCAGCTCGAGGCCGCGGTCATGGACCGGTTGTGGACGTGGGGCCGGCCAGTCTCGGTGCGTGAGGTGCTCGAGGACCTCGTGAAGGAGCGGCCCCTCGCCTACACGACCGTCATGACGGTGATGGACAAGCTGCACTCAAAGAAACTCGTCCGACGCGAGAAGCACGGCAAGGCCTACTTGTACGCCGCCATCTCCAGTCGCGAGGAGCACACGGCGATGCTGCTCGACGAGGTCCTCGCTGCGAGTGAGGACCGGTCCGCGGCCCTGCTCCATCTGCTGGACCGGATGGACCGCTCGGAGGTGGACGAGCTTCGTGCCGCCCTGCTGGACGACGGTACCGACCGGTGACCGCGGCCGTGCTGCTGCTCACCTGGGCGGTCATCGCCGCCACCTGGGGCGGTCGTCTGATCGATCGCGGGTCCTGGCAGTACCTCTCCCCGCGCAACGGCGTCCTTGCCTGGCAGGCCGTCTCCTTCTCGGTCGTGCTCGCCGCCGCCCTGGCGGGAGTCGTCCTCGCTCTGCCCTGGCTACCGCTCGAGGCCTATCTCGCGGACAAGCTCGGTTCCCACTCACCCGTGGTCATCGCGCACTACGAGACCCCGCTCGGGGCATGGCCCGGGATCGTGGGACTGACCGCGGTCGGGATGTTCCTGGGGGCGCTCGGCTTCTCAGTGGTACGCCTGAGCCTGCGTGACAGCGCCCGTCGCCGCCGCCAGCGAGCGCACCTCCAGCTCGTCGGCCATACCCACCCGGACGGGTTCACGATCATCGACACCGACGTACCCCTTGCCTACTGCCTTCCCGGCCGGGCTGGTGCCGTGGTGCTCTCGAGCGCCGCTGTCGACCTCCTGACCGATGCCGAGCGCAGACTGGTGGTCGGACACGAGCACCGACACCTCTCGGCACGCCACCACCTGCCGATCGTCCTGGCCGAGGCGCTGCTGCGCACCTTCCCGGCGGTGCCCCTGTTCCGGCTCGCGGCCGTGCGCGTGCGGGTCCTCGTGGAGATGTCGGCGGACGACAGCGCCAGCACGGCTGCCGAGCGGCGGGACCTGGCCCGCGCCCTGGTCACCATGGGCGCTGGCGCGCGTCCGGAGGTAGCCCTCGGTGCGAGCGACACCGCATCGGTGCAGCGGGTCAGGCGGCTCGCAGCCACCCCGGCACGCAGGTCGTGGACCGGCGTCCTCGTCGCTCCGGCCATCGGCGTGGTGCTCGCCATGCCCATCGCGCTCGCGGCTGCCCCCGGCATCGAGGCCGCGACCCGCGACTGCTGCCGGCTGGACGCCGCAGCGGTCGCCCGTCCCTGACCTGCCCGGACCTCAGCTTCCTCCCACCTCGGCCGGGGACGGCCAGACCGACCGTCGGCACCCCTGCAGCCCGTAGGTCTGTTGCTGCATCACCGGTGCCGGCGATCCCGGCCCCGGACACCGCTGGTGTGGCCGCCCCAGCGCGTGCCCCACCTCGTGATTGACCACGTAGGTGCGATAGCTCGACACTGCGTCGGCGTACCAGGGAATGGCCGAGGCCCAGCGCACGGCATTCAGCACGACCAGCGGGCCGTTGCGACAGGACACGCGCCCCGCTGTGTCGAGCGGAGCGCACAGGGCATCGGTCGTGGCAGGTGTGGCCAGCAGGATGCGTAGACCGGGCCTTGCTTCGACCCGGCGCAGGGTGACTCCCAACCTGCCTCCCCAGCTCCGGGGATCCCTCAACGTGGCCTCGACCTCGCGCGCGACCTCGGCCGGGGTGAAGGGCAGTGGCCGCTCGACCTCGACCGTGTAGGCCACGTCGGCAGAGCCCGGCAGGAGGTCCGGGGCTGCGGCGACCTCGAACTCACCGGAGCCGGCTTCAGGCACCGCTCGCGGCTCCTTCCGCTTCACCACGGCGCCGGGGTGCACGGGCTGGGCCCCCACCAGCCCAGGACCGACCTGCGCGTCGGGTCGACGAGGCTGGTCGACGTCCACGGGTAGCGCACCGCGATCGCTCACACCGGGGAACAGCGGAGCACCAGCCAGGACGCCCCCCGTCGCGAGGACCATGAGCAACAGGCCGGCGAGGGCACTCCGGTACGAACGCGCCGCCCGTCCCGCTCTGTGCCGCGGTCCGTCGGGGTGGGCCCTCAACGATCTCGACCTCACGACCTACCTCGAGGCACCGAGGGCGTCGAGGACCAGGCCGCGCAACGTCGCGGCGTCCACCGGGCCGACGACCCGCGCGGCGACCCGGCCCTGCTCATCGAGCACCACGGTGCTGGGGACCGCCGCCGCGGTCAACGCCCCGTCGAAAGCCAAGATCGCAGTACCGGCGTCGTCCGGATGCACGCTGGGATAGGGGATCTCGAAGGCTCGCTCGAATGCTTGCGCCGACGCCGGGTTGTCACGGACGTTGATCCCCAGGAAGTTCACCCGATCTCCTAGCCGGCGCGCCACCCGGACGAGGTCAGGGGCCTCGGTACGGCAGGGTCCGCACCACGATCCCCACACGTTGACGACGCTCACCGTCCCGATCAGGTCGGACTGGTCGAACCGGCGACCGTCGAGCAGCTCCACAGAGAAGTCCCCGAGAACACGACGCTCCTCCGGTGGGAACTGCTGCACAAGGTCAGTGGACTGACCGCGCCCCCCACCGTCCTCTGCTTGCCGCAACGCCAGGGCCAGCGCCACGGCGCTGGCGAGCACGGTAAGGACGGCGAGGAGCACCACGGCTCGACCCCAGCGGTTCACAGCGGCGCCTGCCAGTCGACGATGAGGCCCTGCAGGGAGGCGACCAGCACCGCCCACACCCCTGCGACCTGGAGCACCCCCAGGACCACCATCATGGAGCCGCCTGCCGCGGCGATGCTGCGTGCGTGCCGTCGTACGCCGGTGAAGACCTTCATAGCCGAGCCGACCGTGAAGGCGGCGACCAGGAACGGCAGGCCGAGGCCCAGCGCGTAGGCGAGCGACAGCACCGCGCCTCGCTCGGCTGAAGCAGCCGAGGTCGAGAGCGTGAGGACTGCGGCCAGGGCGGGTCCCATGCACGGGGTCCAGCCCACCGCGAAGACGGCCCCCAGCACGGGAGCGCCTGCCAGGCCCGCGCGGGGCGCGAAGCGCGGGCGGAAGGTGCGGCGCACCCCCGGCACCCTCGCAGCAGCGCCAGCAAAGAGCAGGCCGAGCACGATGGTCACCACGCCCGAGACCCGCCACACCGTCTCCTGGTGCTCCAGGAGCAGGGACCCGAGGGAGCCCAGCGCCACGCCGTAGCTGGTGAACACCAGCGCGAAGCCCGCCACGAAGAGTGCCGTGCCCAGCACCAGACGCGCCCGCGGCGGACGCAGGGTCCCGGCCTCGCCGCTCTCCGGACCGAAGCCGGCCATCCCGGCGACGTAGGAGAGGTAGCCCGGCACCAGGGGGAGCGAGCACGGCGTGAAGAAGGAGAGCAGACCGGCCAGCGCGGCCACCGGCAGCGCGAGCACCATGGATCCGTCGAGGATCGCTCCCTGTGCCCCCCCGTTCATCGGACTCCTCCCTGCATGTCGATCACCCGGTCCAGAAGGACCAGAAGCGGACCAGGACGGCAACCATGACCGCGGCGTACGGCAGGAGGGTCACTAGGCCGTGCCACTCCTGGGCGCGGGCCACCACGGGCGACTCCGCGCCCCAGCGCCCCAGCGCCCCGGAGCGCAGATTGCGCAACGTGACGTACCACGCAATCGGCCACACCACGGCCCAGACGACCATGCAGTACGGGCAGAGCGCGCCGATGCGGTAGAGGCTCTGGAACACCAGCCACCCAACCAGCGCCAGCCCTGTGAGCACCCCGACCTGCAGGCCCTGCCAGAACCAGCGCGCGAGCACGGCACCGCTGAGCAGCGCCATCCCTGTCGTGATCACCACAGGGAAGGCTGCCACGCCGATCACCGGGTTGGGGAAGCCCAGGAGTGCGGCCTGCCACGACTCCATGATCGACCCGCAGCTCAGCACCGGGTTCACGCTGCACGAGGGGATGTACGCCGGGTCGTCGGCCAACCGGAATCGCTCGACGAGCAGCACCGCAGCCGCCACCAGGCCCACCCCGCCACCCGCGGCCAGGCCGAGGCCCAGGCGCTGGTCCCCCGTCACGACGACGCCAGCGCCGCGTCGATCGCGGAGGTGAAGTCCTCGTAGGTCCGCGGCTGCAGCGGCTCGCCGTCGACGTAGAACGTCGGTGTCCCCTGCACCCCGAGCTCCAGGCCGTCGTCGACGTCGCGCTGCACCCGGGCGGCCACCTCATCCGAGGCGTAGTCGGCGTCGTACTGCTGCATGTCGAGGCCGATCTCCTCGGCGAAGCCTCGGAAGAGGTCGTCGTGCGGCACCTGCGCCTCGCCCCACTCGGCCTGGGTCTCGTACATCCGCTGGTACATCGCCTCGAGCTCGCCCTGTCGCGCAGCCGACTCCACGGCGCGCGCGGCTCGCTCGGCGTTGAAATGACCCGGCAGCGGGAAATATCGCGCGACGAAGGTGACCTCGCCGGCGTACTCCTGCCGCAGTTGCTCCACGGCCGGGTAGGCGGCGGCGCATGCCTCGCACTCGAAGTCCAAGAACTCCACGACGGTGACTCCGCTGCTGCCCTCCTCCCCGAGGATCCGGCTGTCCTCGCGGACCAGCATCGACTCTTCCGGCGAGCCGGTCGCGACCGGTGCGGGTTGGTCACCTCCGCGGGACTGAACGACCAGCAGCATCGCTACCACCGCGATCGTCACGAGGACGCCGAGCGCGACCGCGGCCTTGTTCTGGTTGGTCATGGGAGTTCCCTTCATGTCTACTATGGACGATAGTAGCCAGTGATCGAACACGGACGAGGGGACGCGTCATGGGAGCCGGGCACGCACACGGACACGCAGGTGCGCGGCACCGCTGGAGGCTCGCGGTCACCTTCGCCATGGTCGCCGCCTTCTTCGTGGTCGAGCTGACCGTCGGAATCCTCACCGGCTCCTTGGCCCTGCTGTCCGACGCCGGTCACATGGCGGCCGACGTGGTCGCCCTAGGCGCGGCCCTGCTGGCCACCGCCATCGCCACCCGTCCAGACCTTTCGGGGCGGCGCACCTACGGCTCGTACCGCGCCGAGGTCCTCGCCTCCGGCTTCACCGTCCTGGTCATGCTCGGGGTCGCCGCCTACATCCTGGTGGAGGCGTGGTCCCGCCGCGGGGAGCCGGTCGAGGTGCAGGCCGGACCCATGCTGGTCGTCGGTGGCCTCGGACTGCTGGTCAACGTTGTCTCCCTCGCGCTTCTCCGGGCCGGCGCTCAGGAGTCGCTCAACGTCAAGGGCGCCTACCTGGAGGTGATGGCCGACGCGCTAGGCAGCGTCGGGGTGCTGGTCGCCGGCGTGCTGGTGCTGACGACCGGGAGCTCCGGCTGGGACGCACTCCTGGCCGTCGCCATCGCCGCCTTCGTCGCTGTGCGCGCGCTCCTGCTCGGGCGCGAGGTCCTGGCCGTGCTAGGACAGCACGCCCCCGCGCAGCTCGACATCGACTCCCTGATCCGCGACCTCGAGTCGCTTCCGGGCGTCCGCGACCTGCACGACCTGCACGTGTGGACACTCACGTCCGGCATGGAGGTCGCCACCGCCCACCTCGTGGTCGAGGCAGGGCCCACGGCCGATGACATCCTCGCGACCGCCCAACGAGTGCTCCAGGAGGACCACGGCATCAGCCACGCCACGCTCCAGGTGGAGGTCGACCCCGACACCGAGTGCCACCGGGCGACGTGGTGACGCACGTCCACTGACCGGCACGGCACGCGGCACCCATCTACTAGTACGTGTAGTAGATCGCCTCAGGCGGCCAGACGATCGACCGAATATGGAGTGCGTGGGCCGGACTGGTCCCACGGGTCGTCACCGGCCCCGATCGCGGACGAAGGGACCCCAGTCATGGCCACGAAGGACTCGACCTCGAGCCCGCCCGACGACGGTGTGGCGAAGACTCGCGGTCGACAGAAGATCCTCGCCCTCGTCGTGCTGCTGCTGGCGTCAGCAGGGGGTGCCTACTGGTTCCTGCTTCGCCCCGCACCCGAGCCTGCGGAGCCGGAGCCGGGAGAGGTCCTGGCCCTGGAGGCGATCCAGGTCAACCTGAAGGCCGGTCACTACCTGCGTATCGGCATCGCCCTGCAGTTGTCAGCAGAGGTGACGGAGGAGGTCGACGGGAGCAAGGCACTCGATGCCCTGATCAACGTCTACACCGGCGAGAAGGTCGAGGGGCTAGCCGAGCCTTCGCGACGTGAAGAACTCCGCGAGGTCCTGGTCGATCGGGTCGTCGAGCTGTACGAGGACGAGGTGCTT
>JAYYWX010000091.1:0-52863 GCA_036341255.1 Actinomycetota bacterium | reverse complement strand
CGAGACAGCACGAGCGGAACCTAGGCCGGCCCGTCGGCGTACCGAGGGCGCGCAGGCGGCAGGTCGACGGCGGCCGGGTGAACGGGCGGTGAGCCCGCGCAGCGGAACCTGTTCTAGATTGCGGCCATGGGCCTGCTGACTCCCGTCGCCGTCAAGATCGGCTCCCTCGAGTGGATGCCGAAGCTGCTGCCGCAGATCGTGTGGGTGGACACCCACCTGCAGCAGGTCTCGCGCGGTCGGGTGAGCGTGCTCGACATCGCTGGCCTGCCCAACCTGATGCTCACCGTCGTGGGGCGCAAGAGCGGCATCCCGCGCAGCACGCCGCTGCTGTGCGTGCCCGACGGGGACACGTGGCTGATCGCGGGCTCCTACTTCGGCGGCCCGAAGATGCCGGTGTGGGTCTTCAACCTGCGTGCGGCCGACACCGCGCACATCCGCTTTGGGAAGCTCGAGACCGCGGTCCGCGCCGAGGAGCTCGAGGGCGACGCGCGTGCCGCCGCGTGGCGGACGATGCTGCGCACCTGGCCCAACTACGCCAAGTACGAGGAGCGCACCGATCGGCTGATCCCGGTCTTCCGCCTGACCCGGGTCTGAGGCGGATCCAGGCGGATCCGTCGGTCCCGCCGGATCCGTCGATCGCGTCGGCCGCGTCGACCCCCGAAGGTAAAGAACCGGGTTAGCGTGCGGTCGTGCCCCGTCCGCGCGCGCTCGCCGCTCCCCTGCTCCTGGCCGCCTGCCTGACCCTCTGGTCCGCGCCGGCCACCCCGGCCAGCCCGGCCAGCCCGGCTCCACCGCCGGCCACAGCATCGGCGGCACGGGCGGGACTCGCGGCCCGGGCGCCCGACGGGGACGAGCGCCCCAACATCGTGGTCGTGATGGCCGACGACCTGCGCGTCGACGACCTGCAGTGGATGCCGCGCACCCGACGCCTGTTCTCCCGCACCGGGATCTCCTTCGAGAACTCCTTCGCGCCCTACCCCCTGTGCTGCCCTGCGCGCGCCACCTTCCTGACCGGCCAGCACGCCCACAACCACGGGGTCTACTGGCACGAGCCGCCCTACGGCTACGCCGCCTTCGACGACTCGCGGACCGTGGCGACGTCCCTGCAGGCGGCCGGCTACCGGACGGGCTTCCTCGGCAAGTACCTCAACCGCTACGGCCTGGACCGGTCGAAGGTCAGCGGCCAACCGTCTCACCGCTACGTGCCCCGCGGCTGGGACGAGTGGCGGGGCGCGGTGGAGAACCCGGGGAACGCCGGGTTCCACGGCGGCACCTACGTCTACACCGACATCGCCTTCAACCACGACGGGCGGATCGACAACCGGTACCGCGGGCAGTACTCCACCGAGGTCCTCGGCTCCCTCTCGGCGCAGATGGTGGAGCGTTTCGCCGCTCGCCGGACCCGGAGCGGGCGGCCCTTCTTCCTCTACGTCAACCACATCGCCCCCCACCACGGAGCGCCCCGCGACGACGACGACCCGCAGTCCTGGCGTGACGCGAACGGGTTCGAGCACCGCTTCCCGACGCCGTACGTCCCGCCGCGACACCGCGGCCGCTTCGACGACGTCATCGACCGGGCAGCCGGCATCGCGCGGACGGGGTCTCCGACGGAGGGCGACGTCTCCGACAAGCCCAAGGCCGTGCGACGCCTGCCGGCGATGACCGGTCGCGACCTCGCGGCCATGCGCGAGGCAGCCCGGCAGCGCGCGGAGTCGGTGTGGGTCATGGACAAGGAGATCCACCGCTTGGTCCGCCGGCTCAAGAGGGACGACGAGTGGGACCGGACCGTCCTGGTGTTCACCTCCGACAACGGTCTGCTGCAGGGCGAGCACCGCTTCCGCACGGGCAAGGTGTGGTCCTACGAGCCGTCCCTGCGCGTCCCGCTCCTGGTCACCGGCCCCGGCATGCGCGGCCGTGGCGACGGCGGTCACCGCCGCTACGACCCGGTCGACACCCCCGACCTGACCGCGACGATCCTCGACCTCGCCGAGGCCGAGCCTCCGCGGAAGGCCGACGGCTCCTCCTTCCTGGGGTCGCTGGTCGACGGGGACGCGGGGTGGACCGTCCCGGTCCTCACCGAGGCCACGCACACCGCCGGCGGTCGCAGCGCTGCCTTCGGGAAGCGCTCCTCGATCGGGCTGCGCACGGCGAGGTGGTCGATGACGCTCTACCGCGACGGGTTCGGGGAGCTCTACGACCTGGTCGAGGACCCTCTGCAGCACCACAACCTCTGGCGCTCGAAGCAGCACCGCCAGGTGCGCGAGGACCTCGAGAATGCCTGGCAGCGGCTGCGCGACTGCTCCGGTGCGGGGTGCCAGGAGCCGGCACCGGCCGCCTACCAGGCCGACGCCGCCACGGTCGCCGACTGGACCAGGGGCTATTGGCAGCAGATCGACCGCACCTACGGCTACCGCTGACTACCCTGACGAGGTGACGGTCCCGCTCGGTCAGTACCCCGACCCCACCCACGTCGTCGCCCACCTCAGCGACCCGCACCTGCTCGCCGCCGGGCAGCTGCAGTACGGCGTCGTCGACCCGGAGGCCGGGCTCGTGGCCGCCCTGGAGCGGCTCGGCCGCGTCGACCCGCCCCCGCAGGTGCTGGTCTTCACCGGCGACCTCGCCGACAAGGCGGAGCCGGAGGCCTACGCCCGGCTGCGCGAGCTGGTCGAGCCGGTCGCCGCCGCTATGGGCCCCGAGGGCGCCGAGGTCGTGTGGACGATGGGCAACCACGACGAGCGCGAGCCCTACGCCCGCGGGCTCTTCGGCCCCGACGCCGACCCCTCGGCTCCGCAGGACCGCGTCCACGAGGTCGCCGGGCTTCGGATCGTCGCCCTCGACACCACGGTGCCCGGCTACCACCACGGCGAGGTGACGCCCGCGCAGCTGGCCTGGCTCGCCGACGTGCTGGCCGAGCCCGCGCCGCACGGCACGATCCTGGCGATGCACCACCCGCCGATCCCGGTGCCGATGCTGCCGCCGGCGCAGATCATCGAGCTCGACGACCAGCAGCCCCTGGCCGAGGTGCTGGCCGGCACCGACGTGCGGGCGATCCTCGGCGGGCACTTCCACTTCACCAGCCACAGCCTCTTCGCCGGCATCCCGGTCTCGGTGGCCTCCGCCACCTGCTACGCCTCCGACCTCACCCCCGCCGACCGCTACCTCGCCGCGGCCGACGGCCACCAGGCGGTCAACATGGTCCACGTCTACGACGACCGCGTCGTCCACACGGTCGTGCCGGTCACCGACGCCCCCGAGATCGACGGCTACCCGCTCTCCGTCGCCCCGCAGGTCCAGGCGCTCACCCCCGAGGACCGACGCGAGCTGCTGTCGAAGAAGGGCGTCGACCTCGGCGCACTCGTGCAGTCGCTGGGACTCGAGATCTAGCGGGCCGGGCCGGCCGAGACGTCACTCGCGCACGGCCGAGCCGTCACTCGCGCACGGCCGAGCCGTCACCGGCGCACGGCCGAGCCGTCGCTCGCGCACGGTCACTCCGGCCGAGGGGCCGACAGGTAGCCGGTCACCAGCGCGACGAGCTCCTCGACCAGCCGCTCGCGCGGCACCGGCGGGGAGTCGAGCACCCACCGCACCGCGAGGTTCTCCAGGGCCAGCACGAGCACCCACGCGCTGACGGCCGGCTCGGTCGCGGTCGACGCCCCGGGTCGCACCGCCAGCCACGTCGCGGTCAGCTCGCGGACGCGCCGCTCCAGCGCCGTACGTCGGTCCTTGTGCTGCGCCAGGGGCAGCTCCTCGCTCACCACACGCAGCAGCTCGGGGTCGGCCTCGAGCGCGGAGAGCAGCGCCTCGATCGTCGCCCGGACCATGCCGATCCCGCCGGGCTCGCCCACGCGGTCGGCCAACGACGCCGCGACCCGCTCGGCGGTCTCGTCGGACCAGCCCTCGATGACCGCGGCGACGATCGCGGCCTTGTCGGGGAAGTACTGGTAGACCGACCCCGGGCTCACCCCGGCCCGCGCCGCGATCCGGTTGGTGGAGCAGGCGTCGTAGCCCTCCTCGGCGAGCACCGCCCGCCCCGCGGCGACGATGCGATCGACCATCTCGCGGGAACGCCGCTGCTGGGGCTGCTTCCTCATGGACGCGAATTGTATGCGAGTGATCACTCGCGTCAGGATCGCGGCATGACGAGTGCTCCCGTCCGGGCGACCTCCGGCCCCTCCCCCATGTCCGCGCACCCGCCGTTCCCGACGCGCTACCGCGAGGGCGAGGCCCGCGCCACGAAGATGGGCACGCTCCTCAAGCGCATCGCGGGCGTCGAGTCGGTCGACGAGGAGCAGATGCTGCGCATCGGCGCGGCGCTGCGGCGTCGCGACGAGCTCGGCCAGCGGCTCGCGGAGGCGATCCGGACGCGAGCCGGTGAGCCCGGCCGGGTCTCGATGAGCGACCTCCACACCGCGCTGCACCGGGGCCTCGACGCGGTGAGCGACCCCGCGCCCGCCCTCGTGGACTTCATGACGACCGTCGAGCAGGTGCCCGAGTGGGTCGACTGGGACCTCGTCGAGGCCGGCGCCCGCGCCTACCGCCGCTTCGGACGCGCCGCCGCCGACGTCGGCCTCCAGCTCTCGCTGCTCGGCGGCTACCGGTTCGGCGGCCCGACCGACCTGCTCGTGCAGACCGGAGCACTCACCGGCGGCCAGTCACGCCGCCGGCTGGGCGAGACCCAGCGTTGGGTGAGCTCGCTGACCCAGCCCTGCGGCATGCGCCCGCACGCCGAGGGCTGGCGACTGACGCTGCACGTGCGGGCCATGCACGCGCTGGTCAACCAGCAGTTCGAGCCACGCTGGGACGTCGACCGCTGGGGCCTGCCGATCAACCAGGCCGACCAGGCATCGACGCTCGGCCTCTTCGACGGGGTCGTCCTCATCGGCGTACGCGCCCTCGGGGTGCCGGTCAGCCGGCACGAGTCCGCCGCGGTGATGCACCTGTGGCGCTATGTCGGCTGGCTGATGGGCGTCGACGAGGAGTTCCTCGTCGAGACCGAGCGGGAGCGGCACCGCTTGAACTACCACGTCCTGATCAGCCAGGGCCCCCTCACCGAGGCCGGCGGCCAGCTCACCCGCTCCGCCGTGGACGCCCAGCTCGAGCTCGATTTCCGCACGTGGGGCCCGCTCGCGCCGCTGCGCGCGCGGTACGAGCGGGAACGGCTGCTCTCGATGCTCACGGTCTTCCTAGGTCCGACCAGCATGCGCGAGCTCGGCCTGCCGATGCGCCCGCCGTGGGCGCACCCGCTGGTCATCGCCGGCCACACCGTGCGCCACCAGGTGCTGCGCCGCCTCCCCGGCGGCCGCCGCGTCCTCGAGCGCTGGGGCGACCGCGTCGTGGCCGACCTGATGGTCCGCTACTTCGGCGACGACACCCCCGAGGTCGCCGCCCTCCGCTGACACCGAGCGCCACGGTGAGCCGGACCGGGTCAGGCAGTACGCCGGCGGCGAGCACCGAGCCGGTGGAGCACCAGCCCGCCGAGTGCGGCCGGGACCAGGAGCGCCAGGCTGGCCGAGCGGCCGGAGCCCTCGACCCGCGCGGAGGCCTTGGGCTTGAGGTTCTTCGGCTTCAGCGGCTTGACCTTGCCGATGGTGCTGCCGTCGTACTTGAACACGTCGAAGCCGCGGACCAGGTCGTTGCTGTAGCCGTAGAAGGAGCCGTTGCGCTTGATCTTGTTGGTCTTGAACGACCACGAGTCACTGTCGGCCATCGTGTAGTAGCCGACCTCGGTCATGCCCACCCCGTCGCCGAAGGCGATGGAGAGGGGGTTGGCCAGCGGGTCGGCGGCGGCGTCGGCGAGACCGGAGAGGTCGATGACACGCACGCCCTGGGAGTACCAGGCGATGGTCATCAGCTTCTGGCGCGGGTAGATCCGCAGCACGTGGGAGGTGCAGACCGCGCCGTCCTGGATGGTGAAGACGGGCGCGAACCAGGCGCCGATCTTGGCGGGAGCGGTCTCGAGGTCGCCGGTGATGTCGTAGAGGTGCAGCCCGCCGCCGGGGCACTCGACCGAGGCCGCGGCACCGGCGCGCTCGTCGGTGACGACGAGGATGGTGCGCTCGACGCCGTCGGAGTCCTTCATGGTGATCGGATCGGCCTGGTGCGCGACGTTGACCGTGGGGTCGATGATCTGGCCGATGATCTCGGGGTCGGCGGGGTCGGTGGTGTCCATGACCAGCGTCTGCGAGAGCGCCGCGGAGTAGGCGCGGGTGCCGTCGGCGCTGAAGGTGATGTCGTGGGACTCCGAGCCCAGCGACGTCGGGACGAACGGGATCTCGAAGTCCTGGACGAAGCGCGGCTTGGTGGGCGCGCTGATGTCGTAGATCGTGATGAACGGCGAGACGCCGGCCGTCAGCAGGTCGGAGTTGGAGTTGTAGAGGTACTTCCCGCTGGGGTGGATCGTCATGTTGTGCGACCCCGCCCCCACCGGCAGGAAGCTGACGCTCTGGGGCTTCCTGGGCTTGGTGAGGTCGACGATCACGGTGCCGGCGTCACCGGCGGACAGGTCCAGGTCGCGGCCGCAGCGCGAGGCGGCGCCGGCCTCCCCCACGGTGCCGTCGGCGGTGTAGCTGGCCAGCACGCGACCGCGGCGGGTCCAGACCTGGATGTCGCCCTGGGAGATCGCGCAGTCGTAGATGGCGACCCGCTTGGGCTTGCGCGGCTTGGTGATGTCGATGATCTGCAGGCCCTCGCGCAGGGTGCCGGCCAGGGCGTACTCCTTCTTGCCCAGCCGCATGAACTCGATGTCCGAGCCGTTCTGGGCCTCTCCGGAGTCGTTGTACTGCAGGTTGGCGACGAACTCCATCGCCATCCCCTCCCCCTCGGTCTCCACCTGGACGCCACGGGTGTTGGTCGGCAGGTCGCCGGCCTGGTGGGCGGAGACGGCGGGAGCCGCCAGCACGGGGGCGACGGCGGCGAGGCCGAGGGCGAGCAGGGCCCGCAGGGCGGGGTGTCCGGCGCGAGACATGGATGGTCCTTCGCTCAGGGGAGTCGGGGTTGCAGCCTCAACGGACCATCCACGCCCGGGGTTACGGCACCGACCGGCCTACCAGCGACCGCGGGCCGACAGCGCCGCCAGCGCGGTGGTCACGGGCACGGCCGCGACCAGCCCGATGGTCGCCACCAGGCTGCGCACGATCTCCTGGGCGACGATCTGGTCGGTCAGGACGTTCCCGAGCCCGTCGTTGTTGGCGACGATGAGGATGAGCAGCGGCAGCGACGAGCCGGCGTAGGCGAGCACGATGGTGTTGACCACCGACGCGATGTGCGAGCGACCGACCCGGGAGCCGGCGCGGTAGAGGTCGCGTCCGCGGTAGTCCGGGTTGGCGCGCGACAGCTCGGCCACCGTGGCCGCCTGGGTGACGGTGACGTCGTCGAGCACGCCCAGGGATCCGATGACGATGCCCGCCAGCAGCAGGCCCTCCATGTTGACCGCATAGGTCTGCCCGAGCGCCGCCGACAGGTCGTCGGTGAACCCGGTCAGGTGCATGGTGGACACCGCCAGCGCCGACAGCAGGCCGGTGAGCGCCAGGGCGGCGAGCGTGCCGAGCACCGCCACGGAGGTCGACGGCGTGAAGCCGTGGGTCAGGTAGAGCACGGTCAGCGCCACCGCCGCGGACCCCACGATGGCGATGAGCAGCGGCGGGTCGCCGCCCAGGATCGCCGGCACCACGAAGAGCACCAGCACCAGGAAGGTCACGCCGAGCCCGACGAGCGCCGTCACGCCACGCAGCCGGCCGAACGCGACCAGGGCCACCACGAAGGCCAGCGCCAGCATCCACAGCTGCGAGCCGCGCTGGTGGTCGACGACCGCCCAGGTGATGCCGTCGGGGGTCTCGGTGCTGATGAGGATCACCCCGTCGCCCTCGGCGAGCTCCGGAGCGCCGGGGCCGTTGGGCAGCGGCGCCTCGAGCTCGCCGCTGCGGGGCGCGCCCTCGACCGAGTCGTCGTCGAGGGCGACGTACGCCGTCCCGCAGCCGTTGACCTCGTCGGGCAGCTCCTCCTCGCACTCGACGCGGTCGAGCCCGGTCACGGTCCCGGTCACCTCGGGCAGTCGACTCTGGCCGTCGGGCGTGGGCAGGGGGTCGGGCCACAGCCAGACCATCGCCACGAGCGTGATGACCGCGAGGGGCGCGATGACCAGCAGCGCGAGCCGGTGCAGGCCGGCGGAGTCCTCGGCACTGGAGTGGCGGGGCTGGTGGGAGTGGTGGGCGCCCATGGGCGGAGCCTAGGGCCGGGCCCGCGGGGCCGGAAATGCCCCGGAAATGCTCTGACGCCCCGGTCGCAGGCGACTCGGGGCGTCAGTGGCAGGTGAAGGATTCGAACCTTCGAAGGCAAAGCCGACGGATTTACAGTCCGCTCCCATTGGCCGCTCGGGCAACCTGCCGGGTGTCACGCACGGGGCCGTTTGGTCCCGCGGCAACGGGAGGAAACAATAGCGCAGCCCCCCGGGGCGACCTCAATTCCGCGCGGCCCCGACCGGGAGAGCGCCGCAGGACCCACCAGCACTCCAGGAGACATCGTGGCCGACTCGTCCTTCGACATCGTCAGCAAGCTCGACCGCCAGGAGGTCGACAACGCGCTGGGCCAGGCGGCCCGCGAGGTGGCGACCCGCTTCGACTTCAAGGGCACCGGCGCCACCATCGAGTGGAAGGGCGAGAAGGCCATCGAGATCACCGCCTCCGCCGACGACCGCGCCACCGCCGTGCTGGACGTGTTCAAGGACAAGCTGGTCAAGCGCGGCGTCTCGCTGAAGGTGCTCGACGCCTCCGAGGTCCGCCAGTCCGGCCAGCAGTCCAAGATCGACATCGCCCTCAAGGAGGGCATCACCACCGAGGACGCGAAGAAGATCGGCAAGCTGATCCGCGACGAGGGCCCCAAGGGCGTCAAGGCGCAGGTCCAGGGCGACGAGCTGCGGGTCTCCTCCAAGAAGCGCGACGACCTGCAGGCCGTCCAGCGCCTGGTCAAGGAGCAGGACTACGACTTCGCGGTGCAGTTCACCAACTACCGCTGAGCCTGCGGCCGCGGCCTCGGCCGACGGCGTCGTACACCTCCCCATCCCCCGGGGCGGAGGGCACCGCCGAGCGCTGGGACGCGGCGCGGGTGGGCTGGGCCACGCGTCTACAGTTGATCGGGTGTCCAGGCATTTCTGGACACCTGTCCAAGTCACGGAAATCGTGCGAAACTAGAACACGTTCTCGTACGACGTACGGCAGGCGCGACACCTCGCGCAGCACGAAGGAGTGTGGACGCACCGTGTCCAAGCAGGTCAAGCAGCTCGACCGGGTCATCATCCGGTTCGCGGGCGACTCCGGTGACGGCATGCAGCTCACCGGCGACCGGTTCACCCAGGAGTCGGCGGCGTTCGGCAACGACCTGGTGACGCTGCCCAACTTCCCCGCCGAGATCCGCGCCCCCCAGGGCACGATCCCGGGCGTCTCGTCGTTCCAGGTGCACTTCGCCGACCACGACATCCTCACCCCCGGCGACGCGCCGGACGTGCTGGTGGCGATGAACCCGGCGGCGCTGAAGGCCAACCTGGCCGACCTGCCCAAGGGCGCGACGATCATCGTGGACACCCACGACTTCACCAAGCGCAACCTGGACAAGGCCGGGTACGCCGAGAACCCGCTCCACTACATCGACGACACGGCCGGTCCGCTGGCCGACTTCGGGGTCCACCCCGTCGACCTGACCGGCATGACCGTCGAGGCGGTCAAGGAGTTCGGCCTCTCCCGCAAGGACGCCGCCCGCGCGAAGAACATGTTCGCCCTGGGGCTGCTGTCGTGGATGTACGGCCGTCCCACCGACACCACCGAGAACTTCCTGTCCAAGCGGTTCGCGAAGGTCCCCGACATCCGCGACGCCAACATCACCGCCTTCAAGGCGGGCTGGAACTTCGGTGAGACCACCGAGACCTTCGTGGTGCGCTACGAGGTCAAGCCGGCCACCATGTCGCCGGGCACCTACCGCAACATCACCGGCAACCTCGCGCTCGCGTGGGGCCTGGTCGCCGGTGGCGTGCAGTCCGGGCTGCCGGTCTTCCTGGGCACCTACCCGATCACCCCGGCCTCCGACATCCTCCACGAGCTGAGCAAGCACAAGGGCTTCGGCGTCACGACCTTCCAGGCCGAGGACGAGATCGCCGGCATCGGTGCCGCCATCGGTGCCTCCTTCGGTGGCGCCCTGGGCGTCACCTCCACCTCCGGTCCCGGTGTCGCGCTGAAGTCCGAGGCCATCGGCCTGGCCGTGATGACCGAGCTGCCGCTGATCGTCGTCGACGTCCAGCGCGGCGGCCCCTCGACCGGGCTGCCGACCAAGACCGAGCAGGCCGACCTGCTGCAGGCGATGTTCGGCCGCAACGGCGAGGCCCCGGTGCCGGTCGTGGCGCCACAGTCGCCCGGCGACTGCTTCGAGGCCGCCGTCGAGGCCACCCGGATCGCGGTCACCTACCGCACCCCGGTGATGCTGCTCTCCGACGGCTACCTCGCCAACGGCTCCGAGCCCTGGCGCATCCCCGACATCGCGGACCTGCCGGGCATCGACCCGGCCTTCGCCACGGCCGACGACCTGACCGACGAGGGCGAGTTCCAGCCCTACGCGCGCGACCCCGAGACGTTGGCGCGTCCGTGGGCGCCCCCGGGCGTGGCCGGTCTCGAGCACCGCATCGGCGGTCTGGAGAAGGCCGACATCACCGGCAACATCTCCTACGACCCGGCCAACCACGACTTCATGGTCCGCACCCGCCAGGCCAAGATCGACCGGATCGCCGACTCGCTGCCGCCGATGGAGGTCGACGACCCCAGCGGCGAGGCGAAGGTCCTCGTGCTCGGCTGGGGCTCGACCTACGGCCCGATCGGTGCCGCCTGCCGCCGCGTCCGGCGCGCCGGCTACCACGTGGCCCAGGCCCACCTGCGCCACCTCAACCCCTTCCCGAAGGACCTCGGGGAGGTGCTCGAGCGCTACGACAAGGTGCTGGTCCCCGAGATGAACCTCGGCCAGCTCTCGCTGCTGCTGCGCGCGAAGTACCTCGTCGACGCCATCGGCTACAACCAGGTCAACGGCATGCCGATCAAGGCCGCCGAGCTCGCCGAGGCCGTGGGGCACCTCGTGGCCGAGGCCGAGGGCATCCCGCTCGAGGAGCTCGACCTGTCCGTCGCGACCAGCCAGGAGGTCCACCAGTGAGCACGTCGTCCATCACGGACCTGAACATCCCGACCTTCCGCTCCGGCACCGAGGGCGTCCCGACCCTCGCCGAGGGCGAGTCCCAGACCGGCAAGGACTTCTCGTCGGACCAGGAGGTCCGCTGGTGCCCCGGGTGCGGCGACTACGCCGTGCTCAAGGCCGTGCAGTCCTTCCTGCCCGACCTGGGGCTGCGCCGGGAGAACATCGTGTTCATCTCCGGCATCGGCTGCTCCAGCCGCTTCCCCTACTACCTCGACACCTACGGCATGCACTCCATCCACGGGCGTGCCCCCTCGATCGCGACCGGCCTGGCCACCGCGCGCGAGGACCTCTCGGTGTGGGTCGTCACCGGTGACGGCGACGCGCTCTCGATCGGTGGCAACCACCTGATCCACGCGCTGCGCCGCAACGTGAACATGACGATCCTGCTGTTCAACAACCGGATCTACGGCCTGACCAAGGGTCAGTACTCCCCCACCTCCGAAGCCGGCAAGATCACCAAGTCGACCCCGATGGGCTCCGTCGACCACCCGTTCAACCCGGTCTCGCTCGCCCTGGGCGCCGAGGGCACCTTCGTGGCCCGCACCATCGACTCCGACCGCAAGCACCTCACCTCGGTGCTCGCCGCGGCCGCCGCCCACCGCGGCACCTCGCTGGTCGAGATCTACCAGAACTGCCCGATCTTCAACGACGGCGCGTTCGACGCGATCAAGAGCCCCGACACCAAGGCCGACGCGATCATCCCGCTGGTCCACGGCGAGCCGATCCGCTTCGGCGCCCCGGCCGAGGACGGTCTGGGCTCCAAGGGCCTGGTCCGCTCCGCCGGCGGCGGCGTGGAGGTCGTCGAGGTCGCCTCGGTCGGCGCCGACGCGATCCTGGTCCACGACGCGCACAACCCCGACCCGAGCACCGCCTTCGCGATCAGCCGCCTGACCGACTCCGGCTACCTCAACCAGAGCCCGATCGGGATCTTCCGGCAGGTCGAGCGCTCGACGTACGACGACCAGGCCCGCGCCCAGCTCGCGACCGCCCGCGGCGACCTCGAGGCCGCCGACGCCGCTCCCCCGGCCGAGCGGCTCGCCGCCCTCATCGGCGGCGGCGACACCTGGACGGTCGTCTGAGGAACCTCCGCGGCACGTGCCGCACGACGACGAAGGGCCCCTACCTCGCCGGCGGGGGCCCTTCGTCGTGGTCGACCCGGGACGCGGCTCAGAAGATCCGGTAGATGTAGATCTCCGGTGAGACGGCGGCCAGGAACTTCGCGTTCTCCTTGGTGGCGACGCGGTAGTAGACCCGCTTGTGGCCCTTCTTCACGCCCTTGACCCGCTCGCTGTAGCGGCCCTTCTTGTTCGTCTTGATCTTGGCGAAGCGTTTCCAGGCGGCGCCGCAGTCCTTGGCCTGCTTGCAGTGCTTGACCTCGATGATCGCGTTCACGGGCTTGCCGGTGCTCGGGGAGATCTTGCCCTTGATCAGGAACTTGTTCTCCTTCGGCTCCTTGCCGTTGATGGTGATCTGGCGCTCGACCTGCTCGGCGCTCGCGGTGGGAGCCGTCGCGGCCACCAACCCCAGGGCCATCACGACGGCGAGGAGGGCGTGGGGTGCACGGACGAGGCGGCGCAGGACGCAGTGCCGGAGGCTGGGCATGGGGACTCCCGAGGGTGAGGTGGTGGGGCGGTGCTCGCTTCGTGCCCCGATGCTGCCTGAGTCAAACAGCGCTCCTATGCTCCGGTCGTGAACGACTCGGGACGCGGCGTGGCGCTGGGGGCGGCGGCGTACCTCATGTGGGGCCTGTTCCCCCTCTACTTCCCGCTGCTGGAGCCTGCCGGCGCCCTGGAGATGCTCGCCCACCGGATCGTGTGGTCGACGCTGACCGTGGCGCTGCTGATCCTCCTCCTGCGCAGGCGAGACACCCTGATGGCCGTCGTGAGGGACCGTCGGGCGCTGCGCCTGCTGGCCTTCGCCGCGGTGGCGATCAGCGTCAACTGGGGCGGCTACATCTACGGCGTGACGCACGACCGGATCGTGGAGACGGCGCTGGGCTACTTCATCAACCCCCTGGTCATCGTGCTGATGGGCGTCTTCGTCCTCGGGGAGCGGTTGCGCCCGTTGCAGTGGGCCGCCCTCGGGGTGGCCGGCACGGCCGTGGTGGTGCTGACGGCGGCGTACGGGCGGCCCCCGTGGATCGCGATCACGCTGGCGCTCTCCTTCGCCTGCTACGGCCTGGCGAAGAAGAAGGCGTCGGTCGGGGCGGTGGAGTCGCTCTCGGTGGAGACCGCCGTCCTGGCCCCGGTGGCGCTGGGCTACCTGCTGCTCATCGGCCTGGGCGGCACCGCCGAGGTCGGCCAGCACGGCGTGGGCCACGCGCTGCTCTTCACCACCACCGGCATCGTCACCGCGATCCCGCTGATCTGCTTCGGGGCCGCGGCCACCCGGGTCTCGATGACCACCCTCGGGCTGCTGCAGTACCTCGCGCCGATCCTGCAGTTCCTCCTCGGCGTGCTGTGGTTCCGTGAGGAGATGCCCGCGGCCCGGTGGGCCGGGTTCGTGCTGGTCTGGATCGCGCTGGTCGTCTTCACCGTCGAGGCGCTCACCCACCGGCGGCGGCAGCTGGCGCTGGCCGCCGAGGCGTCAGCGGTCTGAGCGGGCGTCAGGCTCCCGGGGGCCCGTCGCGCTGCTCGCGGCGCTCGTGCAGGCGCTGCTGGGCCGCGGGCAGGTGCACCAGGCAGGGTGCCTCCTCGCCCGGGTGCTTCTCGACCAGGTGGAAGGACCACCGGTCCATCGCGGCGAGGTAGCCGTTGTCCTCACCACGACGATGGGTGGACCAGGGGCTGCCGGACCCGGTCGTGCAGGTGGTGCAGGCGATCCGGTAGACGAACGAGTCGTCGGCGCCCACCTCGATGCGGACCTGCGAGAGCGATCCGGCCTCCACCGCGGCCTTCCGGGCGCGGGCGGATCTGCTGGCGACCACGGTCTCAGCCGGTCCGGACGGCCACGAGGTCGGCGAACGCCTCGAGGGCCGAGCGCACCGGCGTCTCGGGGAGGACCTCCAGCAGGGCCTTGGCCTCGGTGGCGCGCGCGACGACGTAGGCGCGGGCCTCCTCCATCGCCGGGTGCGCACGGAGCAGGCCCAGGGCCTCCTCGACGTCGGCGTCGTCGGTGATGGGCCCCGAGAGCAGCTCCAGCAGCCGCACGTCCGCGGGCTCGGAGGAGCCGCGGCAGGCGGCCTGCGCCATCAGCGTCGGCAGCGTGGGGACGCCCTCGCGCAGGTCGGTGCCGGGGGTCTTGCCGGACTCGTCGGTCTCGGAGGCGATGTCGAGGATGTCGTCGGAGAGCTGGAAGGCGGATCCGACGATCTCGCCGTACGCCGCCAGCGCCTCCTCCACCTCACGGCTGGCGCCACCGAAGCGGGCTCCGTAGCGCGCGGAGGTGGCGATGAGGGAGCCGGTCTTGCCGGCCACGACCTCGAGGTAGTGCTCGAGCGGGTCCTCCCCCTCGCCGGGCGGGACGGTCTCCATGATCTGGCCCTCGACCAGCCGGGTGAACGTCTCGGCCTGGATGCGCACCGCGTCGGCCCCGAGCCGCGAGGTGAGCTCGGAGGAACGGGCGAAGAGGAAGTCACCGGTGAGGATCGCGACCAGGTTGTCCCAGCGCGCGTTGGCCGAGTCGGCGCCGCGGCGCAGGTCGGCCTCGTCCATGACGTCGTCGTGGTAGAGCGACCCGAGGTGGGTGATCTCGACGACGCAGGCAGCCGTGAGCACCTCGTCGTTGTCGGGGTGCTCACCGGTCTCCGAGGCCAGCAGCACCAGCAGCGGCCGGAACCGCTTCCCCCCGGCGGCCAGCAGGTGCCGCGCCGCCTCGGTGACGTAGGCGGTGCGACCCTCGACGTGACCGTCGAGGAGCTTCTCGACGGTCTCCATGCGCGTGCGCAGCCGGGCCGCGAGCGCGTCGTCGGTGACCGGCAGGGCCAGCGTGGCGGGGGGCGGGGTGGAGCTCACCTGATGAATTGTCCGGCATCAGCCGCGAGCTCGAGCAGCGGCCCCGGCACCACGCCGAGGACGAGCGTGCCGAGCACGGCCACGGCGATGGTGCCGCTGGTCAGCATCGACGGCACCGCGACGGCCGCGGGCTCGGTGCCCTCGGCCACGTCGGAGAAGAACATCACCTGGATGGTCCGCACGTAGAAGAAGATCGCGATCACCGAGGAGGTGATGGCCACCAGGACCACCGGCCAGGCCCCTGCCGACATCGCCACCGTGAAGACCGCCCACTTGCCCGCGAAGCCGGCGGTCAGCGGGATGCCGGCCATCGAGAGCAGGAAGAACGCGAAGGCACCGGCCACCAGCGGCGAGCGCTTGCCCAGGCCGGCCCAGCGGTCCAGCCCGGTCGCCTCGCCCGAGGCGTCGCGCACCAGGGTGACGACCGCGAAGGCGCCGAGCGTCGCGAAGGAGTACGTCGCCAGGTAGAACAGCACGGCCTGCAGCGAGGTGACCTGGCCGACCGCGAGGTCGCCGGCGGCCTGCGCACCGAGCACGCCGGTGAGGAGGAACCCGGTGTGGGCCACCGCGGAGTAGCCGAGCATCCGCTTGACGTCGGTCTGCACGACCGCGAGCAGCGCACCGACCAGCATGGTGAGGACCGCGATGACACCCAGCACCGGCTGCCAGGTCCAGCGGTCGGCACCGAAGCCGACGTAGAGCAGGCGCAGCAGCGCGCCGAAGGCGGCGATCTTGGTGCACGCGGCCATGAAGCCGGTCACCGCGGTCGGGGCGCCCTGGTAGACGTCGGGGGTCCAGGAGTGGAACGGGACGGCGCCGACCTTGAAGAGCAGGCCGACCAGCAGCAGGCCGAGCCCGATGGTGAGCATCCCGGTGTTGCCGGAGTCGTTGCGGATGGCCAGGTCGATGCCGCCGAGGTCCAGCGTGCCGGCGTACCCGTAGACCAGCGCCATGCCGTAGAGGAAGAAGCCGGAGGAGAACGCCCCGAGGAGGAAGTACTTCAGCGCCGCCTCCTGGCTCAGCAGGCGGCGACGGCGCGCCAGCCCGGAGAGGAGGTAGAGCGGCAGCGAGAGCACCTCGAGGGCCACGAACATCGTCAGCAGGTCGCCGGAGGCGGGGAAGAGCATCATGCCGCCGATGGCGAACATCATCAGCGGGTAGACCTCGGTGTGGTCCAGCCCCTGCGCCTGGCGCTCGGCGTCGCTGCCGGGCAGGGCGGCGGCCTGGCCGGCGAAGACCGACACCCCGGCCTCGACCTTGCGCTCGGCGAAGAGCGCGAGACCCATGAGCGAGAAGACAAGCACCAGCGCCCACAGGAAGACCGTGGGGCCGTCGACGACGACCGAGCCGGCGCCACCGATGACGCCGCGGGCGGCGCCGTCGGCGACCTCGTCGAGGCGGGTGCCCACGACGACGGTGCCGACGAGCGCGGCGACCAGGCCGGTGCCGGCGAGCAGCACCTGCGCGCGGTGGCGGTGGGGGCGGGCCAGCAGCGCCTCGGCCAGGACGCCGAGGCAGGCCACGCCGAGCACCGCGATGAGCGGCCAGATCTCGGCGTAGGCGAGGACAGGCTTGGTGAACTCCATCAGTGCTCGCCCTCCTCGGCGTGCTCGTCACCGGCGTGGTCGGCCGCGGGCGCGGTGACCTCCGGCGGGTCGTCGGTCACGCCGACGTGGCTCATCAGGTCCCCGACGTAGGGATCGGCGGCGTCCAGGAGCGGTGCGGGGTAGAAGCCCAGGAACACCAGGGCGACGACCAGCGGGGCGACGGCGATGCCCTCGCGCAGGCTGAGGTCCTCGTCCGCGGTGGCCCGCTCGGGCGTCGGGCCGGTCATGGTGCGCTGGTACATCCACAGCACGTAGATCGCGGCCAGCACGATGCCGGTGACGGCCACGGCGCCGACGTACCAGGCGTAGTCGAAGGCCGCGATGATCACCAGGAACTCGCTGATGAACGGCGACAGACCGGGCAGGCCCAGGGTCGCGAGGCCGCCGATGAGCAGCAGGCCCGCGATGACCGGGGTGACCTTCTCCTGGCCGCCCAGCTCGCGGATCGAGGCGGTGCCGCGGCGCGCGATGACGTAGCCGGCGACCAGGAACAGCGCGGCGGTGCCGAGGCCGTGGTTGACCATGTAGAGGATCGAGCCGGTGCCGCCCTGGGAGCTGAACACGAAGATGCCCAGCACGATGAAGCCGAAGTGGCTCAGCGAGGTCAGACCGATCAGGCGCAGCACGTCGTCCTGGCCGATCGCGACGAAGGCGCCGTAGACGATCGAGATCAGGGCGAGCGTAACGACCAGCGGGGTGGCCCACTGCGAGGCCTCGGGGAAGATCCCCAGGCAGAAGCGCAGCATGCCGAAGGTGCCGATCTTGTCGAGCACGCAGACCAGCAGCACCGAGGTGCCGGGCGTCGCCTTGCCGGTGGTGTCGGCCAGCCAGGTGTGGACCGGGAACAGCGGGGCCTTGATCGCGAAGGCGATGAAGAAGGTGGCGAAGAGCCAGCGCCCGGCGGTCGTGTCGATGTCGAGCGCCATCAGGTCGCTCAGGAGGTACGACGGGGAGCCGGCCTGCGCGGAGACGACGTAGAGCCCGATGACGCCGACGAGCAGCACCAGGCCACCCGCGAGCTGGAACATCAGGAACTTCACCGCGGCGGCCGAGCGGCCCAGGCGCCCGAAGCCGCCGACGAGGAAGTACGCGGGGATCAGCGTGGCCTCGAAGACGATGTAGAAGAGGAACACGTCGGTGGCCAGGAAGACCGCCAGCGACAGCGCCTCCAGAGCCAGGGCCCAGGCGACGAAGACGTGCGCCTTGCCCTGGGCGTTGCCGTCGACGTGCGCGGGGTTGTCGGCCTCGTCCTCACGCCAGGCCGCGAGGAGCACGATCGGCACCAGCAGCGTCGTGAGGAGCACCATCAGCAGGCCGAGGCCGTCGACACCGAGGGCGAAGTGGACGCCGAAGGCGGGGATCCACTCGTAGGTCTCGGTGAGCTGCATGCCGCCGTCCAGCTCGTACTGCGCGGCCACGAGGACCGAGAGGACCAGCGTGACGAGCGAGAAGCCGAGGCCGGCCTGCTTGGCGGTGGTGCCGCGCAGGCTCGGCACCACGAGGGCGCCCACGAGCGGCAGCGCCACGAGGACGCTGAGCCAGGGGAAGTCGGACATCAGAGGTTCACCACCGTGAGGGCCGCGAGGACGAGGATGACGCCGCCGAGGATCGACAGGGCGTAGGAGCGCACGAAGCCGTTCTGGGCCCGGCGCAGGCCCTGCCCGATCCCGGCGAGCACCGTGGCGGTGCCGGTGAACAGGCCGTCGACCACCGAGCGGTCGGTCGAGACCAGGCCGCGGGTCAGCGCCGCGCCGGGCTTGACGACCAGGGTGTCGTTGATCGTGTCGCCGTAGATGTCGGCACGGGCCGCGCGGGTGACGAAGGAGACGTCGGTCGGCGGCGTGGTCGGGACCGGCCGCTTGCCCACCGTCATCCAGGCCACGCCGACACCGAGCGCCACGACGGCGACGGTGATGATCGAGTAGACGATCGCGGGCATCGGGAGCTCGTGCTCGGGGATCTCGCCGACGACCGGCGCCAGCCAGTCGACGATCCAGTGCCCGAGGTAGAGCACGCCGCCGAGGACCGACAGCGCGGCCAGGACCATGAGCGGGACCGTCATCACCGACGGCGACTCGTGGGGGTGGACGCCGTCCTTCCAGCGCTTCTCGCCGAAGAAGGTCATCAGCATCAGGCGGGTCATGTAGAAGCCCGTGACGCCGGCGCCGATCAGCGCGGCCGCACCGGCGACCGGGCTCTCGACCAAGGCGGTCTCGATGATCTTGTCCTTGGACCAGAAGCCGGAGAACAGCGGGAACCCGATGATCGCGAGGTAGCCCATCGCGAAGGTCAGGAAGGTGACCGGCATGACCTTGCGCAGCGCTCCGTAGGCCCGCATGTCGACGTCGTCGTTCATGCCGTGCATGACCGAGCCGGCGCCGAGGAACATGTTGGCCTTGAAGAAGCCGTGGGTGATCAGGTGGAAGATCGCGAAGGCGTAGCCGTACACGCCCAGGCCGGCCGCCAGCATCATGTAGCCGATCTGCGACATCGTCGAGCCGGCCAGCGCCTTCTTGATGTCGTCCTTCGCGCAGCCGATCACCGCACCCCACAGCAGGGTCACGGTCGCCACCACGATGACTGCGGTCTGCGCCGTCGGGGCCAGCTCGAAGACGAAGTTGGAGCGGGTCACGAGGTAGACGCCCGCGGTCACCATGGTCGCGGCGTGGATGAGGGCCGAGACCGGGGTCGGGCCCTCCATCGCGTCGAGCAGCCAGGCCTGCAGCGGGACCTGGGCGGACTTGCCGCACGCGCCGAGCAGGAGCAGCAGGCCGATCGCGGTGAGCGCGCCCTCGCTGGCGCCGGAGGCGTTGGCGGAGATGACGGTGAAGCTGGTCGAGCCGAAGGTCACGAAGAACATCGCCAGCGCCAGGCTCATGCCGATGTCGCCGACACGGTTGATGACGAAGGCCTTCTTGGCCGCCGCGGCCGCCGAGGGCTTGTGCTGCCAGAAGCCGATGAGGAGGTACGACGCCAGGCCGACGCCCTCCCAGCCCAGGAAGACCCCGAGGTAGTTCTCCGCCAGCACCAGCATCAGCATCGCGGCGACGAACAGGTTGAGGTAGGCGAAGAACCGGCGGCGGCGCGGGTCGTGCTCCATGTAGCCGATGGAGTAGACGTGGATCAGCGAGCCCACTCCGGTGATGAGCATGAGGAACAGGATCGAGAGCGGGTCGACCAGCAGGTCCATCCCGACCTCGAAGTCACCGACGCTCACCCAGTCCCACAGGTGCTGGGTGACCGAGCGGTCACCCTCCTCGCGGCCCATCAGGCCGACGAGCATCAGCGTGCTGAGGACGAACGAGCCCACGGCCATGGCGGTGCCGAGCAGGTGGCCCCACGGGTCGGTGCGCCGACCGCCGAGCAGCAGCACGGTGGCACCGAGCAGCGGCAGGCCGATGACCAGCCACATCAGGCCGAAGACACCACCCGCGTCGGCCGCGCTCACGGGGTCGACCACAGGGATGCTGTGGCCGCCTTCTGTGAAGAGGAACATCATCCGCCTTAGTACTTGAGGAGGCTCGCGTCGTCGACCGAGGCCGAGCGACGGGTCCGGAAGATGGTCATGATGATCGCCAGGCCGACGACGACCTCGGCGGCCGCGACGACCATGACGAAGAACGCCGCCACCTGACCGTCGAGGGTGCCGTGCTGGTGGGCGAAGGCCACCAGCGCGAGGTTGCAGGCGTTGAGCATCAGCTCGACGCACATGAAGACCACGATGGCGTTGCGCCGGGTCAGGACACCGATCGTGCCGATCGTGAACAGCACGGCCGAGAGGCCGATGTAGGCGTTGACGTCACTCACGCGTCCTCCTCCGGGTTCTCGGTGTTGTGGCCGCTGCCGGCGCTGGTGTCGCCGGCGCCGCCGGACCCACCGGCGACGCCGCCGCCGCGGGCGTCGGGATCGGTGCGGCTGCCCACGTCGCCGAGGGTGCGTCGCAGCTCCTCGATGTCGTCGGCCAGCGCGGGGGCCGAGCGGACGGTGCCGCGGGCGGCGAGCACCCGGGCCACCGACTCCTCGGCGGGCGTGCCGTCCGGCAGCAGGGCAGGGGTGTCGACCGCGTTGTGGCGGGCGTAGACGCCCGGGGAGGGCAACGGGCCCAGCGGCTTGCCGGACTCGGAGTAGTCACGGACGCGGCGCGCGGCCATCGACGCCTGGGTCGGCTTGGGCGTGAGCCGCTCGCGGTGGGCGAGCACCATCGCACCCATCGCCGCGGTGATCAGCAGCGCGGCGGTGACCTCGAAGGCGAGGACGTAGCGGGAGAAGAGCAGGTCGGCCAGGCCCTCGATGTTGCCACCGGCGTTGGCCTCCTCCAGGCCGCGGACGGTGCCGAGGGAGATCTGGGCGACCGCGACGAGCAGCAGCGCGCCCATCACCAGGCCCGCTCCCCAGGCCAGCCAGCGCTGACCGCGGATCGTCTCGACCACGGAGTCCGAGGCGTCGACGCCGACGAGCATCACGACGAAGAGGAAGAGCATCAAGATGGCGCCGGTGTAGACGATGATCTGCACCGCGAACAGGAACGGCGCCTCGAGGGTCAGGTACAGCACCGCGAGGCTGATCATCACCACCGCGAGCAGCAGCGCGGCGTGCACGGCCTTGCGCACGAACAGCACGCCCAACGCCGCGGGCACGATGATGGCTGCGAGCAGCCAGAAGGTCACGGTCATGCCTGCTCCCCCGTCGTGAGCTTCTCGCCGGGCGCGGGTGCGGCGTACTGGCCGCGGTAGTAGTCGCCCTCGTCGTCGCCTAGCCGCATCGGGTGCGGCGGCTGCTCCATGCCCGGCAGCAGCGGCGCGAGCAGGTCGGACTTCTCGTAGATCAGGTCGGCGCGGTTGTCGTCGGCCAGCTCGTACTCGTTGGTCATCGTCAGCGCGCGCGTGGGGCACGCCTCGATGCACAGGCCGCACAGGATGCAGCGCAGGTAGTTGATCTGGTAGACGCGGCCGTAGCGCTCGCCGGGGCTGAAGCGCTCCTCGTCGGTGTTGCCCGCGCCCTCGACGTAGATGGCGTCGGCAGGACACGCCCAGGCGCACAGCTCGCACCCGACGCACTTCTCCAGTCCGTCGGGCCAGCGGTTGAGCTGGTGACGGCCGTGGAAGCGCGGCGCGGTGGGGAGCTTCTCGAAGGGGTACTGCTCGGTGACGACCTTCTTGAACATCGTCCGGAACGTCACACCGAACCCGGCGACCGGGTCGATGAACTGCTCCTTCAGCGTCTTGTCCTTCTTCTCAGCCACGGGTCAGGCCTCCTCCCCGGCACCGGCCGGGACGGTGGTGGATCGGGGGAACTCCAGCGGCGCCGCGGCGCCGCGCACGGCACCACCGGCGGGCATCGGCGGGACGGGGTAGCCGCCCTCGGGAGCGGGGGGCGTCTCGTCCTCCTCCTCGTCCTCCTCGGAGCCGAAGAAGCCGAGCGCGAGGACCACCACGATCGCCGCGCCACCGAAGAGCAGCACCTGCTGCACACCGATGTCGTAGGTGTTGGAGACGTAGCGCATGATCGCGACGAGCACGGTCCAGGCCAGCGCGACCGGGATCAGGACCTTCCAGCCGAAGGCCATGAACTGGTCGTAGCGCAGACGCGGCAGCGAGCCGCGCAGCCAGATGAACATGAAGATGAAGAACAGGACCTTGCCGAAGAACCAGATCACCGGGACGTAGCCCTCGTTGGCGCCCTCCCAGACCCGGTCGATCCAGAACGGCGCGTGCCAGCCGCCGAGGAACAGCGTCGTGGCCAGGGCCGAGACCGTCGCCATGTTGATGTACTCGGCGAGGAAGAACAGGGCGAACTTCAGCGAGGAGTACTCGGTGTGGAAGCCGCCCACCAGCTCACCCTCGGCCTCGGGGAGGTCGAAGGGCGCACGGTTGACCTCGCCGACCATGGAGATCACGTAGATCACGAAGGACGGCAGCAGGATCAGGCCGAACCACAGGTCGTCCTGGGCGGCGACGATCTCGCTGGTCGACAGGGAGCCGGCGTAGATGAAGACCGCGATGAGCGCCAGGCCCATGGAGACCTCGTAGGAGATCATCTGGGCGCTGGAGCGCAGGCCGCCGAGCAGGGAGTAGGTCGAGCCGGAGGACCAGCCGCCGAGCACGATGCCGTAGATGCCGATCGAGGCGATCGCCATCACGAAGAGCACCGCGACGGGCATGTCGGTCAGCTGCAGCGGGGTGCGCTCGCCGAACATCGTGACCTCGGGGCCGAAGGGCACCACCGAGAACGTCACGAACGCGGGGATCACCGCGATCACCGGAGCCAGGACGAAGACGACCTTGTCGGCCGCCTTGGGGATGAGGTCCTCCTTGAAGGCCAGCTTCACGCCGTCGGCCAGCGACTGCAGCAGGCCGAAGGGGCCGTGCACGTTGGGTCCGATGCGGTGCTGCATGCGCGCCACGACGCGCCGCTCCCACCAGATGTTGAACAGCGTCAGCAGCACCAGGACGACGAAGATCAGGCCGGCCTTGACCAGGACCAGCCACCAGGGGTCCTGACCGAAGGCCGAGAGGTCCTCGGCCATGGGCACGAACAGCGGGCTCACGCTCCTGCTCCCTTCACGGTCACCCGGGAACCGGGCGAGGCGAGACCGGCGAGCACGCCGGTCCCGGTGGAGGCCGCCGGCACCCACACGGTGCCGTCGGTCATGTCGTCGACGACCTCGGCCGGCATCGTGACCGAGCCGCGGTCACCGGTGAGGACGACCGCCTCGGGCTCACCGAGCTCGGCGTACGTCGCAGGGCTGACCCGCGCCACGGCCGGACGGGCGGTCGCCGCGAGGTGCTTGTCGCCGTCCTGCATCGAGCCGCCGTCGATCATCAGCTTCCAGGTCGACAGGGCCAGGCCCTCGCCCCGCTGCCCCGCCTGCGCAGGGACCGGGGCCATGGCCGGTCGGTCACCGTCCCAGGGGCCGAGCTGCTCCATCTCCGCGCGCACGTCGGCGACGGTGCGGAAGCCCAGCGGGGCGCCCTGGCCGAGCGCGGCGAGCTCCTCGGAGATGCCGGCCAGCACGCGGAGGTCCGGCAGTGCGGTGGGCGAGGGCAGGACCGCCTCGAACGGCCGCGGACGACCCTCCCAGGTCAGGTAGGTGCCGGCCTTCTCGACCGCGGCGGCGACGGGGAGGACCACGTCGGCCGCACGGGTGACCTCGGTGTCGCGCAGACCCAGGGCGACCACGAAGCCCGCGGCCTCGATCGCGGACCGGGTGGCGGCGGGGTCGGTGGTGTCGTCGGGCTCGACGCCGGCGACGACGAGGCCGCCGAGCTCGCCCGCCACGAGTGCGGCGACGATCGCGTCGGCGTCGCGGCCGGGGGTCTCGGGCAGCGAGCCGATGCCCCAGGAGGTGGCGACGTCGACCCGGGCCGCGGCGTCGGCGACCGGACGGCCACCGGGCAGCAGGATGGGCAGGCAGCCGGCCTCGACCGCGCCCCGGTCACCGGCACGGCGGGGGACCCAGGCCACCCGGGCGCCGGTCTTCGCGGCGAGGTCGGCGAGGGCGGAGAAGGCACCCGGCACCGAGGCCAGCCGCTCCCCCGCCAGGACCACGGCCCCGGCGTCGATGCCGTGGTCGGCGTGGCCGAGCAGGGACGCGATCGCCGCGGGCTCCTCGCCGGGGACGGTCGGGATCAGGGTGCCGCCCATCTTGCGCAGGCCGCGGGTGGTGTAGGGGGCGAGCGCGAGCACACGACCGCCGCCGTGGCGCGAGGCCTTGCGCAGGCGCAGGAAGATCGCGCCCGCCTCGTCCTCGGGCTCGAGACCGGCGAGCACCACCGTGGAGGCGGTCTCGAGGTCGGCGTACGAGACACCACCGGCCCAGGGGCCGGTGAGCGCGACGTGCGCGGCGAGGAACTCCGCCTCCTCGGCCGAGTGCGGCCGGGCGCGGAAGTCGATGTCGTTCGTGCCGAGGCTGGCCCGCGCGAACTTGGCGTAGGCGTAGGCGTCCTCGGCGGTCAGGCGGCCACCGGTGAGCACGCCGACCGAGCCGGCCCCGTGCAAGCCGCGGGCCGCGACGGCGAAGGCCTCGGGCCACGAGGCGGGACGCAGCTGGCCGTCGCCGCCGTCCTCGACACGGTCACGGACCATCGGGTAGCCGAGGCGGTCCTCCAGGGAGGCGTAGGCGAAGGCGAAGCGGTCCTTGTCGGTGATCCACTCCTCGTTGACCTCCGGGTCGTCACCGGCGAGGCGGCGCATGACCTTGCCACGACGGTGGTCGACGCGGATCGCGGATCCGCACGCGTCGTGCTCGGCGACCGAGGGGGTGGAGACGAGGTCGAAGGGGCGCGAACGGAAGCGGTAGGACTCCGAGGTCAGCGCACCGACGGGGCAGATCTGGATGGTGTTGCCGGAGAAGTAGGACAGGAACGGGGCGTCCTCGGCGATACCGATCTGCTGCTGGGCGCCGCGCTCGACCAGGGCGATGAACGGGTCGCCGGCGATCTCGTCGGCGAAGCGGGTGCAGCGCTGGCACACGATGCAGCGCTCCCGGTCGAGCAGCACCTGGGGGCTGAGGTTGATCGGCTTGGGGAAGGTGCGCTTGACGCCGCCACTGCCGGAGCCGGCGAAGCGGGACTCGCCCTGGCCGTTGGACATCGCCTGGTTCTGCAGGGGGCACTCGCCGCCCTTGTCACAGACCGGGCAGTCCAGCGGGTGGTTGATCAGCAGGAACTCCATGACGCCCTGCTGGGCCTTGTCCGCGACCTCGGAGGTGGCCTGGGTGTTGACGACCATGCCGGGGGCGACGGGCAGCGTGCAGGAGGCCTGCGGCTTGGGGAAGCCACGGCCGTTGCCGGCGTCAGGGACGTCGACGAGGCACTGGCGGCACGCACCGACCGGCTCCAGCAGCGGGTGGTCGCAGAAGCGCGGCACCTGCACACCGATCTGCTCGGCGGCGCGGATGACCAGGGTGTCCTTCGGGACGCTGACCTCGATGCCGTCGATGGTGAGGGTGACGAGGTCGGTCTCGGTCACAGCCTTCTGGGAGGCCTTCTCGGGGGCCTTGTCGTTGGTGGTGGTCATGCCTTCGCTCCGGCGGTCGTGGCGGCCCAGGCGGTGGAGGCGGCCGGGTCGAACGGACAGCCGCCGTGGGTGAGGTGGGCGAGGTACTCGTCGCGGAAGAACGTGATCGAGCTCGAGATCGGGCTGGTGGCGCCGTCGCCGAGGGCGCAGAAGGAGCGGCCCAGGATGTTCTCGCACTGGTCCAGCAGCAGGTCGAGGTCGGACTCGCTGCCCTCGCCGCGCTCGAGCGCCGCCAGGGTCTGCACCAGCCACCAGGTGCCCTCGCGGCACGGGGTGCACTTGCCGCAGGACTCGTGCTTGTAGAACTCCGTCCACCGCAGCACCGCGCGGACCACGCAGGTGGTCTCGTCGAAGAGCTGCAGCGCGCGGGTGCCGAGCATGGTGCCGGCCTCGCCCATGGACTCGAAGTCCAGGGGCAGGTCGAGGTGCTCCTCGGTCAGCAGCGGCGTCGAGGAGCCGCCGGGGGTCCAGAACTTCAGCCGGCTGGGCTGGCCGTCGGGGCCCGGACGCATGCCGCCGGCGAGCTCGACGAGCTGGCGCAGCGTGATGCCGAGCGGGGCTTCGTACTGGCCCGGCCGGTTGACGTGGCCGGAGAGGGAGAAGATGCCGTAGCCCTTGGACTTCTCGGTGCCCATCGAGGAGAACCACTCCGCGCCGTTGGCGATGATGCTCGGCACCGAGGCGATCGACTCGACGTTGTTGATGACCGTCGGGCTGGCGTAGAGCCCGGCGACGGCCGGGAAGGGCGGGCGGAGCCGGGGCTGGCCGCGACGACCCTCGAGGCCCTCGAGCAGGGCCGTCTCCTCACCGCAGATGTAGGCGCCCGCGCCGGCGTGCACCACGATGTCGAGGTCGTAGCCGGAGCCGTGGATGTCCGTGCCGAGGTGGCCGGCGGCGTACGCCTCGGCGACCGCGGCCTGGACCCGGCGGATCACGTGGAGCACCTCGCCGCGGATGTAGATGAAGGCCTTGTTGGCGCGGATGGCGAAGCTGCTGATGATGACGCCCTCGACCAGCGTGTGCGGGCTGGCCATCATCAGCGGGATGTCCTTGCACGTGCCCGGCTCGGACTCGTCGGCATTGACGACGAGGTACTTCGGCTTGGGGTTGTCCTGCGGGATGAAGGACCACTTCATGCCGGTGGGGAAGCCGGCGCCGCCGCGGCCGCGGAGACCGGAGTCCTTGACGGCGGTGATGATGTCGTCGGGCGCCATGCCCAGCGCCTTCTTCAGCGCGGCGTAACCGCCGTGCTGCTCGTAGGACTCCAGGGTCCACGAGCGCTCGGCGCCCCAGTTGGCGGTCAGGACCGGGGTCAGCGTGTCGATCGCGTTGTCGCTCACTGGGCGTCCTTCTTCTCGGCTGCCTCCGTGTCGGTGGGCGCGTCGGCCTCCACCGCGGCGGACTCGGCCTCCTGCGAGGTGTCGGTCGCGGCGGCTGCGGCCTGCGGTGAGGCAGGCACGGCCGCCGGGGAGCCGTCGGCACCGGCAGGGGCCGACCAGCCCTTCTCCTGGGCGACCTCGAGGCCGCGCAGCGACGCCGGCCCGGCACCCGGGCCCTCGTCGACACGACCGTCGGGGAAGCCGGCGAGCACCCGCTCGGCCTCGCGCCAGCTGCACAGGCGCGGCCCGCGGGTGGAGCTGACCTCCTTGCCGGCACGCAGGTCGTCGACCAGCGTGACCGCCGACTCGGGGGTCATGTTGTCCATGAACTCCCAGTTGACCATCATCACCGGCGCGTAGTCGCAGGCCGCGTTGCACTCGACGTGCTCGAGGGTGATCGACTTCTTGCCGGGCTCGTCCTCGGTGGTCTCGTCGTTGCCGACGTCGAGGTGGTCCTTGAGGCGGGTGAAGATCTCGTCACCGCCCATCACCGCGCACAGCGTGTTGGTGCAGACGCCGACGTGGTAGTCGCCGACCGGGCGGCGCTTGTACATCGTGTAGAAGGTCGCGACACCGCTGACCTCGGCCGGGGTGATCTCCAGGATCTCCGCGCACGCCTCGATGCCGGCCGGGGTGACGCGCCCCTCGACCGACTGCACCAGGTGCAGCATCGGGAGCAGGCCGGAGCGCTTCTCGGGGTAGCGCGCCGCGATCTCCTGCAGCTCTGCGTAGGTCTTCTCGTCGATGCCGCTCACCGGTCGACGCCTCCCATCACGGGGTCGATCGAGGCGATGGCCACGATGACGTCGGCGACCTGGCCGCCCTCGCTCATGACGCTGGTCGCCTGCAGGTTGTGGAAGGACGGGTCGCGGAAGTGCGCCCGGAACGGGCGGGTGCCACCGTCGGAGACCACGTGGGCCCCCAGCTCCCCGCGCGGGGACTCGACGGGCACGTACGCCTGGCCGGCCGGCACGCGGAAGCCCTCGGTCACCAGCTTGAAGTGGTGGATCAGCGCCTCCATGGACTCGCCCATGATGTGCTTGATGTGGTCGAGGCTGTTGCCCATGCCGTCGGAGCCGATCGAGAGCTGGCTGGGCCAGCCGATCTTCTTGTCCGCGACCATGACCGGAGCACCCTCGAGGCCGGCCAGCCGGTCGGCGGCCTGCTCGACGATGCGCAGCGACTCCCACATCTCGGCCAGGCGGACGCGGAAGCGGCCGTAGGCGTCGGCGGTGTCCCAGGTCTGGACGTCGAACTCGTAGTCCTCGTAGCCGCAGTAGGGCTGGGTCTTGCGCAGGTCCCACGGGTAGCCGGTCGAGCGCAGCACCGGACCGGTGAGACCCAGGGCCGTGCAGCCCTCGAGGTCGAGGTGGCCCACGCCCTCCAGCCGCGCCTTGAAGATCGGGTTGGCGTTGCACAGGGCGGCGTACTCGGGCAGGCGCTTCTTCATCAGCGCGATGAAGGAGCGGATCTCCTCCAGGGCGCCGACGGGGAGGTCCTGGGCCACGCCGCCGGGGCGGATGAAGGCGTGGTTCATCCGCAGGCCGGTGATCAGCTCGAAGAGGTCCAGGACCAGCTCGCGCTCGCGGAAGCCGACGGTCATGACCGTCAGCGCGCCGATCTCCATCCCGCCGGTCGCGATGGCGACCAGGTGGGAGGAGAGGCGGTTGAGCTCCATGAGCAGGACCCGCATGACCTGGGCCTTCTCGGGCACGTCGTCCTCGATGTCGAGCAGCCGCTCGACGCCGAGCACGTAGGTCGCCTCGTTGTAGAACGGGGAGAGGTAGTCCATCCGGGTGCAGAACGTGACGCCCTGCGTCCAGGTGCGGAACTCCATGTTCTTCTCGATGCCGGTGTGGAGGTAGCCGATGCCGCAGCGGGCGTCGGTGACCGTCTCACCCTCCAGCTCCAGGATCAGCCGCAGCACCCCGTGGGTCGAGGGGTGCTGGGGTCCCATGTTGACGACGACCCGCTCCTCGGCCTCCTCGGCGAGGCCCTCGCTGATCGCGTCCCAGTCCTGGCCGGTGACGGTGAAGACCCGGCCCTCGGTGGTGTCGCTGGCGCCGGCGTACATGTCCTGATCGGTCGACATCAGTTGTAGCTCCTGCGCTGGTCCGGCGGCGGCACGGTCCCGCCCTTGTACTCCACGGGGATTCCTCCGAGGGGGTAGTCCTTGCGCTGCGGGTGACCCGGCCAGTCGTCGGGCATCAGGATGCGGGTCAGCGCCGGGTGGCCGTCGAAGACGATCCCGAACATGTCCCAGGTCTCGCGCTCGTGCCAGTCGGCCGCGGGGTAGGTGTCGCTGACCGTCGGCACGTGCGGGTCGCTGTCGGGGGCGGTGACCTCCACGCGGATGCGACGGTTCCACGTCATCGAGCCGAGGTGGTAGACGACGTGCAGCTCGCGGCCGGTGTCGTCGGGGTAGTGCACCCCACTGACCGAGGAGCAGAACTCGAAGCGCAGGGCCGGGTCGTCGCGCAGCAGTCGCGCGACGGTGCCGATGTCCTCGCGGCGGACGTGGAAGGTGATCTCGCCGCGGTGGACCACGACGTCGCCGAGCGCGTGCTCGAGGCCGGCCGCGCGGGTCGCGGTCTCCAGGGCGTCGGCGACCTCGTCGAACCAACCACCGAAGGGCCGCTGGGCGGGCGCCGGGAAGGTGACGGCGCTGACCAGGCCGCCGTAGCCGGAGGTGTCGCCGGTGCCGCTGACGCCGAACATGCCCTGGCGGACGCCGACCTGGCCGACCTCGCCGGTGGGCGCCGGGACGTTCTCCGGCATCTTGTCGGTGCTGTCGGTGCTGTCGGTGCTGCCGGTGCTGCCGGTGCCGCCGGTGCCGCCGGGGCTGCCGGGCTTGTCGGGGGTCTGGTCGCTCATCGCAGCAGGCCCTTCATCTCCGAGGTGGGCAGCGCCTTGAGCGCGGCGTTCTCGAGCTCCTCGATCTGGGCGGCACGGTTGGCGCCGAGCTTGGTCGACTGGACCTGGTCGTGGAGCTTGAGGATCGCGTCGATGAGCATCTCCGGACGGGGCGGGCAGCCGGGGAGGTACATGTCGACGGGCACGACGTGGTCGACGCCCTGGACGATGGCGTAGTTGTTGAACATGCCGCCGGAGCTGGCGCACACGCCCATCGCGAGCACCCACTTGGGCTCGGCCATCTGGTCGTAGATCTGGCGCAGGACCGGGGCCATCTTCTGGCTGACGCGGCCGGCGACGATCATCAGGTCCGCCTGGCGGGGGGAGGCCCGGAAGACCTCCATGCCGAAGCGGGCCAGGTCGTACTTCGGGCCGCCGGTCGTCATCATCTCGATGGCGCAGCAGGCCAGCCCGAAGGTGGCCGGCCAGAACGACGCCTTGCGGAAGTAGCCGGCCACGTCCTCGACGGTCGTCAGCAGGACGCCGCTGGGAAGCTTCTCTTCAATGCCCACGGGGGTCTCCTTGGCTCCGGTCAGTCCCAGTCGAGGCCGCCGCGACGCCACTCGTAGGCGTAGGCGACGGTCAGGTTGACCAGGAAGAGGACGACGGCGACGAGCCCGAAGCCGCCCAGGGCGTCGAAGTGCACGGCCCACGGGACGAGGAACATGATCTCGACGTCGAAGACGATGAAGGTCATCGCGACGGTGTAGTACTTCACGGGGAACCGGCCACCACCGACCGGCTGCGGAGTGGGCTCGATGCCGCACTCGTAGGAGTCGACCTTGGCGCGGTTGTAGCGGCCCGGGCCGGTGAGGGTGCTCACCGCCACCGAGAAGATCGCGAAACCCGCGGCCAGGGCCGCGAGGAACAGGACCGGTGTGTAGAGCTCCATCTGAGCCGACTCTCCTCTCCGGCGCCCCGTGGTCGGATGCGTCCAGGCCGGTCCGATGACGGGGCGCGGGGCCGCGTCTCGTGACCTTGTGAACCGAATCACTAGGTGGCGCAGCCCACATCTTGCCACTGCTCGCGAGGTCGGTACAGCCGGGGGGTCGCTCGGGTGGCGACCGGCCCGACCACCAGGCTGCACCGCCCCTGACCTGGGCATTTACGTCACTAGAGCGTTGCTTAATTCAGGGTGCTGGGGGTGTGGCCACGCCGGCTCGTGAGGTCCAGCGCGGTCCATGCAGCGCGCTGGGCCACACGAGGCGGTTGCCGGGCTCAGGCGTGGCCGCGGTGCAGGGCGACGATGCCGCCGGAGAGGTTGCGCCACTCCACGCCGGTCCAGCCGGCTTCCTGCAGCAGCGCCGCCAGGCCGGCCTGGTCGGGCCAGGCGCGGATCGATTCCGCGAGGTAGACGTAGGCGTCCGGGCTGCTCGAGACCGCGCGCGCGACCGGGGGCAGCGCCTTCATGAGGTACTCGACGTAGACGGTGCGGAACGGCGCCCAGGTGGGGTGGCTGAACTCGCAGACCACGAGGCGGCCGCCCGGCCTGGTCACCCGGCGCATCTCGCGCAGGCCGGCGACCGGGTCGACGATGTTGCGCAGCCCGAAGGAGATGGTCACCGCGTCGAAGGTGGCGTCCGCGAACGGCAGCCTGGTGCCGTCACCGGCAGTGAAGGGCAGATGTGGTCGGGCCTGCTTGCCCACCCGCAGCATGCCCAGGGAGAAGTCGCACGGGACGACCGTGGCGCCCTTGTCGTGGAAGGGGACGCTCGAGGTGCCGGTGCCGGCGGCCAGGTCGAGGATGCGCTCCCCCGCCACCGGCGCGACGGCGTCGACGACGTGGGTGCGCCAGCGCCGGTCCTGTCCCAGCGACAGCACGTCGTTGGTGACGTCGTAGCGCTTGGCCACCGCGTCGAACATCCGGCGGACGTCGGTCGGCTGCTTGTCCAGGTCTGCACGGGCCACGGGCGAAGACTAGGCGGTGGGCCCTGGCCCGCTCTCGCTCGACCCGTCACGTCCGCGTCGGCGCGCGTCGCCGTCGCGGTGATCCCTGCCACGCGATGTCCGGGGAGCGGACGGCGGTGAGTAGTCTCGACGGCGTGACGAGCAGCAGTCCGGGCGAGCTGGGCACCCCCGCCCCCGCCCTGGTGGCCCGCACGGTCGAGATCGACCCGGCCCGGGTCGAGGACCTCCTCGCACTGCTGCCCACCGACGACCCGGTCAGCTGGGTGCGCCGCGACGAGGGCCTGGTCGGCTGGGGGCGTGCCGCCGAGCTGCGCACCGCCGGACCTGCCCGCTTCGAGGACGCCGCCACCTGGTGGAGCGAGCTCACCTCCCGCGCGGTGGTGCGCGACGAGGTCACCGAGCCGGGGACCGGACTGGTCTGCTTCGGCACCTTCGCCTTCGCCGACGAGCCCGGTGACTCCCTGCTCGTCGTGCCCTCGGTCGTGGTGGGCCGCCGTGGCGAGCGCGCCTGGCTCACGACCGTCGGTCGCGGCCTGGAGCACCTCGACCACGCGCTGGTCGCCGCCGAGGCGCCCCGGGCCCCCCAGGGCATCGCGTTCACCGACGGCGCCCTCGACGGCGAGGCCTGGATGTCGGCGGTCGCCGACGCCGTCTCCCGGATCGAGCGCGGCGACCTCGAGAAGGTCGTGCTGGCGCGGGACCTGGTGGCGCGCGCCGACGGCGACGTCGACGTCCGGTGGCCGCTGCGGCAGTTGTCGGCGGCGTACCCCATGTGCTGGACGTTCCACGTCGACGGGATGGTCGGCGCGACGCCGGAGATGCTGGTGCGCCGCGAGCGCGGCCTGGTGACCTCCCGCGTGCTCGCCGGCACCATCCGCCGCACCGGCGACGACGAGCGCGACCTCGCCCTGGCAGCGGCGCTGGCGCGGTCCTCGAAGGACCTCGAGGAGCACGAGTACGCCGTCCGGTCGGTCGCCGACGCGCTCGACCCGCACTGCTCGTCGATGAACGTCCCGGAGGCACCGTTCGTGCTGCACCTGCCCAACGTGATGCACCTGGCCACCGACGTCGCGGGTGTCGCCCGGGACGCCCGCACGTCGCTGGAGCTCGCTGCGGCGCTGCACCCCTCGGCCGCTGTGGGAGGCACCCCGACGACCGCGGCCGTCGCGCTGATCGCCGAGATCGAGCAGATGGACCGCGGCCGCTACGCCGGGCCCGTCGGCTGGATGGACGCCAGTGGCGACGGCGAGTGGGGCATCGCACTGCGCTCGGCGTCGGTCTCCGGCGACACCGTCCGGCTCTTCGCGGGCTGCGGCATCGTCGCCGACTCCGACCCCGAGGCCGAGCTGGCCGAGGCGCAGGCGAAGTTCGTGCCGGTCCGCGACGCGCTGGGCGGCTGAGCCGAAGCGACCTCGTCGCGGGCCACGCACCCCTACAGTGCTGCGGGTGGAGCATGCAGCGCGCGTCCACGGGTCTGGGAGGGCCCGCGGCGCAGTCATCGGTCGTCCCTTCCCCGGGGCCCGTCCTCGGACCGGTCCTCGTGCGGCGTCGGTCGCCGGCCTCGTCGGGCTCGTCCTGGCGCTCGTCGTGCTGCCGGGCGGCGTGCCGGCAGGCGCCGACGACCCGGCGGCGCCGACCCACTCGCTGAGCATCGCGGGACCGGGGGTCGACAGCTATCCCGACTTCGACCCGACCATCACCCGCTACGCCGCCACGACCACCGCCGAGTCCGACGGGACGCTCGAGGTCACGGCGACGACCTCCGACCCCGACGGTGTCGTGCTGGTCGACGGTGCGCCCGCGACCGGCCCCGCCACGGTCGAGGGGCTCGAGCCCGGCGAGGAGGTGTCGGTGCTGGTGCAGGACGCGGGCGGCACGACGGCGTACTCCGTGGTCTACCTGCCCGAGGAGTTCCCGACGCTCGAGGTCACCGTGCCGGCGGGTGAGGGCAGCGCCGTCGCTGACGGCGCCGTGCTGCTGACCCTGAGCCGGTGGGTGGCGCCGGGCTCGCAGTTCGAGGTGGCGATCGACGCCCATGGCGTGCCGCTGTGGGTGGACGTGCCGGAGTTCGGGTCCTCGATGGACTTCAAGCCCCTGCCCGGCGGCGGGTACTCCATCTTCCGCCGGCCCAGCGACGACCTGGCCGCCAGCGCGACCGCGCAACGCCTCGACGCCGGCCTGGAGGTGGTCGAGTCGCACACGACCGTCGACCTCGAGCACACCGACGCCCACGACATCGTGTGGAACGACGACGGCAGCGTCTACATCAGCGCCTACGAGCCCGACCCCGAGTCCGGGCTCGTCGACGCGATCGTCCAGCACGTCGACGGCGACGGCACCGTGCTGTGGGAGTGGAACAGCGCCGACCACGGGCTGGTGGACGAGACCGTGTGGACCAACGACACCGACTACGCCCACCTGAACTCCATCCAGGTGATGGACGACGGCGACCTCCTGCTGTCCTTCCGACACCTCAGTGCCGTCCTCAAGGTCGCCCGCACCGCGCACGACGGCTTCGCCTCCGGCGACATCGTGTGGCGCCTCGGCGGCCGACGCAGCGACTTCACCTTCCCCGACGACCCCGACGGCACCGGGCCGTGCGCGCAGCACACCGCCTACCAGCAGCCCGACGGCACGATCCTGATGTTCGACAACGGCAGCTGGGAGGGCTCCACGGCGCTGTGCGTCGACCAGTCGGACCCTCTCGGCCCCGTGGTCGACCGACGGTTCAGCCGCGTCCTCGGCCTGTCCCTCGACGAGGAGACGATGGAGGCCTCGGTCGTCGAGGATCACCGGGTCGACGGCCGGTTCGCGGTGTTCGCCGGGTCCGCCGAGCGGCTGGCCGGCGGTACCACCCTGGTCGGCTGGGCCTCCTCCACCGACGCGATGGCCAGCGAGCTCGACGCCGACGGCGAGGTGCTGTGGGAGGTGCGCGACGTCGCGGCCGGGTCGGGACCGCCGTACTTCACCTACCGGGCGGCGTACGCCGACTTCCCCGACGCCCTGGCGCCGACGATCGAGCCCGGACCGGAGACGGCCGCGCCGCTGCGGCTCGGCGCCACCATCGACGTGCTGCACCGCTGCCACGACCGCGGCGGCTCGGGCCTCGCCTCCTGCGAGGCGGCGTCCGCCCCCTCGACCCTCGAGCCGGGCGAGCACTCGGTCGACGTGGCGGCCGAGGACGGTGCGGGCAACCGCACGGAGGCCACGATCGACTACGAGGTGGCCGACTCCCGCGCAGACCTGTGGATGTCCGGTGGCACCGGGCGCGACGTGGTCGGCGGCAGCCTCCGGGAGCAGACCAGCATGCTGCGCACCGACGGGCGCCGCAGCCGCGTCGCCTTCCACGTCGACCACGACGCGGGGGTCGCCGATCGGATCACCATGGGCGCGACCCTGCGCGGGGACACCAAGGCGTTCCGGCTGAGGTGGAAGGCCGGCGGTGATGACGTCACCGGTCAGGTGCGCCGGGGGACGTACCGGCCCAAGGTCCGCGCGGACGGGGTCGAGGACCTCCGTCTGGTCGTCGCCCCGCGCCGCTCGGCGAGCCGGCGCGACGTCGTGAAGGTGGTGCTCGAGGCGCGGGCCGACCTCGGCTCCGGGGGCCGGGACCGGGTCAGGCTCCGCGCCCGCGGCTGACCGGGACCGGCAAGCCGTGCGCGAGCGACCCCTCGGCCGTGCGCGAGCGACCGCTCGGCGGTGAGGATCAGGGAAGGTCGGCGCCGTCGGGGAGGCGGAGGTACTCCTGCTCGCGCGGGCTGAGGAAGGTCGAGAGGTGGGTGTCGGCCATCCCGAGCGCGAGGTCGGAGTAGACTTTGTCGTGGATGGCGAGGTTGCGCGGTGCGCCGACGGCCAGGGCGAAGTCGATCGCCTCGCTGATCTTCATCCACGGCGCGGAGACCGGCGCGAGCAGCAGGTCGACCGGCCGGCCCGGACCGTCCAGGCTGTCGCCGGGGTGGAAGACCGAGGCGCCGCCGACGTCGAGCAGGTAGCCGGAGTTGTCCGGGCGCGGGTAGTCGGGGTGGATCACGGCGTGCTTGTCGTTGACGACCTCGACGCCGATCGTGCCCGCGTCGAACCGCTCCCCCGGCGCCACCACGGTGACCCGCTCGAGCAGGTCCGGCGCCTGCTCGGCGACCGCGTCGGCCACCTGGGCGATCGTGCGCACCGGGGCGTCCGCGCGGCGCAGGTGGTCGGGCGTCCAGTGGTCCGGGTGCAGGTGCGTGACCAGCACCAGGTCGGCCCCGTCGACAGCCTCGGGCTCGGTGAAGGCACCGGGGTCGAGGACCACCGTGGTGCCCTCGTGCTCGATGCGGACGCAGGAGTGGCCGAACTTCGTCAGGCGCATGCACCCACCGTAATCCGCTGGCCCCTCCCTGCCGGGTCGGCAACGATGCGCGGGTGCTCGAGGTGGTCGTCTCCGGTCTCGTGACCGGCCTGGCCATCGCGGTGCCGATCGGTGCGGTCGGCGCGTTCCTGGTCACCCTCACCGCCCGCACGTCGTGGCGGGTCGGATCCGCGGCAGCGCTGGGGGTCGCCACCGTCGACGGGGTGTACGCCGCCGTCGCGGTCCTCGGCGGGGCGGCCCTGGCCGGGCTGGTCGGGCCGGTCGCCGACCCACTGCGCGTGGTCTCCGGCCTGGTGCTGCTCGGCATCGCCGCGCTCACCGCCCTGCACGCCCTCCGCGGCTGGTCGCGGCGGGCCGCCCCGGAGCGGTCGGGGCGGCCCGGGCGGCCGGTGGGGCCGCGGGCGGCGTACGTGCTGTTCGTGGGGATCACGGCGGTGAACCCGACGACGGTCGTCTACTTCGCGGCCGTGGTGCTCGGCAACCGCGACCTGGTGGACGGGCCCGTGGAGGGGCTCGTGTTCGTGACGGCGGCCTTCGCGGCCTCGGCGCTGTGGCAGCTCGGGCTGGCGCTCGCGGGCGCCGGCCTGGGCCGGACGATCACCGGGCCACGAGGTCGACTGGTCACCGGGCTCGTCTCCGCCGTGGTCGTCGCCGGCCTGGCGGTCCGCACCATCCTCGGTTGAACCGACTCGACCGCAGGCGCTCACCGGGCCCGTCGCACACTGGGGCCATGGAGCACCAGCGCACCGTCGCGATCACCGGCGTCACCGGGGCCATCGGCGGGGAGGTGGTCCGGCTGCTGGCCGGCGCCGACCTCCGCCTCGACCTGCGCCTCCTGGCCCGTGACCCCTCGCGAGCACCCGACGTCGACACCGACGTGCGACGCTGCGACTACGCCGACCGCACCTCGGGTGTGGAGGCGTTGCGCGGCGTCGACACCCTGCTGATGGTCTCCGCCTCGGAGTCGGCCGACCGCCGGAGCCAGCACCGCACCCTCGTCGGCGCCGCCACGGAGGCGGGCGTGCGGCGGATCGTCTACACCTCGTTCGCGGGCGCCGCGGAGGACGCGACCTTCACGCTGGGCCGCGACCACCACGACACCGAGGCCGCGATCCGCGCGAGCGGGATGGAGCACACCATCCTGCGCGACAACTTCTACCTCGACGTGCTGCCGCTCTTCGCCGACCACGAGGGCGTGATCCGTGGGCCCGCCGGTGAGGGGCGCGTGGCTGCGGTCGCGCGCGCGGACGTGGCGGCGGTGGCCGCGGCCGTCCTGCGTGACCCGGCTGCGCACGCGGGCGCCGCCTACGAGCTCAGCGGGCCCGAGGCCCTCACCATGACCGAGGTCGCCGAACGGGCCGGGCGGGTGCTCGGCCGCGACCTGCGGTTCGTCGACGAGACCGTCGAGGAGGCCTGGGAGTCGCGGCGGGCGGCGTACCCCGACGAGCCCGACTGGCAGCTCGAGGCCTGGGTGAGCACCTACACCGCGATCGCCGACGGCTCCTGTGCCCAGGTCACCGACGCCGTCGAGCGGGTCACCGGGCGCCCCGCGCGGACGCTCGAGCAGACCCTGGGCCAGACGCCGGGCACCTGACCCGCGGAGCGCGGGGGATCAGGGACGCAGTGCTCGGATCCGGGCGTCGAGGTCACGCCGGTTGTCCCTACGCACCCGCACCTCGACCACCTCGACGCCCCCGTTGGGCGAGGCGAGCGCCTGCTCCAGCTCGGGCAGCGACTCGACGCGCCAGTGCGGGGTGCGCGTGGCGGCGCAGAGCGACGCCAAGTCGACGTGGTGGGGCGTGCCGAAGACCCGGTCGAAGCGGTCCGCGTGCACCGGGTCACCCTGCTCGAGGGTCGCGAAGATCGAGCCGCCGTCGTCGTTGACCACGACGATCGTGAGGTCCGGCTCCGGCTCGTCGGGCCCGAGGACGAGACCGTTGGCGTCGTGGAGGAAGGTGACGTCGCCGACCAGCGCGATCGCGCGGGAGGAGTGCGGGCGGCCCAGCGCCGCACCCACCGCGGTGGACACGACGCCGTCGATGCCGGCCAGCCCGCGGTTGGCGAGCACCTTGCGCCGGTCGCCCACCGCCCAGCCGCGGACCATGAGGTCGAGGTCGCGCACGGGGTTGGAGGGGCCGACCACCAGCAGCCCCCCGGGAGGTACGGCGGCGGCCACCGCGCCCGCGACCTCGTGGGGCGTCAGGTCCGGCTCGGCCGCGAGCAGCCGGTCCAGCTGGGCGCCCACCGAGCGGTCGGCGGCCTGCCACTCCTCGAGCCATGCGGGATCGCCGGCGGCCTGCTCCGGGTGCGGTTCGCCCCAGCCGATCTCGTGGTCGACGCCGAACGGACGCTCGCTCCACACCCCGGGCGTCGCCGCGGAGAGCACCTCGACGTCGGGGCGGGCGAGCAGCGTCTGCACCGGTCGCGAGAGCGTCGGGTGCCCCATCACGACCACCCGCTCGACCCGCTCGGCGAGCGGGGAGGCCAGCAGCAGGCGGTAGGTCCGCAGCGGCGTGCGACCGGTGCGGCAGCCGGCGCTGGGCTCGGCCAGCAGCGGCCAGCCGGCGCGCTCGGCCAGCACCCGGGCCGGGGGCCCGGCGTCGTCACCGGCCACCACGACCGTCCGCTTCGCGGGGTCGATGGGCTCGAGCTGCCGGCCGCGCCACGGGTGCTGGACGCGCGGCGGGTCGACCGCCTCCGGCAGGTCGGTCCAGGCCGCCTCGGGCACCAGCGGGTCGTCGAACCGGACGTTGAGGTGGGTCGGGCCTCCCTCGGCGAGCGGGGGCACCGGCTCACCCGGTCCGAGGTCGAGGGTCGGCACCAGCGGGCCGAACACCCCGACCTGGTCGGTCGTCTGGTTGGCGCCGGTGCCGCGGAGCCGGGCGGGCCGGTCGGCGGTCACCGCCACGACGTCGACGCCGGCGTGGGCGGCCTCGAGCAGCGCGGGATGCAGGTTGGCGACGGCGGTGCCCGACGTGCAGACGACCGCCGCCCGGGCACCGACCTTGCTCAGGCCCAGCGCGAGGAAGGCCGCGGAGCGCTCGTCGATGCGGGTGTGCAGCCGCAGCAGCCCGGCGCGGGCGGCGTCGAAGAGCGCGAAGGAGAGCGGGGCGTTGCGCGACCCGGGGGCCACCACGACCTCGCGGACCCCGACCCCGAGCAGCGCGGAGACGACCGCGCGGGCGGTGGCGGTGGCGGGGGCGGGGGTCACGAGCGGCGATCCTGCCTCAGGGCGCGCACCTCGGCCAGCCGGGCCTCCCAGTGCGCCACGCGGTCCGGGGCGGGCACCAGTCGGTCGAGCGCCGCCGGGTCGACGGTCGGACGGCCGACCGGGAGGGCGCCGTCGACGGGCAGCAGCGGCTCGACCGCGAGGTCGTCGGTCAGCAGCGCCACGGTGGCCAGGCCGCAGGCGTGCGGCAGCTCGGGCAGCGCTGCGGCCAGGGCGACGCCCGCGGCGATGCCGACGGAGGTCTCCAGCGCCGAGGACACCACGACGGGCAGCCCGATGTCCTCGGCGATGCGTAGGCAGGCCCGGACCCCGCCCAGCGGCTGCACCTTCAGCACCGCCACGTCGGCAGCCTCGAGGTCGCGGACGCGGTAGGGGTCGGCCGCCCGGCGGATCGACTCGTCGGCGGCCACGGGCACGGGCTGGCGGCGGCGTACGACGGCGAGGTCCTCGACCCGCGCCACCGGCTGCTCGACGTACTCCAGGCCGCCGGCCGCGCGATTCAGCACCGGCAGCCGGCGCAGCGCGGTGTCGACGTCCCAGAGCCCGTTGACGTCGATGCGCACGAGACCGTCGGGACCCAGCGCGTCGCGGACCGCCTCGAGCCTCGACTCGTCCTCGGCCTCGGCCTGCCCGGGCTCGGCGACCTTGACCTTGGCGGTGCGGCAGCCGGAGCGTGCCACGATCTCGTGCGCCCGTTCGGGACCGACCGCAGGGACGGTCACGTTGACCGGCACGCGATCGCGCCGCGGCGTCGGCCAGTCCCCCGCCGCGGCCTCCTCGGCACAGCGCAGCCACGGCTCGGCGACGGCCGCGTCGTACTCCAGGAAGGGGCTCCACTCACCCCAGCCGCCGGGGCCCTCGAGCAGGACGCCCTCGCGGACGGTGATGCCGCGGAACCGTGTCGTCATCGGCACCGACCAGACGTGCGCGCTCACACCGTCTCCCCGGCCAGGCGCCCCAGCGCCAGGCGGTCCGGCTTGCCGTTGGCCAGCAGCGGGATCCCGGCGACCTCGACCACCTGGCGCGGGGCCCACGAGCGCGGCCGCTCGGCCGCGACCCAGTCGCGCAGCTCCTGCACGGAGGGGGCGGCACCGTCGCGCGGCACCACGAACGCCACCAGACGACGCCCCCACTCCTCGTCGGGGACCCCGAGCACCTCAACGGCGGCGAGGTCCGGGTGCTCGCGCAGCCGGGCGGCCACCGCCGGGCCCGGGACGTTGACCCCGCCGGTCACGACCACGTCGTCGACCCGACCCAGCACCTGCAGCCGACCGTCCTCGTCGAGACGGCCCGCGTCGGACGTGTGGAACCAGCCGTCGACCAGCACCTCGGCGGTCAGCCCGGGGTCGCCGTCGTACCCGTCGAAGATCGTGGGCCCGGCCAGCCGGATGCGACCCGAGGGCCCCAGCGCGACCGCCACGCCGTCGAGCGGGAAGCCGTCGTAGACGCAGCCGCCCGCGGTCTCCGCAGCGCCGTACGTCGCGACCACGCGCACCCCCGCCGCCTCGGCGCGGGCACGCAGCCCGGGGTCGACCGGCCCACCGCCCAGCAGCACGGTGTGGAAGGTGCGCAGCGCCCAGGTGTCGTCGGAGGTGCCGCCCCGGCCGTCACCGGCCGAGAGCATCCGGTGCAGCTGGGTGGGCACGAGCGAGGTGAAGCGCGGCACCGTCGGGTGCTCGCGCAGCATCGCCGCGGTCGCCTCCGCGAAGCCGGCGTGGTCCTCGGCGAGCACCGGTCGGTGACCGGCGAGCCAGGACCGGCACACGACCTGGGCACCCGCGACGTAGGTGGGCGGCAGGGTGAGCAGCCACGCCCCCTCCGCGCCGAGCCGCGCGCGGGTCGCCCGCGCCGACGCGAGCACCGCCCCGCGGCTCAGCACGACCCGCTTGGGTCGGCCGGTCGAGCCGGAGGTCGTCACGACCAGCCGCTCGTCGTCGTCGCGCTCCAGCCACCCGGTGAGGGCGCGCACGGCGTCGGCGGCGCTGCCCTCGAGGTCCATGGCGACGAGGCTAGCCGCGGCGCCCGCGTAGGCCCTGGGTCGGCCCGTGCCGGGACGCCCCGGCCCACCGTGTTGAATGGCTGCTCGTGGCAACCCCAGGACAGTGGCTCGCCGGCTCCCGGCCCCGCACCCTCCCGGCCGCCGTCTCACCGGTGCTCGCGGGCACGGCCGTGGCGGCGTACGTCGACGAGCCGGTGTGGTGGCGCGCGGCGCTGGCCCTCGTGGTCAGCCTGGCGCTGCAGGTGGGCGTCAACTACGCCAACGACTACTCCGACGGCATCCGCGGCACCGACGAGGACCGCGTGGGCCCGATGCGGCTGGTCGGCTCCGGCGCCGCGCCCGCGGGTGCGGTGAAGCGGGCCGCGTTCCTGGCCTTCGGCGTCGCGGGCGTGGCCGGCCTGGTGCTCGCCGCCGCGACCGCCTGGTGGCTGCTGGCCGTCGGCGCGGTCTGCGTGCTGGCCGCGTGGTTCTACACCGGCGGGTCCCGGCCCTACGGCTACCTCGGGCTCGGCGAGGTGATGGTCTTCGTGTTCTTCGGCCTGGTCGCCGTCGTGGGCACGACCTACGTCCAGACCCGCACCTGGGAGCCCGCCGCGCTCTGGGCGGCGGTCGGCATCGGGGCGCTGGCCTGCGCGATCCTCGTCGTCAACAACCTGCGCGACATCCCCACCGACACCCTTGCCGGCAAGCGCACGCTCGCGGTCAAGCTCGGCGACCGCGGCACCCGGGCGCTGTACGCCGGCCTGGTGGCCGCGGCCGCGCTCGCCGTCGTGGCCCTGGCCGCGACGACCACGTGGTGGGCGCTGCTCGGCCTGGGCTTCCTGCTGCCCTCGGTGGCCGGCCTGCGGACCGTCCTGGGTGGCGCGACCGGACCGGCGCTGGTGCCGGTGCTCCAGTCGACCGGGGTCGCGCAGCTGGTGTGGGCGGTGCTCAGCGGCGTACCGCTGTTCTCGGCCTGAGCCGGGGCCCGGGGTGGGTCCGCCTCAGTCGGCGTCCTCCCTGGACTTCATCTCCTCGAAGCGGCTCGTGGCCGCCCGGGCCCGCTCGTCGACCTTGCGGGCCAGTGCCTCGCGGGGGCCGTTGAGCAGCACGTAGGAGCCGACGCCGCTGATCAGCAGGGCGATGACGAAGCCCGCCAGCAGGTTGGCCTCACCGGCGATGAGGACCCACAGCCCGAGCACGACGCCGAGGGCGGCGAGGAAGAGCAGGATGCGCAGACCGGTGTAGACGAGGAACTCCTTCACGTCGTTCAGGGTAGGCGGTCACCACCGCCGACCTAGAGTGGAGGTGTGCTGAAGTTCCTGCTGGTGGTGGCGCTGGTCGCGGTCGCGGTCTACCTCGTCGTCCGTGCCGCGCAGCGCGGCACCCTGCGACCGTCCCGCCCCGCGCCCAAGCCGCGGCCGCGCCAGATCGCGCCCGACGACGACGAGGACTTCCTGCGCGACCTCGACCGGCGCAAGCCGCACGGCGAGGACGAGGACCCGGACACCCCCGCACGCTGACGGCCCCGGGCTGACGCTGCTCGGCTGAACCAGCCCCCGCTGGACCCTCAGGCTGCTGCCGGCAGCCGCACGGTGAACCGCGTGCCGACCCCCTCGGGGCCGTCGTCGACGCGGATCGCGCCGCCGTGGCGCTGCACGATCGTGCGGCAGATCGACAGGCCCATCCCGGTGCCGCCGAGGCCGGTGCCCGGCACCCGCTCGAAGCGTTGGAAGACCTGCTCTCGCATGCCGACGGGGATGCCGATGCCGTTGTCGGTGACCGTCACGGTCACCTCCGGACCGTCGAGCCGTCCCCCGACCACCACGTGCGGCTCGACGCCGGCGGCCACGAACTTCACCGCGTTGCCCACCAGGTTGTCCATGAGGTGCTGGAGCATCGGGGCGTCCCCGCTCACCTTCGGGACCTCGAGCAGCTCGACCCAGCGGCGTACGTCCCGGGCGTCGGCGACCTCCTCGACGACGGCCGCCAGGTCCACCGGCGCGGGGTGCAGCGTGCGGTCCCGGCAGGTGGCGTGCAGCAGCAGGTTGGCGACCATCCGGTCCAGGCGCTGGGCACCGTGGTGCAGCCGTGAGACGAGTGCGGCGACCTCCACGGGGTCGGCGGCCGGCCCCTCCAGCAAGCGGTCCAGGGCGGTCTCGGACCACCCGACCATCGCCGCGATCGGGCCACGGAGGTCGTGGGCGACCACCCCGGCGAAGGCCGAGAGGGCGTCGACCTGCTCCCGCTCGTCGGTGACGTCGCGGAGCACCAGCACCGTGCGCCCGGCCTCGGGCAGGCGGGTGCTGCTCACCGAGAGGACGAGCTCACCCGCGCCGACGGTCAGGACCACGTCGCCGACCGACCGCTCTCCGTACGGCGCGGTCTGCGCCTGCAGCCACCGGTGCGCCAGTGGGGCGGGCAGGCTGCGGAACGGTTGCAGCCCCAGCCCCTCGCGCGCGGCGCGGTTGGCCTGCAGCACCAGCCCGGTCGCGGACACCACGACGAGCCCGTCGACCAGCGCGTCGAGCGGCTGGTCGAGCGGTGCTCCGGTCAGGGAGTCGGGACAGGTGGGAGCACCGGTCTCCGGCGTGGGGGCGTGCTGGGACATGACGGGCGAGGTCCTCCTCACCCTGTCCTTCGGCCACCAGTCCTGCGGGTGTAGGGATCCACGCGCTGGTCTGGTCGAGCCGGCGTATTGATGCGCCGGCTCGGCGGGACGGACGACTAGGAGCCGGGTTGGAGCGGGGAGACGGCGGGTGCGTCGGCGTAGGAGTGCATCGAGGAGGTCGAGAAGTAGTTGATCCCGATGAAGTTGAACCACAGCGTCGCCATGCCCAGCAGCGCGAGCAGCGCGGCGTTGCGGCCCTTCCAGCCGGCCGTGGCGCGGGCGTGGAGGTAGGCGGCGTAGACGACCCAGGTGATGAAGGCCCAGACCTCCTTGGGGTCCCAGGACCAGTACGACGCCCACGCCTCGTGCGCCCAGATCGGGCCGGTGATGAGCACCGCGAAGGTCCACACCGGGAAGCCGAAGGCGTGCATCCGGTAGGACACCCGGTCCAGGGCGGCCGGGCTGGGGACCCGCGCGAGGTAGCCGCCGGTGCGCCCCTTGCGCTCCGCGCGCTCCTTGGCCAGGAACAGCGCCGAGGCGATGCCCCCGAGCGTGAACGCCCCGGTGGCGATGATGGCGGCGACCACGTGGATGACCAGCCAGTAAGAGTTCAGCGCCTCGCGCAGCGGACCGACCGGCTGGTAGAGCCAGATGACGGCGACCATCAGCAGGGTCACGACCACGCCGACGACGATGGGGGCCATCCACGCCAGGCCGAAGCGGCGGCGCAGCAGCAGGTAGAGCGCGGCGACCACGAAGGTGCCCGAGAGCGTGAACTCATACATGTTGCCCCAGGGCACGCGGTGCGGCTCGGCGGCCATGCCGCGCGCGACCAGCGCCACCAGGTGCACGACGGCGGCCAGGCAGGTGAGCAGGAAGCCCAGTCGACCGGCCATCTCCACGCGCTCGGCGGTGCGGTCGTCGACCTCCGGCTCGGGCGCCGGCGGCGCACCGGCACCGACCGTGACCGCCTCGCGGGCGGTCGCCTGACCACGCTGGCCGGCGACCGTGACCGAGCGCAGCAGCGACCACTCGGCGAGGTGCGAGAGCAGGGCGAGGAAGTAGACCACGCCCGCGGCCGCCACGGCCTGGTTGGAGAGCGCCTCCCAGGCGGTCTGACTCATCGGGTGTCCTCCTGAGGATGGTCGAGCGCCTCCACGATAGCCAGGCACAGGTCGTCGACGACGACCGCGGTGTCACCGCCGCCGCTGCGGTCCAGGGCGGCGAGCTCGACGTGCGAGCCCTCCCCCTCCTCGGCGGGTACGACGCGCAGCCACACGCGCCGCGGCCGGATGAACAGCGAGCCGCACAGTCCGATGAGCGCGAGCACGACGCCGCCCAGGGCGATCCGCTTGCCCGGGGTCTGGCTGACCTGGACGCGCACCCACGGCTCGACGCCCTCGAAGGTCACCGAGCCGAGCTCGTCGGGCAGCTCGGCGGTGTCGCCGACGGCGAGGTCGAGCCGCAGCGGGCGGCCCTCGTCGTTCTCCAGCTGGGTCGCGTCCTCCTTGTCGAGGATGTAGACCGACTGGGACTCGCCGTCCTCCAGACCGAGGTCGCCGACGTAGACGTTGGTCGACAGCACCGGGTTGCCGTCGCGACCCATCACGTTGAACGGGTCGCCGTCGATGCTGGCGAAGAAGGGGTAGAAGAAGCCCTCCAGGCCGATGGCCTGCGGCTCGGCGGCCAGCGCCTTGACCACGCCGAAGGAGAAGAACGAGGCGTCCTGGGGCAGGAACACGGTCGGCCCGGAGTACGCGACCTCCCCGTCGCCGCCGCGCACGGTGACGATCGGCGCGTAGCCGTGCCCGACGAGGAAGACCTCGCTGTCGCCGATGCGCAGCGGGTGGTTGACCCGCAGGTCGTAGGTCTGCTCGGGCTCGCCGGGCGCGGTGCGGTAGGTCAGACCGGCCTCGAAGGCGCGCGCCATGCCCTGGCCCGGGCCCTCCTCGAGCCACTCCACGTCGAAGGAGTCGACGTCGAAGGAGAACGGCTCGAGCTCGTCGGCGGAGAAGAACGAGCCCGGCACGAAGTCGTCGTACTGCGTGAGGTTGTTGGCGAAGCCAGCGCCCTGCACCACGATGACGCCGCCCTTGTAGCCGAGCAGCCCGCCCATCGCGAAGCCGACCAGCACCACGATCACCGAAAGGTGGAAGAGCAGGTTGCCGGCCTCGCGGAGGTAGCCGCGCTCAGCCGCGATCGTGCCGGCCTCGCGCTCGACGGCGAGTGCCTCGGTGGGGGCGGGACGCAGCCGGTAGCGCCGACGGCGCAGCTCGGCTCGGGCGACCTCGAGCACCTGCTCGGGGCCCGCGCCGACGTCGTACGCCGCATGGTCGGGCAGCCGGGTGAGGTGGCGGGGGGCCGCGGGCGGGACGGCGCGCGCGGCGGTCCAGTAGTGCTTCGTGCGCGGCAGGATGCAGCCGACCAGGCTGACCATGAGCAGCACGTAGACCGCGGCGAACCACACCGACCCGTAGACGTCGAAGAGACCGAGCGCCTCGTAGATCGGGGTCAGGGACTCGTGCTGGTCCTTCCACTGCCGGGCTCCGAAGGAGTCGACGCTCTCCTGCGGGATGACCGAGCCGGGGACGGCAGCCAGCGCGAGCAGGAGCAGCAGCACCAGGGCGGTGCGCATGGAGGTCAGCTGGCGCCAGACGAAGCGCCCCAGCTCACGAGCCGTCAGCTCGCCGGGGCGCCGGGTGGGCTGCTGGCCGGACTGCTCGCTCACACCGCCACCTCGAAGTCGCTGACCAGCTGGATCTGGATCCACGTGACGGCCTGGTCCCACAGCCCGGTGACGAGCAGGACTCCGACCAGGACGAGCATGCCGCCGCCGGCGCGGGTGACCCACTGCTGGTGGCGCCGCACCCAGGCCAGCGCGGTGAGCGCCCGGCGCCAGGCCAGCCCGGCCAGCACGAACGGCACCCCGAGGCCGAGGGAGTAGAAGCCGAGCAGGAGGGCGGCGCGGCCGGCGGTGCCCTCGTCGTAGCCGAGACCGAGGATCACCCCGAGCGTCGGGCCGATGCAGGGCGTCCAGCCCAGGCCGAAGAGGAAGCCGAGGACGGGGGCGGCGGCCAGGCCGACGGCGGGCACCTTGTGCACGCGCAGGTCGCGCTGGAGCCACGGGACGGCGCGGGCGAAGAGGCCCATGAAGGCCAGACCGAGGACGATCGAGAAGATGCCCAACCCGACGTCGAGGGCCTGCTTGTTGACCAGCAGCCACGTGCGCATCCCACCCACAGCGGCGCCGAGGATGACGAAGACGACGGTGAAGCCGAGCACGAAGAGCACCGAGCCGGCGACCATCCGTCCGCGGCGCACGTCACCGGCGGCGATGTCGGCGCCGGACAGCCCGGTGGCGTAGGAGAGGTAGCCCGGCAGCAGCGGCAGCACGCACGGGGAGAAGAAGGAGACCAGGCCCGCGAGCACGGCGACGGGCACGGCCAGCACCAGCGACCCGGACAGGGTGGTCGCCTCGAGCCACTCACCCATCGGCGGGCTCGCCCTCGACCGGCGCCGGGGCCGGCGGGCCGCCGGCGTCCTCGACCAGGTTCGTCAGCGTCGTGCGCGAGGGGATCTCGCCGTTGACCAGGGAGACCACGACACCGGACTCGTCGAGCACGAGCGTGGTCGGCGTCGAGCGGGGCGACGTGCGGCCGGTGAAGGCCAGGAGCGCGTCGCCGTCGGGGGCGTAGATCGAGGGGTAGTCCACGCCGCGGTCGAGCTCGAAGGAGCGGGCGTTGGCGGCACTGGTGTCGCGGATGTTGATGCCGAGGAAGTCCACCTCGCCGTCGTACGCCGCGTAGAGCTCGGTGAGCATCGGCATCTCCTTGATGCACGGTCCGCAGCCGCTCCACCACACGTTGACGACCGTGACCGTGCCCGGGGTGAAGGTGTAGTCCTCCCCCGTCGTCGTCTCCCCCGACAGCTCCACCGGCGGCTGCTGCTCGTTGGAGGCGAACTCCACCACGCCGCCGTTGCCCGGGACGTAGTCGAGCTCGCCGGTGCCGGTCAGGCCGGAGCAGCCGGCGAGCAGGCCCGACAGCAGCACCGTGGGGAGCAGGAGGGCGGGCAGCAGCCGCAGGGCGCGCGTCGCCCGGGGTGAGGGGGACATGTCAGGGACGGCGCTCCTCGGGGGCGCCGCCGGCGGAGAACGGGGCCGCTTTGTCACCGGCGGGGATCAGGTCACCTGCGGGCTCGGAGTAGGCGATCGCGGTGACCCGGTCGCCGCTGAAGTGGATCGAGGTCAGCGAGCACAGCGTGCACTGACGCTTGCGCGGGTCGTGGAGGAAGGAGCGTCCCTCGAGGCTGAGCCGGGTGATCCAGATCGGCAGCTGGTGGGACACGATCACCGCCTCGTGACCCGCGGCGGCCTCGCGCGCGTCGTGGATCGCCTCGGTCATCCGGGCGACGACCTGCTTGTAGGGCTCGCCCCACGACGGCTTGAAGGGGTTCCAGAGGTGGCGCCACGACGAGGGGCGGGTGAGGACGTTGCGCTTGCCGCCGAAGGTCTCGCCCTCGAAGACGTTGGTCGACTCGATCACCCGCTGGTCGGGGTGCACCTCGAGCTCGCGGGCCGCGGCGAGCGGCGCGATGGTCTCGCGGGTGCGGTCGAGCGGGGAGGCGACGAGGTGGACGATGTCGCGGTCGCTGATGGTGTCGGCAACGCGCTGGGCCATGGTCCGGCCCAACTCGGAGAGGTGGAACCCGTCGCGACGGCCGTAGAGCACGCCGTCGGGGTTGTGGACCTCGCCGTGGCGCAGCAGGTGGACGATCGTCTGCTCGCTCATGCGGCACCCCCGGCAGCAGCGGCGGCGGCACGGGCGGCGGCGGGCAGCGCGTCGAGCACGGTCTGCACCGCCTCGTCGTCGTGCGCGGAGGACAGGAACCACGCCTCGTACGCCGACGGCGGGAGGTAGACCCCGGCGTCGAGCATGGCGTGGAAGAAGGCGGCGTACGCCGCTGCGTCGGTGCGCGAGGCGTCGGTGAAGTCGCGCACCGGGCCGTCGCAGAGGAAGACCGAGAACATCGTGCCGGTCGACTGCACGGTGTGGGCCACGCCCGCGGCCGAGAGCGCCTCGGAGGCCGCCTGCTTGAGCGTGTCGGCGGCGGAGCCGATGTGGTCGTAGACCTCCTGGGTCGCCAGCCGCAGCGTGGTGAGCCCCGCGGTGGTGGCGATCGGGTTCCCCGACAGTGTGCCGGCCTGGTAGACCGGCCCCTCCGGCGCGAGGTGGCCCATCACGTCGGCGCGGCCGCCGAACGCCGCGGCGGGGAAGCCGCCGCCCATCACCTTGCCGAAGGTGACCAGGTCGGGGCGCCAGCCCTCGACCTTGCCGTCGAGGCCCCACTGACCCTCGCGGGTGACGCGGAAGCCGGTCATCACCTCGTCGGAGACGAACAGCGCCCCGTGCTTCGCGCAGGTCTCGGCCAGGAAGGCGTTGAAGCCTCCCCCGGGACCAGCGGAGTCCGGCGGGACGACGCCCATGTTGCCGGGGGCGGCCTCGGTGATCAGGCAGGCGATCCGGTCGCCGTGCTCGGCGAAGGCGGCCTCGACCGCGGCCCGGTCGTTGTAGGGCAGCACCAGCGTCAGCTCGGTCGAGGACGTGGGCACACCGGGGGTGCCGGGCAGCGCGAAGGTGACCAGCCCGGAGCCGGCCGAGGCCAGCAGGGAGTCGACGTGACCGTGGTAGCAGCCGGCGAACTTCACCACGACGTCGCGCCCGGTGAAGCCGCGGGCCAGCCGGATCGCCGACATCGTCGCCTCGGTGCCCGACGAGACGAAGCGGACCCGGTCGACCGGGGTCCGGGCGACGATCTCCTCGGCGAGCTCGACCTCGGGCTCGGTGGGCGTGCCGTACGACGTGCCGCGCGCGACCGCGGCCTGGACGGCGGCCTGCACCTCGGGGTGCGCGTGCCCGAGCAGCATCGGACCCCAGGAGCAGATCAGGTCGACGTACCGCTTGCCGTCGACGTCGGTCAGCCACGGTCCCTGCGCGGACCGGATGAACCGCGGCGTGCCGCCGACGGCGTTGAACGCCCGCACGGGGGAGTTCACGCCTCCTGGGGTCACGGCGTGCGCGCGCTGCATCAGTGCGCGCGAGTGGGGTCCGGCGTCGAGCCGCTCGTCGGTCTCCGGCGTGGTGCTCACCTCGTCATTGTCCCCGAGGCGGCCAACCGGCCCCCGCGGGGGCGGGCGCCTGCGGGGGTGACGTGGTCCAGACCACGGCGTGCGACAGTGGGACGCCTGCCGTTTCGGCGTCATGAGCCGGGGGGAGGCTCGTCGTCCGGGTAGCAGACATCCAGGACACGCGTAACCCAGCCGTGACACCATTCGTTAGGTCAGTCACACGTGCTTGAGGGAGCGCGACACACGCACGAAGACAACTGGGAGATTCATCATGGCAGGACACCGATCCGGACGCTGGCAGCGGGGCGTGACCCTGGTGCCCCTCGCGCTCGTGTCGGCGGCATGGACGGCGAGCGTGGTCTCGGCCCCTGCCGTGAGCACCGTCGCAGCCGGCACCGACGAGGCGCCCGCGGTGGCACTGCCCGACGGCACCTCGGTGCCCGCCCAGGCCATCGACGCCCCCGCCTCGGTCTCCACGGGAGCCCTCGCCGCGGGCATCGGTGACAAGAACCCCACCCAGGTCGTCGCGACCTCCTCCACCTCCGGCATCCCCGCCGCCGCGCTCGCCGCCTACCAGCGCGCCGAGACCGTGATCAACGCCGCCGACGAGACCTGCAACCTCACCTGGCAGCTCGTCGCCGCCATCGGTCGCGTGGAGTCCAACCACGGCCGCTTCGGCGGCTCGGTGCTCGACGACGAGGGCGTCGCCACCCCCGGCATCTTCGGCCTGCCGCTCAACGGCACCAAGGGCACCGCAGCCATCTCCGACACCGACGGTGGCCAGCTCGACAACGACTCCCGCTGGGACCGCGCCGTCGGCCCCATGCAGTTCATCCCCTCCACCTGGTCCGTCGTGGGCGTCGACGCCGACGGCGACGCCCAGCGCAACCCCCAGGACATCGACGACGCCGCCCTGGCCACCGCGGTCTACCTCTGCTCCGGCGACGACGACCTCTCGACCACCACCGGCCAGGAGAAGGCGGTCTACCGCTACAACCACTCCTGGTCCTACGTCGACCTGGTCCTGCAGGTGATGGACGCCTACGCCTCCGGCGACTACACCTCGATCCCGACCAGCGTGTCGGCGGCCGGCGCGATCAGCCCCGACCCGAAGTACACCCCCGCCCCCGTCAAGACGGCCAAGCCGGACAAGGGCGGCGACACCGCCGTGGCCCCCGCGCCGCAGCCCAGCCAGCAGCCGGCCCAGCCCCAGCCCACCACCGGCGGCGGCGACGGCGGCACCAAGGACGACGACAAGCCCAAGGGCGGCCTCGGCATCCCCGGCGCCCCCACCGTCACCCTGCCCACGCTGCCCACCACCGGGGTCACCGTGGTCGACGAGACCCTCTCCTACGCCCAGGCCGTGCTCCAGTGCACCCTCGACGGCTACATCGACAACATCCTCAAGAACGACGACCCGTTCGACCAGTGCGTCGAGGACTACATGAACGGCGACAAGAAGAAGGGCTGACCACCGCCCACCAGACAGCCCGAGGGGGCAGGACGCTCGACGTCCTGCCCCCTCGGTGCGTCTGCGGGTCGAGCCGGCGTATTGATACGCCGGCTCGGCGTACCCAGCCCATCGAACCGGCGTATTGATACGCCGGCTCGGCGGGCCCGGACGATCAGAGGGCCAGGAGGCGGGCGGCCTCGGAGGCCCAATAGGTGAGGATCACGTCGGCGCCGGCGCGGTGGATGGAGGTCAGGGTCTCCAGGATCGCGGCCTCGCGGTCGATCCAGCCGCGCTCGGCGGCCGCCTCGAGCTGGGCGTACTCCCCCGAGACGTTGTACGCCGCCACGGGCACGTCCACCGCCTCGCGCACGCGACGCACCACGTCGAGGTAGGGCAGCGCCGGCTTCACCATCACCATGTCGGCGCCCTCCGCCACGTCCAGCAGTGCCTCGCGCACGCCCTCGCGGGCGTTGGCGGGGTCCTGCTGGTAGGTGCGGCGGTCACCGACCAGCGAGGAGTCGACGGCCTCGCGGAAGGGACCGAAGAAGGCCGAGGCGTACTTCGCGGAGTAGGCCAGGATCCCGACGTCGGTGTGCTCGAAGGCGTCCAGCGCGTCGCGGATGACGCGGACCTGGCCGTCCATCATGCCGCTGGGGCCGACCATGTCGACGCCGGCGTGGGCCTGGGCGCGGGCCATGTCGGCGTACGCCGCCAGCGTCTGGTCGTTGTCCACGCGACCGTCCGCGGTCAGGACGCCACAGTGCCCGTGGTCGGTGAACTCGTCCAGGCACAGGTCGCTCATGACGGTCAGCTGGTCGCCGACCTCGGCGACGACGTCGGTGATGGCGAGGTTGAGCACACCGGAGGGATCCAGCGCACCGGAGCCGGTGGCGTCCTTGGTCTCGGGGACTCCGAAGAGCATCACTCCCCCGAGGCCGAGCTCGGCGGCTTCGGAGACCGCGGCCAGCAGCGAGTCGCGGGTGTGCTGCACGACGCCGGGCATCGAGGAGACCGGCCTCGGCTCGGTGAGGCCCTCGCGGATGAAGACCGGCAGGACGAGCTGACGCGCCTGCACCTGCTGCTCGGCGACCATGCGCCGCAGGGCGGGGGTGGTGC